>JBILDS010000228.1:0-4950 GCA_044352505.1 Phycisphaerales bacterium
GGCTGTGGCGCTGGATGCAGTACCCGGCACGTACCCGGCACGTACCCGGCACGTACCCGGCACGTATCTGGCACGTGCCTGGCACCATTTCCCGACTTGCATTGCGAGTTTCGCACGCTATCTTTCCACCCTCATGCGGCGACTGACGCCAACCTTCCGCCATTCGACGCCCGTGGCGTTTGCCTCGTCGTGCCCGACGTTGCAGGCTGCCGCTGCGGCTCGAATGCGTGGAATGTGCGCTCTGCAGCACATGTGTCGCAATCACCATTGTGGTTGCCCCTGCTGCTTCTGTTGACCCTGCAGCGACCCGCGTCACCTCGGCGCACGTCCTGAGTCAACTGGAACCGATCACAACCCACGATTTGCCTGATCGCCCGCGTCGCGGGCACTCACGGTGCCGACTTCCATTCAGTCAAGGTTTGCGTGCACGCACACGCTTGAGACAAGCCCCATGCCAGACTTCTCGTACTCCCTCGTCCTTCAATCGATCGCATCGCTCACGGGAATCGCAACGTCGACAAGCATGATCATCGCCTACCGGCAACTCCGACTTGCGACCCGCAACACCCAAGTCACCTTCGAAGACGCGCTCGCCCGTGAGTTCCGGCAAGTCTCGATGCGGATGCCGCTGAAGGCTCTGCTCGGGCAGCCGCTTGATGATGCAGAGATGGAGTCTTCGCTGGCAGCGTTCTATTGGTACTTCGACCTCACCAACGAGCAGCTCTTTCTGCGTCGTCATGGGCGCATTTCCGACATCGCGTGGCGAAGCTGGGAGGAGGGGATCGAGCGCGCAATGCGGCGACCGGCATTTGTACAAGCGTGGCGGCGTCTCACGCTCGACTCGGACTCAACCTTCGCTGAACTGCGAGAGTTTCTCCTGACGCGCGGCATGGAAGTCGCCGCTCCGACAGAGGATCGTTGTACGCACGCAGCGTGAGTGCAATCAGCACCCGGCACGTACCCGGCACGTACCCGGCACGTACCCGGCACGTACCCGGCACGTACCCGGCACGTACCCGGCACGTACCTAGCACGTACCCGGCACGTGCCAGGCACGCGCCCGCTTACCGGCAAATGAGCCCAAGATCGATGGTCGCGCCCGGCGCGTCGACCGCGGGCTCGCTGCCTGTTGCGCGCGTCGCGGCGCGCAGAAGCGTGACCGCGCGCGCGAGGTCGGCGGCAAGCGGCGCCGTGAACGTCATCGGCTGCTCGGTCATCGGATGCTTGAAGCCAAGCGTGGTCGCGTGGAGCGCCTGGCGCGCAAGCAGCATCGCGTCACGCTCGCCGCCGAGGTCGCGCTCTGTCGAATGCTTGCCGCCGTACATATCGTCGCCCACGATCGGAAACCCGAGATACGACACATGCACGCGAATCTGGTGCGTGCGGCCGGTCTTCAGCTCGAGCTCGACCAGCGCGTACTTCGCGCTCGATGGCGTGGAGTAGCGCTCGCGTACGCGGAGAATCGTGACCGACGGCTTGCCAGTGTCGTCGAATCGCACCGCATACTTTTCCTTGATCGATGGGTGCTTGCCGAGCGGGAGGTCGATCGTTTCGACCGCGCGCTCCGGGTGGCCATGCACAAGCGCGAGATAGCGCTTGTCGGTGCGGCGCATCTCGAACTGCTTCCCGAGCCTCCAGTGCGCCGTGTCGTTCTTCGCGCTCACGATCGCACCCGACGTGAACTTGTCAAGGCGATGAACGATCCCCGGCCGCGCGAACTCCTCGCCAACCTTCGAGAGCTCGCCGCCCGAGACATACTTAAACCGCCATGCGAGCGCGTTGACGAGCGTGCCCGACTTATGGCTGCGTGCAGGGTGGACGATCAGCCCAGCAGGTTTGTTGACCACGATGATTGCGCTGTCCTCGTAGAGAACCTCAAGCGGAATATCTTCCGGCTGAATCGCACCCGATGGCGGTGGCGGCAGCGTGGCGACGATCTTGTCACCCTTCTTGAGTTTCGTCGAGCTCTTCGGCACACGCCCGTTCACCGTGATCGCCTCTTCATCGATCAAACGTTGAATCTGCGTGCGTGACAAGAACGGGACGCGGTCGACCATGTATCGATCGAGACGCTTGTCGAGATCCTTCAGAAGCTCGAACTCGACCGTGACGGGGCTTTCATCGTCTTTCGCCGCGTTTTCCTCGTAGAGCGCGAAGAGGGCGTCGCGATCGACAGCTCCGCCGGCACCGAGAAGCGACGCCGTGCGATCGTGGCGAGCGCGATCGTCCACGCCGCCATCTCCGGGAGTTTCAGATTGATTCGACTCGGCCAAGGGCCGCTCCCGTCAACCGCCCGGTGTGGGTACCGGGTTGGTGGGTTCCGGCGCAGGAGGCACGGGCGCGTTGGGTGATGGAGCAGGCGTTCCGGATTCAACTGGAACGTCGCCGCCACTCTGTCCCGCGGCTTGCTCTTGGATGATCGTGTTGAAGAGTTCGTCGTTCAGAAGCGGGGCTGTCCCACCGACAGAAGTCTTCGCAGGAATCTCCGCCGCGAGCGGCAACGGAATTGGGGATGCGAGTTGCGTCAACCCCTCAAGGCGAGCCTTGGCGACGTCCGCAACGCTTGGCCAATCAGCGCCCGCGAGTGCCGCGGCGTCTTCGAGGTACTTCCGGGAAGCGTCGACGTCGCCGCGAGTCTCAGCAATCGCGGCACGACCAAACAGCGTTGCGAACAGAACCGGAGCTGCGTCCTTTCGATTACCGCCCACCAGTCCGACCGCGTACTCAGCGGCCTTCGTATAGTTTTCATCCGCCGCGTCTTGCGCGATCTTTCGCGCTGCGTCGTCGAGTGGAATGGCGGGGGTCTCGCCGGCAGCCGGTGCAAGTTCGTTGCGTTGAATCTGCCCAAGCCGCAGGTCGCCCGCTGCGATCAGCGCAACCATCGCCAGCTGGGGATGTGCCGAGTGATCCTTCGCCACCTGTTCAAGTGGCTCGGGCATGCGCGACTCCGAGGCTGTTGCGAGCTCGCTCCACGCGGTCGCCGACTTCTCGATCTGCTGCGTCTGCCAATAGTTGTAGCCAAGCACGGCGGCTGCAACCAGCATCGCGATCGAGAGATACGTCGATCCGTTCTTCTTCAGCCAGTAGACAAAGTCATCGTTGAGCCGACTCTCGGTGAGGTCGGTGGTCTGCACCTGTCGGAGGCGGTTGCGGTCCGGGGCTTGCTGCTCCATAGTCGAGATAATCTATCGCACAGCCCCGAAGCGCGCCAATCACGACAGACGTAATCGCGACAAGCTTCGGGGTCGGGAGACGCCCGAGAACGGCGAGAGGGGCACGCGTTGGGGCGGCGCGTCTCCGAAATCCGATCCGCAGCCGGCTGTGTGGACGCTCGCACGAAGGAGCTCCGGGGCTGTGGGGGCCTGAACCCGCAAGACGAACCTATCGATTGGCTGCAAGTACCGCGTCGACTGCATCAGCGAAGCCTGCCTCGTCGTGGTGCCCGACGCGCATGTCCGCGACGGCACTGATTCGGGGGTCGGCGTTCGCCATGGCGATGCCGAGCCCGGCGTCGCGCACCATCTCAAGATCATTCAGCCCGTCACCGATCGCAACGGTTTCGGCCGGATCAATGCCGTACTGCGTGCAGAGCGCTTGAATCGCGGTCCACTTGTTCACATCGCGGCCAAACGCCTCAAGAATGTGTGTGGGTGCGCCGGTAGCGTGCTCGGCTGTCAGCGCAGACCAGTGCTGCACCGACACGATGTCACCGAGTTCGCGCTTGATCCGGGCAACGATGGGCGCCAGAAGTTCACCGTGCGCCACGGTTCCAACTCGCACGGTGTGGCCGCGCTCGTCATATTCACGAAGTGAGGTGACGCGGCGGTAGGTCAGAGGAAGCTTCTCAAACCACCACTCCGTCGCCGGGTCGAACGCATGTTCGCCCACCATGACGTAATCGACGCCCGCTTGGGTGTGATCTTGAAGAAGCTGGGCTAGGTGCCCGTGATCGGTGAGTGTTCCCGCCACGTGGCGAACCGCAGCTTCAGGCAGGCCGCGTCTCAGAACGACGGCACCGTCACGGGCGTCGTGCACCAACGCGCCTCCTGCGGTGATCGCATGGCCGAGGTGGTTGATGACATCAAGTACATGCCCGCATTCCCGCAAGGCGCGCCCTGTTGCCGGAATGACCTCAACACCGGAATCCTGCAGTCGACGAATCGCCGAGAGATTTCGCTCGCTCACGTTGCCACGTCGGTCGAGCAACGTTCCGTCGAGATCGGTGATGACGAGGCGGTAGCGCATACGCGAACCTGCATGGTAGGGGGGCGGGTCGCGTCTGGCTGCTTTCCAAACGGCCGTGAGGAGCGCCGTTTCCACTATCTTTCCCGTGGTGCCTCCGATCGCAGCCTCTTCCGCGCCGGTGCTTCCGCTCGCCACAGCGGATGGACCCGTGTTCGTGCGCGCGCTTGAGGCGATTCTCAAGGGCGCGCTCGAGTCGCAGGTTCCCGTGGGACTTCTTGCCGCAGCCGCGAGTGCGCGGTGGCCGGATCTCGGCGTGCTCGTTCAGCAAGAGACGGCGGCACGATTGCTCGGCAGGCACCAAACCGAGGTTGTGATTGGCGGCGACGGTGCGCGTGCGGTGACACTTGCGCTCGGCGCTGTTCGGGCCGGGCGGAGCGCCGTGGCACTCGTGCCAGCGAGCGATCTCGTGTCCGCGGTCGACGCGCTCCGCGATGCGCGAACGTCGTTCACGAGCCCGGAGCATGGCCTTGCCGTACTTCTCGAGGACGATCCGGTTGGCGAACCCACACTCTGCCCACGCCGGATCGCTCATGATGTGGGTATCGCGATCATCGAGCCAGGGGATCTCTCAGCCCTCCGCGACTCGATTGAGCATGCGCTCCGACTCTCGCGGGCGGGAACGATCCCTGTTGCAGTCATCGTGTCGCGCATGCTTCTCGACGCCTCTGAGACCATTCTCGCGCGGCCGAATCGTGTGGTCGCGAC
>JBILDS010000229.1:0-4923 GCA_044352505.1 Phycisphaerales bacterium
CCTGCCGAAAGATCCCACGCAGCGTTCTTCGCAACGGGCGCCCACAACCAGCTGTCGAACCCACCTGCGGTGTCGAAGCGCAGCGAGGAACTTCCGACGCGAACCCGGCTCGTGTCGTTGGCGACGCCAGCGGTGCTCCCCTGCGCGGCGGCGCCCCACTGTGCGGCCGAACCCTCGGTGAGCGCGTCGGGCGACGGCGGCGGCGCGGGAACGGCGGTCGACGCGATTGCCCCGAGCGAGACGAGCACGAGAGAGACGAACACGAGCGAGGCCGAGCGCGGGGCGAAGATGCGGAAGATCGACGGCCAGACTCGGGGTCGGTTGGTCGCCGGGTTTGTCGCGGGGTTTGTCGCCGGTTTTGTCGCGGGTTTCGTCGCGGGTTTCGTCGCTGGGTTCGTCGCGGGGTTGACAGAACGATGCATCAGAAAATCCTCGTGGATACGCGACTCCCGCGCGGGAGGCGTCATCCTACGAAAGCGCGATTTATCCGCGACACCGCCAAGAAATCGTGGAGTTCAGCAAAGAATCACGATTGCGCACACGCACCCCAGCTTGCGAGGAGTGCCGCAAGGTCTGGCGCGCCGACTTCGCCGTTTCGGTCGAGGTCGCCGGCGCATGTGCTGTTCGTGCACGGGCCCCAGTTCGTCAGGAGAAGCGCAAGGTCGGCCGCGTTCACCGCACCGTCGGCCACGATGTCCGCCACACACGGCGGCGTGCCCGGCACCACCACGATGTCGGCCGGGTTCGACACGCTGCCTGCGATCGTCGCCACGCGTGTGTAGACCTTCAGACCGTTCGTCGTGAGCGCCGCGCCTGCTGGCACCACGAGTTCCTGCGTGTAGATCGCCTCGGCCGACTTTCCCGGCGCGTTGTTGTGGTTGTCGGCAAGGCTCGCGTTCGCGCCCGCACGCACGCGCAGCGCGCCGAGCGGGAAGTTCGTCGTCGCGAAGCCTGAGTCAACCGCACCGAGGTCGCGCGAGAGAACCTCGACCGACTGGCCGGACGCCGGGCCCACGCCCGTCAGCTCGAGCGTGGCCTGGTCCATCACGAAGCGGCTCGACGAGTCGATCGCGACATCGAAGTTCCCGCCCACGCGCAGCCACCACACGGGCTCCGCAAGGATGATCGACGACTCAGCGCTCACGATGTAGTCGCCGCCGATCGAGTAGCCGTCGCCCGGGTTCGGCGGCAAGACGCCGTTGTTGAAGTTGCCGGTGATCGTGCCCGTGTTCGTGAGCGTGCCGTAGATGTAGAGGATCCCGCGCTGGATGACGGTCGCGCCCGCGTTCGTGTAGTTCGCGAAGACATCGGTGTCGCCGGCAACGCGGTTCTGCGCGCCGACGGCGGTCGAAACGGTCGGCGCAAGTACGGAGCCCTCGAGATAGGCGATGCCGCCCGACGCCGTCGCGAGCGACTGGTTCACGAGCACGTTCGCGCCGCGCTGGGAGAACTGACCGCCGGTTGCAACAGTGAGCTCCTGAAACGCGACGCTGCCGTCGATCGGTGCCGCAAGTCTGCCGTTCACGGTGAGTCCGCCCGCCGCGACCGCAGGCGACTTCTCGAAGACAGAGTCGTTGGCAACGGTCATAAGCGCCGACGACGAAAGCGTGAGCGGCTCGAGCGCGGTGAAGGTGAGTCGCTTCTGCGCGGCGTCGATGATCCCGTCGGCCTGTGCGAACGCAAGGTTGCTCGCAAGAAGCCGGTCGCCCGCGAGCGCACTTGTGATCGCCGCCGTGAGCGTGCTCGAGCCGATACCGCGCGTCTGGTTCCACACCCGGTAGTTGCCGAAGATCCGCGCGCTTCCTTGGCGCGCGTTCACGCCGACATTGTCTTCCGAAACGCCGACGGCGAGCGTGTCACCCACAAGCGCAAGCGCGACGCCGAACGAGTCACCGGGCGCACCGTCGCTGGCCGCCACGGTCGCGAACGGGCTCCACGAGGTTCCGCTCCGCGTGAAGATGCGCACGGTTCCTTGGTTCGTGACAAGGCCGACGTCGTCCAACGTTGCGCTCGCGGCCAGCGTGTCTCCCGAGAGGGAGACCGCGCGCCCGAGCTCGTCGTTCGCCGCTCCGTCCGACGCGATCAGCGCCGCCTGCTGCATCCAGCTCGCGCCGCTGCGGGTGAACATGCGCACGCTGCCTTGGTTCGCGTTCGCGCCGTTGTCGTCCGAAGGAACACCCACCGCGAGCGTGTCGCCCGAGAGCGACACCGCGTATCCGAACTCGTCGCCCTGCGCGGCGTCTCCTGCGGCAAGCGCAGCCTGCAGCGACCACAGGTTTCCGCTGCGCGTGAACACACGTACGCTGCCCTGCTCGGTGCTCGCGCCGTTGTCGTCATACGGCACGCCAACGGCGAGCGTCTCGCCCGAGATCGACACCGACACGCCGAACTGGTCGCCCGCCGCGCCATCCGAAGCGGTGAGGGTCTGCTGCGCGGTCCACGCGGCTCCGCTCCGCGTGAAGACGCGCACGGTGCCTTGATTCGCGACGGCGCCGACATCATCTCCCACTGCGCCCACCGCCAGCGTGTCGCCCGCAAGCGCAACCGACCAGCCGAAGAAGTCGTTCGCAGCGCCGTCGGCAGCAACCACAGTTGCCTGTGCGCCCCAGACGCCGCCGCTCCGGGTGAAGATGCGCACGCTTCCTTGGTTCGAGACTGGCGTGGAACCCACGTCGTCGTACACGGCTCCGATGGCAAGCGTGTCGCCTGAGAGCGACACTGAGAAGCCGAAGTGGTCGCCGCTCGCTGCGTCCAATGCCGTCAGCGTCTGCTGCAACGTCCACGTGCCGCCGGTTCGCACGAACACGCGCACGCTGCCCGCTTGCGAAAGGGCGCCCACGGCGTCGGTGGGTGAACCGACCGCCAGCGTGTCGCCCGAGAGCGATACCGAGAAGCCGAATGCGTCGTTCACCGCGCCATCGAAGGCAACCACGGTCGCAAGCTCGGGGCAGAGGTCGCTCAGCGTCTGCGCGTGCGCCGTCGAAACCGATGCAAGAGGTGCGAGGAGACCGAGGACAAGAGCGCGGGTGTGCGGGTGCATGGTGCGGGATTCGGAAGAGGGCGCGAGGGTGTCGCCAAACTTGAAGGGATGGACTTGAAGGGATCGACTTGATGGGATGGACTTCAGCGCGTGGACTTCAGCGCGTGGACCTCAGCGCGTGGACTTGAGGGGAACAGACTTGAGCGGCACAGACTTCAACCTCACACGCCCCACGCTCATTTCGAAGTACGCCGGAGCCCGACAAGTATGCGCCCTTCGTGGTCAAATCCGAGCAGTCGCGACAAGGATCGCGCGCGATTGCGCGGCGCAACGCAGAAGCGTCCCGCGAGGGCGACCCCCGCACCGCCGCGGGTCGCGTGCGCAAGTGCCTACCGCATCGGGCGATACACCGCAGCTGCTCTGGTGCGACCACGGCGCAACGCCACGCGCTCTGAGCGAAACGCTCGCCGAGGGGGTTTCACGCGCTCGAAGGTTCCCGGGCGAAGCATGAGCCCATTGGTCACGGGCATTCGTGCAACAGATCCAGTGCCGGCCTGAGATAGATCTCCCGCATGGAAGATCCTGCCTCCGATCCATCGTCTCGGTTCGCCAACGCCAAGCGGCTGCAGCTCCATCTCGGCGGCTGGGAGGTGAAGGAGGGCTGGCTCATCGTCAACGTCGAGGAGCGCGAAGGCGTTGATGTGCGGAGCAGCGTGACCGATCTCTCGATGTTTCCCGATGGAAGCGCCGTCGAAATCTATGCGTCGCACGTGTATGAGCACCTTGGATACCAGGACGAACTTCCCAAGGCGTTCGCCGAAGCGCGCCGTGTGCTCATGCCCGGCGGGCGGCTGCGGATCTCCGTGCCTGACATGGAAGTGCTCTGCCAGCTCTTCCTGCACCCGAACGCCCAGCGCAGCGCGAACGAGCAGTTCAAGATCATGCGCATGATGATGGGTGGCCAGATTGAGCCCTTCGACTTCCACAAGGTCGGCTTCTCGCAGAACATCCTGACGGCGCTGCTGATGGAGCACGGCTTCAAGGACTTCCGACGCGTCGACGATTTCAAGCTGTTCGACGACACCTCGAAACTGCGCTTCGCGGGCGTTCCAATCAGCCTCAATCTGCAATGCATCCGCGGCGCCGACCCGAAGGTCGGATGAGGCGTTCGATTGCGCAGCGCACTTCATCGGTGGCGACGCAAGACGGCCGATCCCCGCGCGTTCGGCGCGCCGCGCGCTGAAACCGCAGCCGCGGAGCGAATCGAAGCCGTCGTCGCCATGCACTGGTCGCTCGTGCATGGCCTCGCCACGCTCCTGCTCGACGGTTCGCTCGGCCGGCGACTCGCCACCCGCGAGGCACGCGAGGCACGCGACGCACACATCGCGCGCACGCTTGCGCTCTTCACCGACGCGACGGAGTCGCTCACGAAGCCCTGACCTCACCCGCCATACTGACGCGACAGGAACGCGCGGTGCTCCGCGTTCGATACGGCCTCGAGCCACGCGCCGTTCGCGAGGTACCAGCGCACCGTGTCGGCGATGCCCTCTTCGAACGCGACCGCGGGCCGCCAGCCGAGTTCGCGCGCGATCTTCGCGCTCGAGATCGCGTAGCGCCTGTCGTGCCCGGGCCGGTCGGCCACATGCGCGATCTGCACGGCGTAGCTCGCGCCGTCCGCGCGCGGGCGCTCGCGGTCGAGCACCGCGCACAGCGCGCGCACGAGCGCGAGGTTCGTCCTCTCGCAGTCGCCGCCGATGTTGTAGACCTCGCCCACGCGGCCCGCCTCGAGCACGCGCAGAAGCGCGCGGCAGTGGTCCTCGACATGGACCCAGTCGCGCACCTGCTCGCCGTCGCCGTAGATCGGGATCGACTTCCCGGCGAGCGCGCGCTCGATCACCACGGGGATGAGCTTCTCAGGCATCTGCCGCGGCCCGTGGTTGTTC
>JBILDS010000038.1:0-16525 GCA_044352505.1 Phycisphaerales bacterium
CGGTCCGCGCGGAGAACTACGAACTTGCAGCAATCCTGCGGGACGAGTTGCGACGGATGTGACCGCTGCGGCCGACGGAACGCATGCGCTGCAACGCATGCGCTGCAACTGACGCGCTGCAACTCACGCGCTGCAACTCATGCGCTACAACTCATGCGCTACAACTCATGCGCTGCAACTCATGCGCTGCAACGCATGCGCTGCAACTCACGCGCTACAACTCATGCGCTACAACTCATGCGCTACAACTCATGCGCTACAACTCATGCGCTACAACTCATGCGCCCCGCACTACCGCTGTGATGCGGGCCCTTCGAGCGTGACGTAGACCGTCTTCTCTTCGTCGCCGCGCATGAAGACACACTGCACGATCGCGCCAACATCATGCAGGCGAAGGTCCTCCACGAACTCCTCGCGCGTGGCCATGTCCTTCTTGTTCCACTTGACGATCTTGTCGCCCTTGGCAATGCCGGCCTTGTCTGCGCTGCCATCCTTGGTGACCTCGACCACCTCAAGTCCGGATCCGTCGTCGGCAACACGCGTGCGCAGTCCCACACGAACCTTGATTGCTTGCGGACGCATCGGACCGCCGGTTGAGGTTGGCTCGAAGCGCTCGGGGCGCTTCGCCATGTCCCATGCGAGCTCGCGCCAGAGTTGGATGGCTTGCACCGATGCTTCGCGATCGATGAGTTCCGACACATCGCGCGAGGTGTGGTAGTCATCGTGGAAATCCGCAATGATCGCGAAGAGGATTGGTACGCCGACCGCGAGGAAACTCGTGTGATCGCTTCCGCCGCCGCCGCCGCCGCGATCAACCACGGTGAGGCCAGACTGCGGATAGAAGGTTTCGGCCCATTCCTTGATGCCCTTCGCGCCCGCTGCGGTCACCGCGAGACGGTTGTCTTTGATGCGGCCGATCATGTCGAAGTTCATCATCAGCACGGTGTCGCGAATCGGGTAGATCGGATTCTCTGCGTAGAAGCGGCTGCCGTTGAGGCCGCTTTCTTCGGCGCTGAAGCCGACGAACACGATGGTTCGCAGCGGCGTTTCCGCAGACTCCGCGTCGTAGGCCTTCTTGAGCATGTCGCCGAGCATGATCACGCCCGCAGATCCCGACGCGTTGTCGTCGGCACCGGGGTGGAGCTTGCCCGGGCCTTCGCGCGAACCGAAGTCGCCTTGGCCAAGATGGTCGAGGTGCCCGCCGATCACGATCACTTCGTTCGCAAGCGCGCCTCGGCCTGGGAGCACCGCCACGACGTTCTCAGCAACCACCGGCTTCTCGCTCACGGTGGCGTTCACCGAGACCTTGGAACCAGTCAGGTCGAAACTGCGCGCGCCCTCGGGCTCCTTCGCGTCTGCGAGCTTTCGGAGATCGAGAAGCGAGCGCGCGCCGCCTTCACAGGCCGCCACCAGTCGCTCGCCCGCCGCAGTGCTCAGCATGAAGACGGGCACGTCGGTCATCGGGCGGCCACCGCCGGTACCGAGGCTGGTGATGCGCGGATCGTTGGCGCCGGGCGTGTTCACCACGAGAATCGCAGCAGGTTTGCGTCGCGCCACCGCTGCGATCTTCCCTTGAAAGCCGGCGCGCCCAGACCAACCTTGGCCTTCTGCCCATTGGCTGTTGCCGCGCTCATCCATGGGTTCGAATCGCAACACGAGCGCGATCTTGCCTTCGAGCGTGTGTCCTTCGGCGAAACTCGTGTATCCGTCGGGGCCGTCCTCGATGCCGTAGCCGACGAACGCGATTTCACCTTCAGCGGAGCCTCCGCGCCCGAGCGAGGTGAGGCGGAAGTCGGACTCCTTCTCAAGCGCGGCTTCGTTGCCGCCGCAGAGGATCGTGATGCGCTCATCTGTGACCTCGCGTTGCGACCCGAGCGGGAACGGTTGGCGGAAGGTCTTCGCGCTGCCGTCAGAGGGTTGGAACGCAGGAAGGAGTCCCGACTTCTGGAACTGCTCTTCCATGTATTGCATGGCGCGTTCCATGCCGCGCGTTCCCGGGAGGCGCCCCTCCATCCAGGGGCTCGCAAGGATGGTGAGGTGCTCGTTAAAGACCTGCACGTGCGGATCGGACGCCAGAATGACTTCGTGGATCTTGGGGCGAGTGGTGCCCGTGGCAGCGGTTTCGCTTGCGGGGCGCTCGTCGGTGGCGGATGCGGGCGCTGCTGTGGTGGTGGCGCTTGCGTTCGTCGCGGTGTTGGCACCGGTGTTGGCACCGGTGTTGGGCGCAGCGTCGGGCGCAGCCGAGTTCAGCCCCTCTTGTGCAAAGACTGTCGGAGTCGCGACAATGAACGACCATGACAGCGCGAGTGTCACAAGTACCGACGGGAGCAGGGACGGAAGCCGCGACGACAGCATCCGAGCGTTCGTTCGAAGGGCGGGCGTGCTGTGTTCTCTGCGATGCATCGATGTCTCCGGTGAGGTCGCGGGCTCGGTGGAATGGCCTGAAGAGTGGCCTTCATAGCGGCTTCGGCAATCGCCTCTGCCGCGCACTGTTTGCGTGCTGGATTGGGATTTGTACCACGCAGGGTACGCTCGCCGCGCCGGTCAAGCCGGAGCCGTCCGCGATTGGCGCCACGACGGCGCTTCACCCGCAGGACGGGCCGCACGTCGACCTGCG
Source organism: Phycisphaerales bacterium (assembly GCA_044352505.1). Classification (GTDB taxonomy): domain Bacteria; phylum Planctomycetota; class Phycisphaerae; order Phycisphaerales; family SM1A02; genus QWPT01. Next base: position 2,618 of record JBILDS010000038.1, read on the forward strand.
GTTCCGACTCGAGGCCGACGCCTTCGTGGCGTCGCTCTCGATGAATCTGGTTTTTCTCGACTGGATGATCGAGGTGCCGCGCGAGGACGCTGAGCGCATTGATCCCGTCGAGTTGGCCACGCTCGGCCCCCGGCTTGAGGCGTATTTCGGCGCCCAGATGCCGGTTGAGGTGGATGGCGTCCGAGTGGCGCCGCTCCTTCGCGACCTCTCGCTCAACGACCCCGATCCTGTGCTTCTGCCGCTCTTTCCGATCAGCGGTTGGCGCGGGCTGCGCAAAGTGGAGTTTGCGCTTGTCTACCCCGTGAAGTCGCCGCCCGAGAGCGTTTCGGTTGTGTGGCCGGCGTATCCGCCCGATCTTCTCTCGGTGCTGCCGTCGAAGCCGCCGCTTCAGATTGCCACGGAATGGACGATGGACGGACTTCGCTCGCACTGCACGTTCACGCGGAGCGAGCCGGGGTTCACCTGGCGTCGTCCGACCGGCGGAGTCGAGGCGCGATTGGAGCGGGTGCCAGCGCCTCCTGCGTTGCAGCCGCTTGTGCCGGCATGGGCGACGCTTGCCGTTGCGCTCTTCGCGGTGGGCTTCGCGTCTGCGGCGGTTGCGCGTCGAACGCCGCGCGTTGCGTTGGGCTTTGGACTGCTCGGGGCGGCCGTCGTACTTGTGTTGCGACCAACCGGCCCTGCGTTCTTCGCCTTCGGAACGCGTGCTCCGGAGGCTATTCCCGAGGCCGACGCGATTGCCACGTTCAAGGCGCTCCACGTGAATCTCTACCGCGCCTTTGACTACGAGAGTGAAAGTGCTGTGTACGACGCGCTCGCGCGCAGCGTGTCTGGTGTACTTCTCGAGGAGACCTATCTCGGCGTGCGCCGCGCGCTTGTCATGGAGGAAGAAGGGGGCGCCATGAGCCGAGTGGTGGCGGTGCGGCCGTTGGGCACCCGCGTGGAGACCCAAGGAGAGATCACGCTCGAGGATGGCGTGCGCGCGCGCGCGTTCACCGTCGAGACAACGTGGCAAGTTGACGGGCGCGTGACCCATTGGGGGCACGCACACGACCGAACGAACGAGTACGACGGACGCTTTACCGTGGCTGCGGAGTCGGCGGGCTGGCGCATCCATGACGCGGAGATCACGCGCCAAGAGCGCGTGGAAACGGATGCTGCAACCCAGCCGCTGCGACCGGAAGACGAAGAGTTGTAGGGCACTGAGGTGGAGCTGTCACCCGTGAAACGGCAGCGTGAGGAACTGCACCGCTTGCATCGAGCAGCGTGCAGACTTCGCCGCGCGCGTTGTGTCGCAGCCGCGTCGATCAGGACACGCGGCTGCCCGCTTTGACAGGCTTCTGCACCGTCACGACGACAACGTCGCGCTCGTCTGCGCCGGGCTTCGCGTCGCCCGAGGGCGCGGTTCCTTCCGCCAGCGGCTTCAGATCACTTGCGGCCAGAATCATGCCTTGGCTGACTTCGCCGCGCAGTTGTCGTGGCTCGAGATTCGCGACGATCACAACCTGCTTGCCGACGAGCGACGCAGGGTCGTACCACGCCTTGATTCCTGCGCAAACTTGGCGCCCCTCTGGAGTGCCATCATCGAGTCGAATCTTCAGCAGTTTGTCGGCGTTCGGGTGCGGCTCCGCGGCAAGCACCGTGGCCACGCGAAGATCGAGCTTGGCGAAGTCCTCAAACTTCACCGCGGGAAGCATGTCGTTGGTCATTGGGGGCGTCCCTTGCGAATGTGAGGCCTTGCGTCTGTCAGGTCGCGGACGAAGCCGGCGTGGCGCCGCCGTCGCGGATTTCGTCGGCGTTCTCTTCATCCTCTTCGATCGTGCGAAGGGGCTTGAATCCCGTGCGGCGCGAGAGCTCTTCAACGCTGAAGAGTTTCGCAAGGCTCACAGCACTGGTCGGATCAAACGCTGCGCGCGCAACTTCAGGCTTCACGCGCATGCTCTCGACGGTTTCCTTGCTTGCGGGCGAGAGCTCGGTGACCTGCAGCATGACAAGTGCAAGGCGATCGGGCGCGAGCACCACAAACGTGCGATTCTCCGCTGGAATCTCAGCGAGACTCGACGTGAACGGCAGACGGCTTGCTTGCAGCACAAGCGCATCGAGTGCCTTCGGGTCGCGGCCGAGGCCGGGGATTTCGCTCGGCAATCGGAAGCCGAAGCCGAGGAACTGCGCATCAAACTCCCGGAGATCGCGGACGAACGCCACGTTGACGCCGTACGTGTCGGCCACCGAGCGGACGCCGTTCGTCGCGGCGGCCGAGCGGATCGCGGCCTCGTTCGCCTTCAGCCATTCGTAGCGCTCGAGCGCGAGCACATCTTGCACCACCGCATCGCGCACTTCGGCAAGATCTCGCGCCGGGCGCGATGCTTCAGCTGCGGTCACTCGGAAGAAGTAGACGTTGCCCGTTGGATCTGTGAGCGCCGGGCTTGCCACGCGCGCCTGAATTGGCGTGACGGGGTCAGCCTTCGAAAGTTCGCGCGTTGCCATCACCAACTGCACGGTGCGGAGCTGTGAACCAAACCGCGACGTCGACGCGAGGCCGATGCCGGGGAACGAACCGATTGCGTCGAGCTCGATGAGCGCGGGGCCGGAGTTTGCAACCGCGGGGGCGGGAACCGAGAACTCCGTTGCGATTGACTGTGCCAACTCTTCAAACGAGAGCATCAGCTCGGACCAGTTCTCGGGGAGCACGAAGTAGGAATCGCGCCGCTTCAGCGAGCGCTGCGCGAGGCTGAGCTGGTCGGATGCGAACTTCGTGATCTCGTCGATCTTGGCCTTGGTGAGGTCATCCACGGTTCGGCTGCGCACCGACGCTTCATACGCCGCGAACGGTGGGTTCATCGCTGGGTCGGCGCCGTACTTCGCTGGATCCTGCGCGAAGCGCTTCTTCAGCGCGATCGACTGGAGCTCGGGTGAGCCCTCGACCAACGCCGCAACGGTGGACTTCGGGATCTCAATCCACTCAAGCATCACGCGATCGGGAATGCGGTATCCGAAAGGGCCCTCGCCGCCGCGCGCGGGTGGTGCCTTGTCGGCATACGCACGCAAATGTTCTTCGAGCCGCGCCTCGGTCGGCTCTGGGGCGGGGATCGCCGCGGTTGTGCGGGCGTCGAGCATGACAAGATCGCCGGTGAGGCCGAGCATCGACTTGGCTGCGAATTGCTCGATGCGCTTGTCGCTCATGCGATCAACCGATTCACAGAGCGACAGAAGCCGAGTGACGCCGCGCCACTTCGCTGTGGTTTCAAGCACGAATGGGCGATTGGCTCCGGTGGCGCGCATGATGTTTCGAATCACGTCTTCGCCCGAGAGCGGATTGCCGCCCGCAGTCGCAGCGGCCGCGAGCGATGCGAGAACCGCAGCGCCCTCGCCTTCGCCTCCCACAAGACCGGCGCGTTGCGCTTCGAACGTGAGCATCCACCAGTGCGCGGGATCCTCATGCGCACCGAGACGGGTGAGCGGATCGCGATTTGGGTCGCGGTCGCGCAAGAGATCGACAATGCCCAACTCGCGACGCACCCGGTCGAGATCTTCGCCGGTGAGTTGCGAGCCGCTCGCGTAGGTCGCCCACGGCGCGCCACCCACAGCGCTCTGCTGCGCGCAATTCTGAATTGCGGATGGCATCAGGAACGTGATGAGGAGCAAGCTGCCCCCGACCACGAGGATCCACTGGTTGTACTGGCGAATCAGCTTGAGCATGTCGAATCAGGGTAGCGGAAGGGGGGCTTGTTCCGGGTCAAGAGCGACGGGAAGTTGCCACGCGTTCCTATGGAAAGAGGCCGAAGCATACGCCTCGGCCTCTGGGACTCTTGAACGATCGGCGCTTCGGCCGACGGCCGGGCGCGAGTCGTCACGCGATCAGCGGTAGAACTCGACGATGAGGTTGGTATTCACGTCGAAGGGAATCTGGTCGGAGGTTGGGTTTGCAACGCACTTCGCCGACAGTTCAGCGGGGTTGACCGCCAACCAACCGGGAACCTGGTGACCCGGGATCGACTCCATCTGCTCGCGGCAGAGCTTCTGCGCGCCTTCCTTCACGGTGACAACATCACCGATCGAGAGAGAGAAGGAGGGTCGGTCGACCTTCTCGCCGTTGACCTTCACATGGCCGTGGACGACGAGCTGACGCGCGCCCCAAATGGTGCGCGAGAAACCGGCGCGGCGGATGACGTTGTCGAGGCGGAGCTCAAGGAGCGTGAGCAGCACTTCGCCGGTATTGCCCGGGCGACGGCCTGCTTCCGCGAGGTAACGACGGAACTGGCGCTCCAGCACGTTGTAGTGGAAGCGCAACTTCTGCTTCTCATCCTTGCGGATGCCGTAGTCCTTCTGACGGCGACCGCGGAAGCCGTGGACGCCGGGGGTGGTGAGCTGCCGCTTGGAGGTGTGCTTCGGGATATCCGCAACGGGAACGCCGACCTTGCGCGAGAGCTTCACCTTCGGACCGAGATAGCGCGACATGTTTCGTCCAGTTTCCTACAGATGCCCGCGACCGCGCATCGCGCGGCCAGCGAACGGATGAGAGCGATGCCGAGGGCGCCCACGCGCCTCCGACCCACCGTTGGGGAAACGACAAGTAGAACGGAAAGGGGCGTTTGCGTCAAGTCGCCAGAGCGCGCCCGCCGCCCCGCGCCGCACGCCGATCCGCCCCACACCAAAGCGAGCAAGGGTCGAGCGCTCAAACTAGTACGCGCGCTTCCCTTCCGCCCCCTTCCGCCAGTTGAGGTACGCCGTGTTCAGCACCCGATAACCGCCGGGCGTCGGGTACTCGCCGGTGAAGTACCAGTCGCCGCTGTACTCCGGCATGGCCGCACGCAGCCCGTCGACCGACTGGTAAAGCAGGTCGATCCGCCCTCCCCACGCGAGCGACTTCGAGCGGATGAGTTCAGCCACCTGCGATTCGATCTCCTCCAACGTGAAGAGTCCGTAGAGCAGGGCGACGTGATTCTTCATGCGCTCCGCGCTCCACGACGCCTGCTCCTTGCACTTCGCCTCGATCTCATCGAGCACGGCCGCGTGTCCACGATTGCGCGCCAACGACACGGCCGCTTCGAACGCGATGAAGCGCCCGAGCTGGCTCATGTCAATTCCGTAGCAATCTGGATACATAATCGGCGGGCTGGAACTCGCCACAATGATGCGCTTGGGGTTGAGCCGGGCGAGCATCGTGATGATCGACTCGCGCAGCGTGGTTCCGCGCACAATGGAGTCATCGACCACAACCAGCGTGTCTTCGGGGAACACCGTACCGCGCGTGACGTCGTAGATGTGGTTGACGAGATCTTTGCGCGCCGCGTCGTGCGTAATGAAGGTGCGGAGGCGCTGGTCCTTGTGCGCCACTTTCTCGCCGCGCACGCGACCGGCGAGTGCAGCGTGGATCGCGTCGCGCGTGGCGGTTCCCGATTCGACGAGTCGCCAGATTTTGTCGGCCGATGCGCGTTGTCGCGCTTCACCGAGCGCCTCGAGAAGGCCGAGATACGCAGTTTCTGACGTGTTCGGAATGAACCCGACCACGGTGTGGTCAAGGTCGCCCTCGAGGAACTCCACAAGGCGTGGCGCAAGATTGCGACCGAGTTGCTTGCGCTCGCGGTAGATCGAAGGATCGTTGCCGCGCGAGAAGTAGATGCGTTCGAACGTGCACTGTCGAAGCGGCGCGGGTTCAGTGAAGCGTTCAAGCGCGTAGTCGCCGTTGCGCTTCATGACGAGCGCGTGGCCGGCGGGAATCGGTTCGATCTCGCGTGGGTCGACGTTGAACACCGTCGAGAGCGCGGCGCGCTCGCTTGCCACCGCAATGCACTCATCGAGCACCAAGAAAAAGCCGGGTCGAATGCCGGCTGGATCGCGGCAGACGAAACTGTCGCCATTCCCAAGGATGCCCGCGAAGACGTAGCCGCCGTCAAACTGCTCGGTGGCCTTGCGGAGAACACGCGCGAGATCGATTTGGCGCGAGACTTCTGCGGCAAGCGTCGCTCCCTCGAGATTGGTGAACGAGCCAAGCCCCATGGTGGCCTCGAGATGGACGTGTTCACGATCGAGGAAGTAGCCAATCTTCTCGAGCACCACGCCCGTATCGCTGTCGCCAACGGGGTGGAGCCCGTACTCCACCAGCTTCGCGAAGAGATCTTTCGAGTTGGTGAGGTTGAAGTTGCCAGCCATCGCAATCGAACGCGATTCGCTGTTTGAGCGCCGGACGTACGGGTGGCACATTGAACTGGAGCGGCCGCTGTGGGTTCCGTAGCGGAGGTGCCCGAGCAGCACTTCGCCGAGCAGCGGGAACCTTCGCTTCAACTCAGTCTCGGAAAGTGCATTCAGGGCGGCTTCGTCGAGATCGGCGGCGGGTGCGAGTGCGTCGTCGAAGAGCCGCTCGATCGGGTTGCGCTTGGCCGTGCGCTCGCGCTCAAGAAACGCGTCGCCAGGAGGCATGTCGAACTTCACGCACGCGATACCTGCGCCGTCTTGGCCGCGGTTGTGCTGCTTCTCCATCAAGAGATAGAGCTTGCGCAAACCCCAAAGCGGATCGGCGCGCTTCTCCTGAAACCACGAGATCGGTTTTCGTAGGCGGACGAAGGCGAGGCCGCACTCATGGGTCAACGCGTCGGACATCGGTCGCGGAGGGTAGCGGAAGGGCGGGACGATGGTGCACCGGAATCAGCGCGCGACCATCCATCGCCGCGTGTTGCATGGCGTGCCAATCCGCGGCGGGTCGGAGGAAGCACCCGATCCGGACGCCGTCAAGAAGAAGCGGAACGAGCATCGGGAGCCCCGGCAGGAGTTCCCCGGTGATCGGCGCAACGACGTCGTCTGTAAAGCGCCCGCGTTCATCGAGCCCTCGGTACACCTGGCAGGGCGCAACATTTCGCTCAACGCGAAAGTTGTCGGAGCCGAGTTGCGCCACATCGGGCGCGCTTCGACCCGACCACCAACAGATCGGCTCGCCCGGCATGGCAATCGAGCCTGGTGGCATCGCGGCCAATGTTCCGGTGTGGGTCGATGCATCGTTTGGGTCGTATCCGAGGTTGAACTCGGGCACGACGATTGCGTTCGATGCTGAGACAAAGATGGCGGAAAGCCCTGCGTAGGCCGCGCTTGCGAGCGCGCGCTCTGCAGCCTCGCAGGCGGCGAAGATTTCGTCCGGCCACTCTTCGCCGCGCCAAAGGCGGTCGAGCTCGGCGGCCGCTCGGCGGATCGTGACTTCCGCAACGGCGCGCGCGTGGGGACGGTCGATCTCGGGCACTCGCCCAAGCTCGCCGAGCGCGGCGGTCGTTGACTCAATTGCAATGAGGTGCGGAATAGAGTCGCGCAGTTGCGCAAGTGCAGGCGGAATGGCTCGGCTTGCGCGCGCAACTTCAACCCAGCGCGCCACGAGGGCGGTCCATGCAAGGGGCCCGAGGGTTCCGTCGCTCGTCCAATCGCGCGCGGGGTCATCTGAAGCCGCAGCGTCGCTCATGGTTGTGCACCCTCAAGTGTTCCACCTCGCAAGCGGAAGATTGGCGTGGGTTCTACGTGGTGCGCGAACGCAAGTCGCGGCGAGAGCGCGGGAAGCGCTCGGCTCCAGAGTTGTCGCACCACGTTCGGGTGGTTGCAGTCGCGCGAGAGATGGAGCAGCACGATCTGCGAAGGCTCGTCGGGAAACGCAACCGCGCGCACCGCTTCAAGACACTCTTCATTCGAGAGGTGGCCACGTCCACCCATGATGCGATCCTTCAGGAACTTCGGGCGCGCGCTCTCAAGTTGCATGTCGCGGTCGTAGTTCGACTCGATCGCCAGGAGGTCGACTCCGCGAAGGAGGTCGACGAGCGTGTCGGACACGCGGCCGATGTCGGTGGCGAAGCCAAGGCTCCCCGCGTCTGTCTCAAGGCGAAACGACACCGTGCCACCTTCGTCGTGTGGGTTCATGCAGGGTTCAACGCGGATCGGGCCGAGATCGAACCCGCCCGCGCGCGGATCGAAGGTCTCGATCCACGCTGTGGGGTAGCCGCGCTCGAGCGCAGCGGTTCGATGCGACGCGGCGCAGCGGAGGCGAAGTCCGGTGGTGAGGGCTACGCGCGCCCAACCGATGCGCGCGTGATCGTGGTCAAAGTGGGTGAAAAGCACCTCGGCCGTCTCTTCGGGGGCGAAGCCGAGCGCGCGCATGGCGCCGAACGTGGCGCGCGGCGAGAGGCCGGCGTCGAGCAGAATCTGTCGACGCGACTCGCGCGTGGTGACGCGCACGACGCTGGCGTTTCCCGATGAACTTGAGCCGAGCACCGCGAATTCAAGCGTGGCGTAGCTGCAGCGCGCGCGACGGGGGAGCGCTGCGAAGAGCGGCATGCGCGGAGGTTCGACCGCGCTCATTCGCCCTCTGCGCCTCCCGCGGCGCGGGTGCTTGTCAGGCGACCGTGGCGCATGGAAACGCCGCGCTTCGAAGCCTTGATGAAGGTAAGAAACTCGTCGGCGAGCGGTTGACCCGCAAACGCCTCAAGTTTGGCGACGCGTTGCGAGAACGGCACGCGGCTGCGCACGATGATGCCATACATGTCGCGCACAAGATCGATTTCAGCGGACGAAAATCCGCCGCGCTTCATGCCGATTCGGTTGAAGCCACCGATGTAGTTTGTGGCACTGAGCGTAAAGAACGGGCAGACATCCTTCGATGCGCCGCAGAGTCCGCCGAGCATGGCGCCGCGCCCAATGCGCACGAACTGATGGACGCCCGCGCCGCCACCGGTCACCACGCGGTCGCCAACTTCGGCGTGGCCAGCGAAGAGCGTGTTGTTTGCGAACACGCAATCATGCCCGATCTGAACGTCGTGCGCCGCGTGCGAGCAGGCCATGAAATAGTTGCGGTCGCCGACGCGCGTCGGGCGGTCGTCGCGCGTGGCGCGATGGATCGTGACATGTTCACGAAACATGTTGCCGTCACCAATCACGGTGCCGGCACCTTCTTTATGCACCGGAAAGCCTTTGTCTTGCGGCGCAAATCCTATTGCGCAGCCGGGGTAGAAGGTGTTGCCCGAGCCGATCGCGAGGGTTCCTTGAAGGTGCACGTTCGCCACAAGTCCGCAACCGGCGCCGACTGTGATGCGGCCATTGAGCACGCAGTAAGGGCCGATCTCCACGTCGTCGGCAAGGCTGATCTCTCCATGGAGGACGGCGGTCGGATGGATCTTCGGCACGGCGCGATTGTACGGACTCGCGATCAACGCGTACGCTTGCCGCTGCCAAGACCTATGCGCACGATTGTCGAAACATCTTCGCTGCGCGTCGTCGATCTCGGACGCATGTCGTACGCCGATGCGCTTGCAATCCAGCGCGAGACGCATGCGAAGCTTGTGGCCGCACGCGACTCCGCGGCGGGTTCAGACGCGGACGTTCTGAGCGATGCGCGGATGACCGTCTATCTTCTTGAGCACGATCCACCGGTGGTTACGGTGACGAAACGCGTTGGCGCAGCGGCGCACGTGCGCGCAAGCGATGCGGCACTTGCAGCACTTGGCGTTGAGAAGATCGAAACCGATCGAGGCGGCGACGTGACCTACCACGGCCCTGGGCAACTTGTGGCCTATCCGATTCTCGATATCCAGCGGCTCGGACTCAAGGTGCATCCCTATGTGCGCTGGCTTGAGCAGTGTCTTCTCGACACGTTGCGTGAGGACGGCCTCGCGGGGTTGCGCGATCCAACTGCCACTGGCGTTTGGGTGGGGGCGGAGGGGCGTCCCGATCGCAAGATCGCTGCGATCGGCGTGCGGCTGTCGCGATTCGTCACCTTGCACGGATTCGCGCTGAACGTGGCACCGGATCTTTCCCACTTCGGGTTGATCGTTCCGTGCGGACTGGAGCGACCCGTGACGAGCCTTTCGGCGGAGCTCGGCGCGCGGGCGCCGTCGATGGACGCGGTGAAGTCGCGCGTGGCGGCGTGGTTTGCGCGCGAGGTCGAATCTCGGCTTCTGCACGTCGGGCGCGAGTGAGTACACTCACGGCATGAGTCGTCTTTCGCGTCTTGCCGTTGTGACCTCGCTCGTACTCTCAACCGCCGCTGTTGCCATTGCTTGGCGCGGTTCGCCGTCGCAGCAAGCGATTGCGGGCGCTGTGCCGCGCAACGATCTCGGCCCCGCCGATTCGCTTCTTCTCACCACCGAGTCGGGCAAGGATCCGCTGCGGATCTCGGTGAAAGATGGTCACATCGCGTGGGGCGATCGCTCGACGAATCGGGTGTGGAGCGTGGCGAGCGTCGATATCGACAAGGTCATGAAGAAGATTCTCGAAGGCGCGTCGTACACCGATCCGCGCACTGAGGCGACAGAGAAGGCGAAGGCGGAGGAGGTCGAGTTCCAAACGCGACTGCAAGCGATTCAAGAGCGCTACCCGGTGGCAGACGGCGCACCGCCGCCCCAAGAGGCGCAGCAGGCGGTCATGGCGCTGCAGCGCGAGTATCAGAATTGGCTTGAGGGCGTGCGTCGTCGCGACGAGAAGATGGGCGCGGAGCAGTTCGAGCGCGCGTATCGCGAACTCGTGGCGGCCGTCGAGACGGTTGCGGAGAAGGAGTCGATCGACCTCGTGTATCGCTTCTATCCGACAGCGAAGCCCTTCGAAACCGAACGCATGGGCGAGGCACTCTCACAGATTCAGTCGCGCGTGTTCCTCAAGTATCCCGAAGCGATCGACATCACCCCAGAGGTGATGAAAGCGCTGAATCTGAGCGAGTGACGGGTTGCGCGCGAGTCGACAGCCAAAATGGGTGGCACTACTTCAAGTAGTGCGGAGTCGGTCGGTGTCGGTTCGGTGTCGGTTCGGGGGCGGTCTTCGATGAGTGGGCGAAACCACGACTGGAAGTAGTGGCACTCATTTGGGCAGTCGAAGTCTGGGGCGCTGCGCGCTCGATTTCAATCGCCCTGATCAAGGATGGCCATGAACGCTTCCTGCGGGATCGACACGGAGCCGATCTGCTTCATGCGCTTCTTGCCTTCCTTCTGCTTCTCGAGGAGCTTGCGCTTGCGCGAGATGTCGCCGCCGTAGCACTTCGCGAGAACGTTCTTGCGCATCGCCTTGATCGATTCGCGCGCGATGATCTTGCCGCCGATCGCCGCCTGCAGCGGGATCTCGAACTGGTGGCGGTCGATCTGCTCCTTCAGTTTCTGCAGGATCGCGCGCGAGCGTTGCTCTGCGTTGTCGCGGTGGCAGATGAGCGACAGCGCCTCGACGGCCTCGCCATTCACGAGGATCTGCACCTTCACGAGGCGATCCTCGCGATAGCTCGTGATCTGGTAGTCCATCGTGCCGTAGCCGCGCGTCACCGACTTCAGCTTGTCGTAGAAGTCGTAGATGATCTCTGCGAGCGGAACTTCGTACTTCAGGATCTGCCGCGATTCGCTGATCATCTCCTGCGCCTGGAAGATGCCGCGGCGGGTCTCCGCGAGCTTCATCAGGTCGCCGATGTTCTCGTTCGGGCAGATGATCTCGATCTTCACGATCGGCTCGAGGATTCCCTTGATCTTCGACCCATCGGGAAGGTCTGCGGGGTTGTGGATCTCGACCTGCGTGCCGTCGTTGAGGTCGACCTTGTACGACACCGTCGGCGCCGTCTGCACGATCGACACGCCGCCCTCGCGCTCGAGCCGCTCCTGCACGATGTCCATGTGCAGAAGGCCGAGGAAGCCGCAGCGGAAGCCGAAGCCGAGCGCCTCGCTGTGCTGCGGCTCGAAGGTAAAGCTTGCGTCGTTGAGGTGCAGCTTCTCGATCGCCTCGCGCAGCTGCTCGAAGTCGGACTTCTTGCCGTCCTCGTCGGCGCTCGACGGGTAGAAGTCGCAGAACACCATCTGCTTCGGCTCTTCGTAGCCCTCGAGCGCGATGTCGGCCGGGTCGAGGTCGAGCGTGATGGTGTCGCCGACGCGCACGTCGCCGAGCGTCTTCATGCCCGCGCACACCGAGCCGACCTGCGCGTAGTTGAGCTCCTTCACCTTCTGCGGGAAGGGCGTGTAGCGCAGGAGCTCGGTCACCGAGAAGGTGCGGCCCGTGCCCATCATGCGGATCTTGTCGCCCTGCTTCAGGTGGCCGTCGAAGACGCGCACGTACATCACGACGCCGCGGTACTCGTCGTACTTCGCGTCGAAGACGAGGCCGCGCAGCTTCTTCGTGGTCGGCGGCTTCGGCGCGGGCAGCTTCTCGCAGATCATGTCGAGGAGCTGCTGGATGCCCTGACCCGTCTTCGCGGAGACATAGATGCAGTCCTCCGCGGGGAAGCCGAAGACCTGCTCGACCTCCATCGCCACGCGGTCCGGGTCGGCAGCGGGGAGGTCGATCTTGTTGATGACGGGGATCAGCGTCAGGTCGCCCGCGACCGCGAGGTAGGCGTTCGCGACGGTCTGCGCTTGGACACCCTGCGTCGAGTCGACGACGAGCACGGCGCCTTCGCACGCCTTCAGTGCGCGCGACACCTCGTAGGTGAAGTCGACGTGGCCGGGCGTGTCGATGAAGTTGAGCTCGTACTCCTCGCCCTTGTAGGTGTGCTTCACCGTCACGGCAGAGGCCTTGATGGTGATGCCGCGCTCGCGCTCGAGATCCATCGAGTCGAGGAACTGGGCGCGCGCTTCGCGCTGCGACACGGCCTTCGTCTCTTGGAGAAGGCGGTCTGCGAGGGTCGACTTGCCGTGGTCGATGTGGGCGATGATGGAGAAGTTGCGGATCTTCACGGGAATCGGACAGTGTAGCCGAGCGGAGCGTGCGGTCGGAGGGGCGCGAGGTTTGGTGCGTTACCGCCAGAACCAGGACCAGAATCGCCGCAAGAGTCCGCGTTGTGGCGCCCGGGGTGTTGCTGCGGGACGCGAGGTTTGCGGGAGTGGCGCGACCGGGCTTGAGATTGACGCGGGGGTTTGCGCGGGGGTTGGTGCCGGGGTTGGTGCGGGGGCTTGCGATGCGGTCGGCGGCAGCGGGTTCGGCCGCCGCGCCGCGCGCTGATTGCGCAGTTGCTCAACCCGCCTTCGCGCCTCGGCCTCGTCGCCGGTCTCGTCGAAAAAGAGGAGGAACTGCGCTGCCAGCCACTCGTCGTCGTCAAACCCAAATGGTGGCCCAAATGGTGGCATCGTGTCCCCTTCTCTGAGCGGTCCCCGCATCAGACGGTTCGCGCGTGGCGCGCTGCAAGCCGCGCGAGGCGCCCGCGCGCTTCGTGGATCCGCGACTCCGGAATACGCCCGTCGACGACCGCCGCCGCGAGCGACTCGATGACCTCGTGCTGCGCCTCGTGGGTGTGGCAGACGAGAAGCGCGTCGACGCCCGCGGCCACCGCGCGCGCCGCGGCCCTGCCCGATCCGAAGTGCTCGCTGATCGCCTTCATTTCGAGGCAGTCGCTCACGCACACACCGTCGAAACCAACTTCGCCGCGGAGGAGCGAGATGGCGGGAGCGCTCATCGTTGCGGCGACGCCCGGGTCAAGCGCTTCGAAGACGACGTGTGTGGTCATCACGCACGAAACACCCGCCTTCACCGCCGCCTGGAAGGGAACGAGCTCGCACGCGCGAAGTCGGTCGAGCGCGTGGGGGAGGCGCGGTAGGTCGAAGTGCGAGTCCTTATCGGTGTCGCCGTGGCCCGGGAAGTGCTTCGCGCACGCTGCAAGTTCCTGCTCGAGCCCTGCGATCATCGCTGCGCCGAGCTCTGCGACCACCGCTGGGTCGCGCGAGAAGGAGCGCTCGCCGATCACGGGGTTCGCGGGGTTCGAGTCCACGTCGACGACGGGCGCCAAGTCGATGTCGAAGCCCGCGTCGCGCACCTGCGCGCCGAGGCGCCGGCCGATTTCGCGCACTTCAGCGGGGGAGTTCCCGCCGATCTCGCGGAGCGTCGGAAAGCGCTCGAATCCCTCTGTGAGGCGCGCGACGCGCCCGCCTTCCTGGTCAACCGACAAGAGGAGCGGCCCCGGCGCGATCGCCTTCAGTTCGCGGATGA
>JBILDS010000230.1:0-4904 GCA_044352505.1 Phycisphaerales bacterium
TCGGGGCTACCCGCGAGAGGGACATCCCCATCGAGTTGAAGCCGCAGCGCCATCGGCGCCGAGGAACTGAAGACAAACCCTACTTCCCGATCGGGTGGAGTCAAGCCGCGAAGCCTAAAACCCATCGGTTCCGAGTGTCGGGAGTTGAGGGGAACCGAGATAACAACGGCAACACGGTGCCAGGCACGTGCCGGGAGGTGCCTGGCACCAGACGGCACGTGCCAGGCACCGATGCGTCGATCTGTTCAATCGCGCCGCCCTGACTTTCTTCGACAGATGTCTCTCCGTGGAGGACACGCCGCGAGCCGCGCGGCAGGATCGGCGAGCGGAGCACAGGTCGGGACTGCGACGGAACGATCGGCTCGGTGCGAGGTTCCCAGTAGCCGTCGCTCCTCTCGCCGCCGACGCGGCCCGCAATGAAACGAGCGCCCGCGGTCGCGAGCGCTCGGATCTTCCGTTGCAGGTTGTCCGGCAGCGTGGCCGTCGTCGTCGGGTCGATTCAATGGCTCCGCGACGACGGGGGAAGAGACGTCACGGCGTCCTCGCGACACGGAACCCGTCGTTGCTGAACGCGTAGCCGGGCGAGTTGAGGTTGCGGTAGGAGGAACGCAGGTGGCTGCCGCTGCTGAACCACGAGCCGCCGCGCAGCACGCGATTCGTCCCAGTCGCGGGCCCCGGCGGGTTCGTCAACTGGCTCGACGCGTAGTAGGTGTCCGAGTACCAGTCGTTCACCCACTCCCGAACGTTGCCCGCCATGTCGTGCAGGCCGAGCGCGTTCGCGGCCTTTCCGCCGACGGGGCGGGTCTGGCTCGCGGCGTTCGAGCTGAACCACCCGATGGTCCCGACCTGTTTGTCGCCATTCGTCCCGTTCGGGAACCCCGGCATCGAGTGGAAGGCCGTCGTCGTGCCCGCGCGGTACGCATACTCCCACTCGGCCTCGGTCGGCAGGCGAAGCCCGGTCACCGAGAGGAAGCCTTGGATCGTGTTCCACGACACCTGCTCGACCGGGCGGTTCGGCACCTGCGCGCTTGCGCTCTGGAAGAACGACGGGTTCGAGCCCATCTTCGCCGTCCACTGCGCCTGCGTCACCTCGTAGCGGCCGATGTAGAACGCGTTCGTCAGCGTCACGGCATGGACGGGCTTCTCGCTGGAGCTGCAGTCCCACGCGTTCGACGGCGAGCACCCCATGTCGAAGGTCCCCGGCGGCACCAGCAGCATCTCGATCTGCGTGCCGTTGTCGCGCACGCGCCACGGGAGGCCCGTCGCCGCGATTGCGTTGCGGAGCGACGCGTTCGTGACGACCGCGGGGTCGGGCGCGAACTCAATGGCTGCGTCAGGTGAACCCTCGGCAGAGAGAGAAACTTCGTGATCCCTGAACGAGCTCGCTGCGACTCATCGCCGCGTCAATCTCGAAGAAAGGCTTGCGATTGCCCTTGTTCTGCGGACCCGGACCGCGCTTGTTGCTGCGCAAACCTCACGGATTCCGCGCCACGCGGAAGCCGTTCGAAATGAGCGTCGAGTTGGGCGAAGCGGCAATCCGAGTTGATCCACGCAGCGTCGACGCCACTGCGTAGCCATAGGCGCCCCCGCGCAGCACCCGCTCCTCGACGAAGTCGTCTTCAGTAGGACCGGGCGGGTTGACCGCGGGACTTTCGGCGTAGTAGGTGTCGAGGTACCAGTCGT
Source organism: Phycisphaerales bacterium (assembly GCA_044352505.1). Taxonomy (GTDB): domain Bacteria; phylum Planctomycetota; class Phycisphaerae; order Phycisphaerales; family SM1A02; genus QWPT01. The sequence goes on from JBILDS010000230.1 coordinate 1,684, forward strand.
TCACCCACTCGTTCACGTTGCCCGACATGTCGTGCAGACCCAGGCCGTTCGCCGCCTTCTGCCCGACCGGGCGCGTCTGCGCGCCTGAGTTGGTACCCAACCACGCGATCGCACCCAGTTGCGCTGCATCATCGGTTCCGTTCGGGAACCCGGGCATCGAGTGGAACGCGGTTGTCGTGCCGGCGCGGTACGCGTACTCCCACTCTGCCTCCGTGGGAAGACGAAGCCCAGTCTGCGCGAGGAAGCCTTGCACGGCATTCCACGAAACACGATCGACGGGCCGAGTGGCCGCGTCGGGATAGTTCGTGCCTTGGAACCACGAGGGATTGTTGCCCATGCGCGCAATCCACTGCGCCTGCGTCACCTCGTAGCGGCCGACATAGAACGCGTTTGTGAGCGTGACCGAGTGGACAGGCAGCGCGTCGCTTGAACACCCAAGACTTGGCGACGTGCAGCCCATGTTGAACGCCCCCGGCGGCACGAGCAGCATCTCGATGTTCGACGCGTTGTCACGCACGCGCCACGGGAGGCCTGATGCCGTGATCGCCTTGCGGAGCGACCCGTTCGTGACGACCGCGGGGTTGGGTGCGAACTCGAGCACCGTCGCCCACGGGAGCTCCACGCAGGTCGCGCCCCAGAGCGACAGCAAACTCGCGAGGTCGGCGGCGTTCACGTCGCCGCTGTCATTGACGTCTGGAGCGCAGCCCATGCACGGCCCCCACGCGCTCAAGAGCGCTGCGAGGTCTGACGCACCTACCACGCCATCGCCGTTGATGTCCGCATCGCACGCCGTCTGTGCGTGCGCGGCGGGCGCAGCGGCAAAGGCAAGCGCGACCGCGGCCATCGCGGCGCTGAGAGCTCTGCGGAGAGGGTTCGGACTGGTCGACGCGGCACGGGTGGGCGGGTGGATTGGGTGCAAGGTGTACCTCTAGTTCGGCGGGCGCCCCGGAAGGAGCGAGTCAAGACCGGATCAGTTTTTATACGGCGGCGCGCGGCGGTAGCACAACGCGCAACTCGGTGGTATCACACGCCCCCGCTGTGACCAAGCGGCTTTGCTCATCTATCGCAGAAACTTCACAATCCGCGCGGCGGTTGGGCCAGACCTCAGCAGAGCGCGTGCAGCGCGCGCCGAGGTTCCGCGTACCCTTCGACCGATGTCGCTTGACCTCACTCGCTCGCCCGCCCTGCGACCCGCGCGACTCCCCGCGCGGCTTGTCGTGATCCACGGCCCGATGTTCGCGGGAAAGACGACGGAGGTGCTCGTGCGCGTTCACGCGGCGCGCGCGCAGGGCGAACGCGTACTCGTCATCAAGCCAGAGCGTGACACGCGCTATGCGGCCGACGAGGTCGTGACGCACGCGGGCGAGCGGATTCCGGCGCGGAACGCGCGCAGTGCGGCCGACATCGTCGCGGTCGTCGAGCGCGAAGTCGACGCGCCCGCGCTTGTCGTGATCGACGAGGTCCACTTCTTCGCGTCGGATGCGGTCGCGCCGATCGATGCGCTGCTTGCGCGCGGGATCACCGTCGTCGTCACGGGCTGCGACATCGATCACTTCGGCGACACGTTCGCGCCCTTCGACGCGCTTCTTCCGCGCGCCGACGAGCGCGTCCACAAGTCGGGCACCTGCGCACGATGCGGCGGCGCGAGCACGCACAGCGAGCGGCTCGTCGCGTCGACCGACCGGATCATCGTCGGCGGCGCGGCGGAGTTCATCGCGACGTGCGCGAGATGTTTCCGCCCGAGTGTGCGGGAAATGTGACCTGTTTTCTCACCCGGCGGTTTCGTGATGTATGATCTAGAAATACATCATGCATGGACCACCGCTCACAGCTTTGCAACTCCGAAACGCCCTCGCGGCGCTCGCCCGTCGTCTTCCCTCCAATAAACCGGCGGACATGACGCTGATCGGCGGCGGCGCGGGGATGCTCTCCGAACTCTTGCCGGAGGGGCGCACGACCGTCGATATCGATGTGATGGAGGTGACGCCGCCCGAAGTGTTCGACCTGTGCTGCTATCACGCGGCGGCAGTCGCTGAGGAGTGCGGGATCAGCCCAAAGTGGTTTGACGCCGCTCCGTTCAACCTCCGGCACATGATGCTTGCGGGTTGGCGCGATCGGACGACGCCGATCGGCGAGTTCGGCCCGCTGCGGTTACGGGCGATCGCGCGGATCGACTTGATCTCGCTGAAGGCGATCGCATCGCGGCAAAGGGACATGGAGGATCTGCTCGGCCTCGCGGTTACCCACGCGGAGGCGGCGTTCGTGATCGCGTCGCTGCCGCAGATCATCGAGCAAGGAACGAATCCCGAACTGGTCGAGAAGGCGATTGAGACCATGCGCCTCTTCCTCCGGCCTGAAGGAGGTGGCGATGAACCACGCTGAGCGCGATGCGGTGGTCGAACGATGGAGGGAGGCAGGCGTCGCGTATGACGGCGGAGACTTACCGCGCAGGGCGCCACGCGTCGATCTCGAACGGCTCATGCTCGACACGGCGCGCGCGATGCCGTTCCTCGGGCGGCTCTACAACACCACAGCGACCTGGCTGCACGCGTACGGCGATCTTGTTGCGAAGCACAGGCTTCGGAGGCTCATCGCGAACGAACTCGGGCACGAACATCACGCCCCGCTCGGCGCGGTGCTTGACTGCGCCCAAGCGGGCCAGAACCCGCGGGAGTTCGCCTCGATCGTTGTCATGTTGAAGCCTGCAGATGAACCGATGCCGCTTCTCGCGTCATTGCGCTCGCGCCCTGCGATGGTCCGGTGGGCGAAGGAGCGCACGGGCGAGATCGGCCGCCGATGGAGGGTCTACATCGACGACGAACCCCTCCGCCCGAAGATCCTCCGCCCCGCGAATTGGATCATGCAGCGCCACCCCGATTTCGTCCTCCGCGCCGACTTCAAGGGCGATCTGCGCGCATCGGTCATGGCGTCGCTCGCGTTCGACGAGGGCGCCGGCGAAAGCGAGCTCGCGTTGGCGGCGGCGGCCGGCGGGTCGCGCGCGCAGATCCGCAAGGCGCTCGACAACCTCGAGATGACGGGTCGCGTGCGGCGGCACCGCTCGAAGGCCGGCACGCGCATCGAACTCCTCGTATTCCAAAACTCTTGAGTTCAAAAACTCTTGAGTTCAAAAACTCTTGAGTTCAAAAACTCTTGAGTTCAAGCCCTCGAATTCAAACTCTCGAGTTCAAACCCTCAAGTTCAAACCCTCGAGTTCAAACCCT
>JBILDS010000039.1:0-16459 GCA_044352505.1 Phycisphaerales bacterium
GAACGTGGTGCGGCTGACGCGTTTCAAGAGTCTCTCACGGAGGCACGGAGGCACGGAGATCACAGGAACGCGGACACTACTCGCGCGAGAAACGATCGGATGAGCAAGGCAGAGAGAAGAGAAGAGAAGAGAAGAGAAGAGAAGAACGGAAGAGCAAACAGCTCCAACCCCAATTCTCTTCAGGAATTGCGTGACGCGACAAAGTGCAAGAAAGGGCCTCCGGGCCTCCGTGCCCCCGTGAGAGACCTGTTTCGCCCCGTCCACGCACAGGTTCCGGCAGTGGTGCAGAGATCCACTGGTTGTTGCACGCTCGCTGCGCGATCGTTGTGCGGCTGACGCGTTTCAAGAGTCTCTCTCTGAGGGGGCTCTCACGGAGGCACGGAGGCACGGAGATCAGGGGAAGGCGGACATCACTCGCGCGAGAAGCGATCGAATGAGCGAGGCAGAGAGAAGAGAAGAAGGGAGGAAGAGGTGAGAGGAAAGGGAGAGTGAACTCGATCCCGGTTCAGATCCCGATCTTCCTCATCGACGTACCGCGCGCCGAACTGCGAGACTTGATGTCCGCGCCTCTGCGGGAAACCAGACACTCGCTCAACCGCGTCCCGCGAGTCAGTCGCCGCCGCCATCACCTCCGCCACCACCCGATGCCGAGGCCGCAGCACCGCCCGTCAGTGCGGCGTTCGAGACGCCATCTCGCATGGTGGCCAGCATCGCGATGCCGAATCCCTCACCCTTGAACGGCTGGAACCAAAGTTCCTCTCCAGTGCTTGGGTCAAGGGCCCAGGTGTAGCCATTGATACTCACAAAGAGCCGGTCGCCGCTGGGAAGCAGCGCGACAAGCCCCGTGTACCTCTTGGCCTTCCACTTCCAGACAATGCTGCCGTCGAGGCGATCGACGGCAATCACCTTGTCGCCGAAGCTCACGAAGAGAAGATCATCGGTTGTGAGGGGTCGAGCTGCCATAACGAAACGAGCCCAACTTTCGCCGGGCTCGCTTCAATGCGGTCGAGAGGACTTGAACCTCCACGGGTTGCCCCACTAGTACCTGAAACTAGCGCGTCTGCCATTTCGCCACGACCGCAGCGGATCAGAAGTGTACGGAGTGCACCCCTCCCGATCAACCCGCACCTCGCCACGGCCGCGCGACCGCATGTCTCGGTGCCCAACCAACAAACGCAGGCAGAGCGTGAGGAGCCTCGACGCCCTGCCTGCGCTACGCGAATGGACCATTGAATGCGCGTCGAGACCCAAGCACAGAGCGAACCCTGAGAAGCCGAGCCGCCACCAAAGCGCGCGGCCAAAGCCCCATGCGGCCTGATTCTCGGCGACTCCCACGCGCAACGACTCACCAGAGGTGATCATTCATCTTCGTCTTCATCCGCCTCGGGCTTGGCGGGGGGCGCAGCGCGACCACGGCCTACCGCCTCGACGGCCGCCATGCGCTTCTCAAGCACGCGCTGGCGCACCTCGGCGAACATCGCGGGGTTCTCCTTGAGGAACGCCTTGGCGTTCTCGCGGCCCTGGCCGATGCGCGTTCCCTTGTAGCTGAACCACGCACCCGCCTTCTCGATGACGCCGTCCTCGGACGCGAGATCGACGAGGTCGCCCGCGGCGGAGATGCCCTCGGTGAACATGATGTCAAACTCGGCCTCGCGGAACGGCGGCGCGATCTTGTTCTTGACGACCTTGGCGCGAACTCGGTTGCCGACATTCTTGTCGCCATCTTTGATAGCACCGATGCGGCGGATGTCGATGCGCACGGATGCGTAGAACTTCAGCGCCTTGCCGCCGGTCGTCGTCTCGGGCGAACCGAACATCACGCCGATCTTCTCGCGAAGCTGGTTGATGAAGATCACGATGCACTCGCTCTTCGCGATGGCGCCCGTGAGCTTGCGCATCGCCTGCGACATGAGTCGCGCCTGGAGACCAACCACGGAATCGCCCATTTCACCCTCGATTTCGGCCTTCGGAATGAGAGCCGCTACCGAGTCGATGACGATGATGTCGACGGCATTCGAACGAACGAGCATCTCGCAGATCTCAAGCGCCTGCTCACCCGTGTCGGGCTGCGACACCAGCATTTCGTCGAGGTTTACGCCGATGCGCTTCGCCCACGAAGGGTCAAGCGCGTGCTCTGCGTCGATGAACGCGGCGACACCACCCGTCTTCTGCGCGTTGGCGACGACCGTGAGCGCGAGCGTGGTCTTACCCGACGACTCAGGACCAAAGATCTCGATGATGCGACCGCGCGGAAGGCCGCGACCACCAAGCGCGAGGTCAAGGCTCAGCGCACCGGTCGCGATCGAAGGGATCGGCGCGAGCGAGTCGCCGTCGAGCTTCATGATCGAACCCTTGCCGTATGCCTTCTCGATCGCCTCCATAGCGCGGCCGATCGCGGCGAGCTTGCCCTTCTGCTGCTCGGCCTTTGCTGCATCAACCTTCGCCTGCGGCGCGGAGACTGCTGCACGCGGCTTGTCTTCGATCGCGGCGGAACCGCGCGCGGGAACAGAACCTGGACGGGTGGAGGATGCGTTCGTCGGAGTGGCCATCGTGGGTGTTCCCTTTGCGGACGAGTGTGCGGATGCGGCTTCGGCGACAGCTTTACTTTGTGACGCGGTCTGTGAAGCAGATTGTGAAGCAGATTGTGGTGTGGCTTGTGAAACGGGCACGGATGCTGGCTTTGATGTGGAGTTGGCGATCATCTTTATCCCCTTCTGACTTCTGTTGGGAGCCTGTACTCGCGAGAATCCAGTTTGTCCGCGCGTTTCTTGTGCTGGCGCGTCTTGTACTGGCGTGTGCGGGTGACGTGAAGACAGTGACGTGAACACTGTGGCCTGAACACTGTGGCCTGAACACTGTGGCCTGAACACTGTGGCCTGAACACTGGCGACTTGAAACTGAGCAGGCTCTCTGCGTGCTGTGGGCGGATCAAACGAACTGGGAACCCAAACAGAATCCGCTCTTCTGTTCGGTGTATGTTCGTGTTGTACCACATCGACAAGGCCTGTGGCCGAGACCCTACTTTTTTCCGAACATATTTTGGACTTTCTTGACGCGAGATGTAACGCCATTCTCAGAATGGACTTATGGTCCCGCTCCCGCCTGGCTGAGTCGGCCAACGCCCAACGTCCCCGCCGTGCGGGGCGGATACGCCGCACACAAACCGCACGCCACACCCACCCGCGCGCCGCGCGGATCTTTGGTCCAAGGAATCCGTCAGACCACTAAAAGTTCGGCGTTGGTGCCCGGAACTGCCGGATATCGATCGACTTGAAGTACGCGATGGTGCGCGCGAGGCCTTCACGCAGAGGAATCTTCGGCTCCCAGCCGAGTTTGGCGCGCGCGAGCGCAATGTCGGGCTTGCGCTGCAGCGGATCATCTGCAGGAAGCGGACGCGACTTCACAATCTGCGACCTACTGCCGCTGAGTTCCACCGTCATCTCCGCGAGTTCGCGAATGGTGAACTCGCCGGGATTCCCGAGATTCACAGGCCCGGTGACCTCATTCGGAGCGTCCATGAGGGCTTGGAAGCCGTCGAGTAAGTCATCCACAAAGCAGAACGAGCGCGTCTGGGTGCCCTCGCCATAAATCGTGATTGGCTCGCCGGCCAGCGCCTGTCGGATGAAGTTGGACACCACGCGGCCGTCGTATGGGTGCATGCGCGGGCCATAGGTGTTGAAGATGCGCACCACACGAATGTTCACCTTGTTCTGCCGGTGGTAGTCGAAGAAAATCGTCTCTGCCGCGCGCTTTCCCTCGTCGTAGCACGCGCGCGGACCAATCGGGTTGACGTTGCCGCGATAGCTCTCAGGCTGCGGATGCACCTCGGGATCGCCATACACCTCGCTGGTAGACGCGTGGAAGATCTTCGCCCCTACACGCTTGGCAAGCCCGAGCATATTCATCGCGCCAAGCACGCTCGTTTTCATCGTTTTGATCGGGTTGTACTGGTAGTGCCCAGGCGCGGCGGGGCACGCGAGATTGAAGATCTCATCGACCTCAAGCATGATCGGCTCGGTCACGTCGTGGCGGATGAACTCGAAGTTCTTCTGGCCCAGGAGATGCTCGATGTTCGACTTCTGACTTGTGAAGAGGTTGTCGAGGCAGATCACATCGTGACCCAAAGCCACGAGGCGGTCGCAGAGGTGGGAACCGAGAAAGCCGGCGCCGCCGGCGACGAGAATGCGCTTCACCATGAGGGCGACAATCGTATCCGCAACGGAGTTGCCGCGATTTGCGCGGGAAAGCGGCGCTGCGTGCCAGCACACACGACGCCGCGCACGGCGCCACCGGTGCCTTGAAGTTCCGGCGACGTGCCGCGCTGGGGGCGAAGTTGCACTCAACTGCACACAACGCCACGATGCACACATGAAGGTGCCGTCGACCGCCGCTTCCGCGGACACTCGCCACGTTGTTGGAACGATGACTGGAACCAGCATCGATGGTGATCTCGATGCGGCGCTGGTGTCGATCACGGGCCGCGGTCTTGACATGCGTGCGCGACTTGTGCGCGGACGTTCCACGCCCCTCGGCGCACTTGCAGATGACCTTCGGCGCGCGGCATCAGGCACTCCGCTCGCGGCCGCTGAATTTGCGCGCATCGCGCGCGAATTCGGAGATGCCCACGCCAACGCCATCGATGCGCTGTGCACCGAAGTTGGCATCCGACCCGATCTCAGCGTTTTACATGGACAGACAATCTTCCACGCTCCCCCGCTGTCGTGGCAGCTCATCGATCCGTGGCCGGTTGTCACGCGCGTCGGATGTCGCGTTCGCTACGACTTGCGCAACGCAAACCTCGCGTCGGGCGGTCAGGGTGCGCCCATCACACCGCTGGCCGATTTCGTTCTCTTCGCCGACGATATTCGCCCGAAGTCGATTCTCAATCTTGGCGGATTCGCGAACGCCACCATGCTTCCGCCGCGTCGCGACGGCGTTGGCGCGATCGCCGGACTCGACCTCTGCCCCTGCAACCATCTGCTTGATCGAGTTGCACGCACGCGGCTCGCTCGCCCCTTCGACGACCATGGCCGCGCCGCGCGCAGCGGAACGCCCAACGCGTCGCTCGTCGATCGCATCGCGTCCGCCCTGCTTGCGTCTACGCGCGGCGCACCGCGTGCGCCTCAACGCTCACTCGGAACAGGCGACGAGGCCCTGGAGTCGGTCGACGCCACCGCGAATCTCTCGCCCGCCGACGCCTGCGCGACCGTCGTCGAAGCGCTCGCGTCGGCCCTTGCGCAGCGGCTCCGCGAGGTTGGGCATGGCGCCGGAGTTCCCATCATTGTCGCGGGCGGCTCCGCGCGACACGCGGTACTTCGCGAACGGCTTGCGATCCGCACGGAGAGCCCGGTTGAAACCAGCGAAACCCACGCGAGCATCCCGGTTGAGTCTCGCGAGGCCGCCGGAATGGCTGTTCTTGGTGCGCTCGCCGACGATGGCGTGCGCTACACACTTCCACAGGTGGTCGGAGCGCTCTCGCATGCCCTCGATTCCGCGCTTGTGACCCCGTGATCGGCGCTGCCAAGTTCGAACGGCGCCGCCAAGTCCGAACGGCGCCGCCAAGTCCGAACGGCGCCGCCAAGTCCGAACGGCGCCGCCAAGTCCGAACGGCGCCGCCAAGTCCGAACGGCGCCGCCGTGCGGACATCGCAATCCCGGTTGCATTTCCGGCAGAAAGGCCGCCAGCAACGCCGTATGCGCGTGACCAAGAACCCACACGTTCATGTGCATCGCCCGCGCCGAACGGTGAATCCGACCGGAATACCGCCATTTCGACCCTCTCTGAATCGAGTCTTTATCTGTTCTTGACAGCACGAACGAGGGGAACCGTACGCTATGCCCCATGTCAACCGCGAAGGCACAGGTACTCATCGTCGAAGACGAACCAGAGATCGCCGAACTCATTGAGTTTCACGCGGAGCGCGCCGGAATGCGCGCACGAACCGTTCACAGCGGTCGCCTCGCGCTCGAGGTCATGCGGCGAGAGAAGCCTGATCTGATCGTGCTCGATCTCATGCTGCCAGACATCGACGGGCTTGAGGTTTGCCGCCGACTCAAGCAGAGCGAAGACACCCGCTCGATTCCGATCGTCATGGTGACCGCGAAGGGCGAGGAGGCCGACATCGTCACCGGCATTGAACTTGGCGCTGAGGACTACGTCACCAAGCCGTTCAGCCCGCGCGTTCTCATGGCGCGCCTCCGAAACGTGCTTCGCCGTCACGGCCCCGCTGAGGAAGTCCCAACGCGATCCGATCGCCTTGTGCTTCTTGGCAGCAAACTCGTGATCGATATTGACCGCCATGAGGTTCTCGTTGAGACGAAGAAAGTCGAGCTCACACTCACCGAGTTTGGCATTCTTCACTATCTCGCCAGCCGCCCCGGATTCGTACGTACCCGAGACCAAATCATCGCCGCCGTGCACGGGAAGAGCACCGTGCTTTCAAGCCGAACGGTCGATGTGCACGTGACGGCCCTCCGGCGCAAGCTTGAGTCGCTTTCGGAGTGCGTCGAAACCGTGCGCGGCGTGGGCTACCGTTTCGCGGACCTCTCCGATGACGGCGCAAATTGACGCGCGCCCGGTGGCCGTACTATTCGCGCTGTGAACGTCGCACCGCCAACCGCGCACCCCGTGCTGGACTCCGCAATGCTTGGAGTGCTGCTCCAATCCGATGCGCTCGCGGTGCAGGATGTTGCCGAAGGTGCGCAAACATCAGACACGCAAGTCATGGGGTGGATCGTCGCGGGCGTGATCCTTGGCGTCTGGATTCTCTCGTCGTCTTTGCGGCGTCGAAGTGCTGCGCGCCTCTCGCGGGCGGTTCTCGAAGAAGCAGAGAGCAGGATCGAAGACACGAGTTTCATGCTTCTTGGAGGCCTGAGCCAAGACGTGCTGCGTCGGCTTCGCCACGAGCGCGAGCGCCGCGATCGCATCGAGAACCGGCTGCACGAAATCGAACGCGTGCTTCGTGCCACGCCAATTGCTGTGCTCGCGCTCGACCATCTCCAACGCGTGATCGGCTCAAATCCTGCCGCCGAGAAGCTTCTGAAGTTTGACGAGCGATCGGCGCGCGGGCGTTTGCTGCAGGAAGTCGTGCGCCAACCCACCCTGAATCGTGCGGTGGCGCGGGCTCTCTCCGCAGGAGGACAGCTGCACGACGAACTCCAGTTGGAGTTTGATTCGCCGCTTGAAATCCAGGTTTCGTGCGAGCCCTTGCAAACGGAAGGTCACCCCGCAGGACTCGTCATCAGCCTTGTCGATGTCACGCGCATGCGCCGACTTGAGTCGATGCGAAGCGAGTTTGCATCGAACGTTTCGCACGAATTGCGCACGCCAATCACGAACATCAAGGGATACGTGGAGACGCTTCTTTCCGTTGACCTCGAAGACACAGAACGTCGGCGCAAGTTCCTTGAGATCATTCATCGCAATACGCTTCGTCTCTCTGGAATCGTCGAGGACATCCTGACGCTTGCGTTCCTGGAGGAGCCCGAGGCGCGGACTGCACTTGTGCTTGCCCCCACGCCGGTTGGTGAAGTGGCACGCGAAGTGGTCGACGCGCTCGGATCAGCCGCAGCGGCGCGATCCATCCAGATTGAGGTTGCGATCGATGAGCACATCATCATCGAAGCCAATCGATCGCTTCTCGAGCAAGCGCTCACGAATCTGGTTTCGAACGCCGTGCGCTACTCAGGCGAGGGAACACGCGTCCGAGTCTTTGCGTCGATCGAGGAGGGCAACGTCCGAATCGCCGTGCAGGATCAAGGCCCGGGTATCGCGTCAAAGCATCTCCCGCGGCTCTTCGAGCGGTTCTATCGCGTGGACAAGGCCCGTGCGCGAACCCAAGGTGGAACCGGACTGGGTTTGGCCATCGTGAAGCACATCGCAACCATCCACGGCGGAAGTGTCGAGGTCGTAAGTCAAGTGGGAACAGGCAGTTGCTTTAGCCTTCTCCTTCCCTGTCGCCAAGACGTCCCCACCGCGCGCGCGGCGGGATGAACACGGATCGCCCAACATCTCGAACGTTGTCTTGACCAAATCTTGACCTATACACCGGACGCTCCGCGCGTCTGAGAAATCGTAGAGACGCCATCGGTTCACCTACCCGCGAAAGGGACAACCACCATGCAGACCATCTCCAAACTCACCGCCATCGGATGCGCCGCCGCCGCAAGCCTCATGCTCGCAGCGGCCTCGCAGGACGCCAATCTGAAGGATATGAAGGGAAGCGTCAGGGTCGACGGTTCGTCGACCGTCTTCCCAATCACCGAAGCGGTGGCGGAAGAGTTCAACGCCGTTGCGAAGGACGTTCGTGTGACGGTCGGCGTGAGCGGCACCGGTGGCGGCTTCAAGCGCTTCATCGCGGGTGAGATCGACATCGCCGATGCATCGCGACCGATCAAGAAGAGTGAGCACGACGCGGCGGCCAAAGCCAAGCTTGAGTACATCGAGCTTCCGGTCGCGTTCGATGGCCTCACGATGGTCGTCCACCCGAAGAACACGTGGTGCACTTCGCTCACGGTGGAGCAGGTCACCAAGATCTACAGCGCTTCCGGAGGAGTCAAGACTTGGAAAGACGTCGACCCCAAGTGGCCGGACACGCGCATCAAGGTGTACTCACCCGGCACCGACTCAGGAACGTTCGACTACTTCAAGGAAGTTGTGGTCGGCAAGGATGGCTCGATTCGCAGCGATATCAGTGTGTCTGAAGACGACAACGTGCTCGTGCGCGGTGTCGCAGGCGATGAGAACGCGATCGGCTTCTTTGGCTGCGCGTACTACTTTGAGAACAAGTCGAAGGTGCGCGCGGTCGCGATCGATGGCGGCAAGGGACCTGTGATGCCGACAGTTGCCTCGATCGAGGACGGAACCTACGCGCCGTTCAGCCGGCCGCTCTTCATCTACGTGAGCAAGGCCAGCGCGGAGCGGCCCGAGGTGAAGGCTTTCATCGACTTCTACCTCGCGCAGGTCGGTTCGCTCGCAGGCGAAGTTGGGTACGTCAAGTTCCCCGACGCGATCTATGCCAAGGTTCGAGCCAACTGGGCGGCTCGCCGCACGGGCTCACAATTCATTGACGAGAAGGGCGACCACGTGACCGGATCGCTCGCTGAGTTCTACAAGTGACCCTCTACGGAATGGGAGGCCGCGGCGGCAAGAGTCGCCGCGGCCTCGTTTTTGCGTTTTGTCTGAACCAAGACCACACAGAGCGGCCGCCCCATCGCTCGAATCGCGGATAGATTGACAACTCCGACGCAATCGCGAGCCAAACCGTGACGACCGCGCCTTCGAACCCGCCCGCCCTGGTGAACACCGCTCGACTTGGTCGGGAGAAGTCGTTGTCGGCGCGTCGTTGGCGCGAGAAGCTGATCGTTGGATCGCTCGCCGCCGCTGCGACGTTTTCGATCCTCGTCACGGCGGGAATCATCCTGATCCTGGCCAAGGAAACGATCACGTTCTTCGGTTTCGAGGGGGTCACCGTTGGTGAGTTCCTGGGCACCCTCGCGTGGAATCCAAAGCTTGGTGTGGAGCAGCACTTCGGTATTTGGCCGCTGATTGCCGGAACGATGTTGGTCAGCGTGATCGCCGCCATCTTCGCCCTCCCAATCGGGCTCATCACCGCGATCTATCTGAGCGAGTATGCAGGCCCGCGCGTGCGCGCTGTGCTCAAGCCGACGCTTGAGGTCCTCGCAGGAATCCCCACCGTCGTCTACGGCTTCTTCGCGCTCTTGGTGATCACACCCGCGCTCCAGAAACTCAATCCGGTGCTTGAGGGATTCGGCTCCACGGACGCTCCCCTCACCTTCGGCGGATACAACGCGCTCTCGGCAGGGATCGCTGTGGGAATCATGATCCTTCCCATCGTCTGCTCGCTCTCGGAGGATGCGCTCCGCGCCGTACCTCGCAGTTTGCGCGACGGAGCGTTCGCCCTCGGCGGAACCCGCTTCGATGTTTCGGTCAAAGTGGTTGTCCCTGCTGCGCTCTCAGGCATTGTTGCGGCGTTCCTGCTTGCGCTCTCCCGCGCCATTGGTGAAACCATGATCGTTGCCCTCGCGGCCGGCGGCGTCGCGCGACTCACCATGAATCCAACGTCTGAGATTCAGACGATGACCGGATACATGGCGCACACCTTCAAGGGCGATGCACCGGCCGGAACCGTGGAGTATCAATCAAGCTACGCGGTCGCCGCAACGTTGTTCTGCATCACGTTTCTTCTCACCATGCTCGGCCAGTACGTGCTGCGCCGCTTCCGCGAGGAGTACGACTGATGCCGACCCCACGTTCCACCGCATCGAGGGTGTTTGCGAACCGGGCGTTCCTTTGGGTGTGCCTGATCGCCACCAACCTCGCCGTACTCACGCTGGCGGCGCTGCTCATCTCGATCTTCATGCAGGGCTGGGGCTCGCTGAGTTGGGACTTCCTGACGAGTACCGCGTCGCGTCGGCCTGAAAAGGCGGGAATCCTTGTTCCGCTCATCGGTTCGGTCTGGGTGTGCGGGGTCTGCGCCGTCATCGCACTCCCCCTCGGCGTGGGCACTGCCATCTATCTTGAGGAGTTCGCCAAGCGAACCCGCTTCACACGGATTGTGCAGACAAACATTCTGAACCTCGCCGGTGTGCCGTCGATCGTCTACGGCATCCTTGGTCTCACCGTGTTCGCGCGGATGTTCGGCGCGTTCGGAACGGGCGCGAACGCCGGGCTTCAGTTTGGCGATCCGGAGGGGTTCTTCTTCCTGCGCCTGCCCTTCGGAACAAGCGTCCTGACCGGCGGACTCACGCTGATGCTCGTCATCCTGCCCATTGTGATCATCTCCACGCAAGAGGCACTGCGCGCCGTGCCGCCATCGCTTCGCGCGGGTGCGCAGGCACTGGGTGCGACACCATGGCAGACGGTGTGGGGTATCACGCTTCCGGCCGCTGTTCCCGGCATCATGACCGGCGCGATTCTGGCGATGAGCCGCGCCATCGGCGAAAGTGCGCCGCTCTTGGTGGCAGGAGCCGCGTTGCTCCTCTTCTCGACGCCCAACAATCTGATGAGCGATTTTGCTGTGCTTCCGCTGCAGATTTACAATTGGGCGGAGCGATCTGGATCTGCTTTCCAAGAGATCGCAGCCGGGGCAATCATCGTCCAGCTTGTCGTCCTCCTCGCCTTCAACGGCGTCGCCGTGTTGATCCGGCAGAAACTCCAGAAGCCGCTCATCTGAATCCCGCGATGACGAGCGACCCCAAACGGCCCACCCCCATGAACCCCGATACCGGAACCCATGCCTCTGCTGAAGCCAAGTCCGCAACACACGGCGGCGGCCTCCACGTCCCCGGCGTCGGCCCCGCGACCTCGGGCGCGGCCGCGGACGCGAAGACTGCGATCAGTGTGCGCGGATTCTCGAGTTGGTACGGCACGTTTCAGGCGCTGAAAGGTCTCGATCTCGACATTCCCGCGCAGCACGTCACCGCGTTCATCGGCCCCTCCGGCTGCGGCAAGAGCACGTTTCTTCGTTGGATCAATCGGATGAACGACACCATCCCTTCGGCACGCGCCGAGGGGACGTTGGAATTGCACGGAACCGATCTTCTCGCGAAGTCGCTCGACGTGGTCGAGCTCCGCCGCAACGTCGGCATGGTGTTTCAGAAGCCAAACCCGTTCCCGAAGTCGATCTACGACAACGTGGCATTCGGCCCGCGCCTCCACAAGAAGTACACGCGCTCCGAACTCGACCAACTCGTCGAGCAAAGCCTCCGACAAGCTTCAATCTGGAACGAGGTCAAGGATCGTCTTCACGACTCCGCGCTCGGGCTCTCCGGTGGCCAGCAGCAGCGCCTCTGCATCGCGCGTGCGATTTCGGTTGGCCCCGAAGTGCTGCTCATGGATGAGCCCTGTTCTGCGCTTGACCCGAAGTCGACCCTCGCGATTGAGGAACTCATCGAGACGCTGGCGGACCGCTACACGATTGTGATCGTGACGCATAACATGCAACAGGCGGGCCGAGTGAGCGACCAGACCGCCTTTTTCTTCGAAGGCTCGCTCATCGAAGTCGGCGACACCGAGATGATCTTCACCAAGCCACGGAACAAGCAGACCGAGGACTATGTGACCGGTCGCTTCGGCTAAACGCGCGAGGGAACGCCATGGCAGTCAATCTTCAGTCGCGGGTCATTGACCTTCGTCGCAATCTGCTCGCGCTTGGCGCACTGGTTGAGCAGCGGGTTTCGAGCGTCATCGAGGTCATCCGCGACGGCGACGTCGACCTTGCTCGCAAGATCCGTGCAGGCGACGCGGAGGTTGACGAGATGCAGCTTGCGCTCGAAAACGAGTGCACGCGACTGCTCGCGCTTGGAAGCCCGGTGGCAAGCGATCTGCGGCTCATTCTGACCACCATGCGCGTGTCGAACGAACTTGAGCGAATCGCCGACATGTGCAAGGGCATCTCGAAGCGCGTGATTCGGCTTGTTGAATCGGGCACGTATCGCTTTCCCGCCTCGCTTGTGCAGATGGCGGAAGCCGCGCTTGCGATGCTGCGAAATGTGCTCATCGCATTCTCAAACAGCGACATCAAGCTCTGCCTCGAGGTTCGCCGCGCCGACAGCTACGTGGACGACCTGAACCGAGAAGTCGTGGCTTGGGCGCGCGAGTGGATTGCGCAAAACGTGGACCAAACGTCGTCTGCGCTCGAACTTCTGGCAATCAGCCAGCGTGTGGAGCGCCTTGCCGACATCGTGACGGCGATCGCCGAAGACACGATCTTCTTGGTGGAAGGTCGGCTTGTGCGTCACGGCGCGGAGTGAACTGCGACCACGGCGCGGAGTGAACTGCGACCACGGCGCGGAGTGAACTGCGACCATCGCGCGGAGTGAACTGCGTCACGCGCGGAGCGAACTGCGTCACGCGCGCGGTTCGCCGCGCACACGCGCACCCAATAACCGCGTTATCTCCGGCATTTCCTGCGCGGTTCTATCTGTGCGGGCAGGTCCGTTGAGGTTTCTCGTGAAAATATTCAAGTCGATTCGCGCTTCACCGGAGTGGGCGTAGACTCGGCTGCGTAGGCGTGTCAGATCCCCCAGACCGAACTGCGAAGTCGAACTGCGGGGACGACGCCGCGCCCCAAACTGAGCGCATCCGACGTGGCTTCCAACCGCAACCCGAACTTCACGCGAAGAGAACCGCTGCCCGCAGGGCATGGCGGTGGTCGTGTGCGCGCGGTTGCAAGCGAGGTGCTGCGCAGCCGAGCTGCGACCGATCCCGCCGGGCGTCGGGCGGTGACCGAAGAGATGCTCCGCGCGCGCGACAACATTCGTCGCGACGTCTTCGACCCCACCGATCCGAGGTGGATGCTGGCGCGCGCCACGCAAGAGGCGCTCCAGGGGGCGATGCTCGCATTCGAAGATCGAAAGCGGCTGCTTGCCTTGGCGCAGCGCACCGGTATCCGAGCCTTCGACGCGAATCTGATTGTGGCCATCGTGCAAGATCGCGCACGACGCGGCGAGCCGATCGAGTCGGCTGCAGAGACGATCGCCGTACTTCCAAAGCCAGTCGAGCGCGGTGCCGCCAAAGCTGCCGCGTGGACGTGGGCGGCCGCGATCTTCGTGGCGGTCCTGATTGACGCCGTGCTCATCGGCTGGGTCTTGTTGCGCTAGTGGTCTGACGGATCCTCGGACGTCGGTCACGAATCCTGCGTGGGAACAAGGCGAATCTCGCCGTCCTCGCCGCGAGTCACAATGCCGAGTTCGACCAACGCCTCGAGCGCGGCGTGCTGCTCAGCTTCCTTTTTGCTCATCGCCCAACATCCCGGATAGCGGCGCGCTCCAACCTCAACGCAGATCTCGAAACACTTCGCGTGATCGGGGCCCTTCTCGCCGGTCACCACATACATCGGTGTCCCAAGTCCGCGGCGCTGCAGCGTCTGCTGGAGCACACTCTTGAAGTTCTGCTGGTGGCCGAGGCGCGCGGACTCTTCAATCCGAGCGTCAAGGAGGCGCAGCACGAGCACACGTGCCGGCTCGATGCCGCTGTCGAGATACATCGCGCCGATCACCGATTCGAAGAGCGCCGCCAACAGCGACTGGGGAACTTGCGCGCGCCCGCCCATCCCCTTTCCCAGCTGCACGGCGTCTGCGAGCCCGAGTTCCACTGCCAGCTCTGCACACACGCGTCGACTGACGGCGTTCGACTTGATCTTCGTGAGTTCGCCCTCGAGCTCACCCGGAAACCGGCGGTAGAGGTGGTCGCAGACGATGGCGCCGAGAATCGCGTCGCCGAGAAACTCAAGCCGCTCGTTGCTCTCGGTGCGAACCGACGCGATCGAGGCGTGCACAAGCGCCCTCGCCAGGAGCGACTGGTCTTGGAACCGATAATTGATCCGCTGCTCGATCACCTCGAGCGGCACAGCACTTTCCACGGGATGCGCCCTCAGATTCGCGTCGAATCGAGGCTGGTGCTCCAGGCGTCGCGACCGTCGCGGCGACTGGAGGACTGGCTTCGATCGGTGCGGTTTTACGTAGGAATCGGCAGAGTCTGTCAGTGGAAACGCGAAAGATCGTACTTTTTGTGGCAACGCGTTGTCCGCGGCACGCACCGACCGCTTCTCGAGCGGCTTGCAGAACGGCGAGCCTTCGGCTACGCTCATCGACCCGACGCAGAGGTTTCTATGCACTACCCGCACAAGATCAGCCGTATCAAGAAGGTCCGCGCCACTGGCTTCCGCAAGAGGATGTCAACGCGCAAGGGTCGCAAGATCATCAACTCGAAGCGTCGCCTCGGCCGCGCGATTCGCGTCCGCTGACGCCGACATCGTCGCGACAGCTTCCTCGAACGAATTGATTGCACCGCACCGCGCCCCCGCGCGGTGCTGTCGTTTTTCGCCCCGCTACCCTGCCGACATGCGGAAGCATGTTCTCCTGATCGGTCTGCGCGCGTCGGGGAAGAGCACGCTCGGCGCGGCGCTTGCCGCGCAGTTCGAGGCACGCTTCGTCGATCTTGATGATCGCACTGCGCGCGAACTCGGCGCGGCAACAGCGGGTGACGCGCTTCGCAACGCTGGCGAACACGCCTTCCGATCCGCCGAATCGCGCGCGCTTGCGGCTGCATGCGACGAACCGCCGCAGGTCATCGCGCTTGGCGGCGGCACGCCAACCGCGCCGGGCGCAGCCGCGTTCATCGGGCTGCTTCGGCAGGAAGGCCGCGCTGTGGTCGTGTACCTCGATCCCCCGCTTGCGACACTCAAGGCTCGGCTCCAAGCCGAAGAAGGAAACCGCCCAAGCCTCACCGGGCGCGGGGTCGTTGCGGAGATCGAGGAGATTGCGCGAGGGCGGCGTCCGCTTTACGCGGCGCTTGCCGATTTCGCCTTCACAGACGAAGTCGACGCGGCAACGGTGCTGCGCGCGCTCGGCGACGTCGTGCGCTGATCATCGGCGCGCTTCAGCCACTTCTGGGCGAGGTAGCGCTCAAGCGTGGCCTCTGCGCCGGCTTTGAAGCTCTGAAACTCCACCACCATTCGCCGCGGACCCGGGTCGTCGGAAACATCGAAGACCTCGACCACGCGACCGAGTGCCGCAATGGATTCGGTGCAGCCGGGCAGGTTGATCTCGAGCTCAACTGGTGCGCTCTTCGGCAACGCCTCGTCAAGCTCAAGCCGCACGCCGCCGAGGCTGACCTCGTACACGTGGCCGTCGCCCGCTTCGCGCCCCTTGTGGGTGACCGAAACCGACGAGTACATGGGTTCGACGGTGAAACGTTCGGCGCGGCGGCGGTTTGGGCGTGTGGGCATGGGAGGAACGCGGGACGGAATGCCCCGCTTTTCCCCCATCGGTGATTGGCTCTCGGAACTGGAGGAAAAATCGCGTTCGTTGGTGCAAACCACGCGCTGAGGGCACGCGCTGAGGGCACGCGCTGAGGGCACGCGTTGGGGCACGCCGTCAAAGCACGCACTGAGCGCGCGCGGCGCCGATCACGGGCGCGTTCGCTACGCTGCACCGAATGGCTGCGCGTGACGCGAGTTCTGAAGGCATGGCTTGTGAGGGCGCGATCCTGCGCGCGGCGGACGTCTCAATCGACGCTCTGCGCGGTCGTACGATCGCCGTGCTCGGCTACGGGAACCAAGGCCGCGCCCACGCGCTGAACCTTCGGGATTCCGGGCTTTCGGTCGTGGTCGGCGGGCGGCCGGGGTCTGAGAAAGTCGAACTCGCGCGGCGCGAGGGGTTCGAGGCGGGCACGCTCTCGGAGGCCGCCGCGCGCGCCGATCTTGCGATCGTGGCGCTGCCGGATCAAGCGCAGCCGGCCGCGTGGGGAAAGTGGATCGAGGACGCGCTGCCTGCGGGCACCGTCGTCGGGTTCGTGCACGGGTTTGCCATCCGCTTCGGGTTCATTTCGCCGCGCGCCGACCTCGGGGTCGTGCTCGTTGCGCCGAAGGGTCCGGGCGCCACGCTGCGGGCGCGCTTCGAGGAGGGGCTCGGGATTCCCGCGCTCGTCGCGGTCG
>JBILDS010000040.1:0-16455 GCA_044352505.1 Phycisphaerales bacterium
GACGCGTCGGACGGATCGTCGCCTCGCCGCGCGCGTCGCACTCGACGCGCTGCGTGCCTGTCCGCTCGCGCACCACAGCGACGAGCGTTGCGCCGCCAAAATCGCCTTGCGGCGTCACGCGCACCGTGATGCTGCCATCGTTGTTCCACCGCTGCGCGACGGCGACGCCCGTGATTCGAAGCGAATCCCAGCAGTCGAAGCGCGCACCGTAGAAACCAACACCCGCGACGCGCGGGCCCCAGTCCCAGCCGAAGCCGCACGCGGCGCTCCGCGCGAATGAGAACGGAAGCCAGTCGCCGTTCACGGGCCGCGCACCGAGCCGCTCCTGCCAGCGCAAGAGTTCGGAGACAGGCGCCTTGAAGCGCAGTTCGAGGTTCGCCCGGCGCCCGCGCAATTCGGCGGGAACGCGCGCCTCAAAGGGAAAGTGCTCGCTCAGCTGTTCGCCAAGCACGACGCCGTCGAGCGCGATCTCACACGGCCCGTCAACGACATCGATGAGGAGCGCGCAGTGCGCACCATCATGCAGCGCGGGAACCTCAACCTCGCGCGAGAAAGTCCACTCGGTGCGGCCGACCCACTCGCTGTCGAGTTCGGCGCGCTCGCCTTGCCAAGGATGCGAAATCTCGGCGTCTGCAAGCACCGCGTGGATCGACGCCTGCATGTAGGCGCCCGCGATGATCTCGCGCGAGCCAACGAGGGGCGACCCTTCGCCACCGCGCGCGCGCACGCGCCAGCCATCGAGTGGAAGCGGGAGTCGACGAAGATCAGCCATCGCGTCTCGCCTCCTCCGCTCGAACATCGCTCCCGGAATCGTCTCGCATGCCGCCCTCGCTCATCATGCGCTCCCGCACGGTGCCGTCATCGCGCACATCGGCGCTGTACTTCCCGAGATGCGCGTACATACGCCGAAGGTCGCGAAACCCACCGACCGTAAACCAGAGCACGATCACGCAGCCCGTTGCGAAGACGAGCCAGGTCCATGCCTCCCAGAAGGAGAGCCACGACTCCTCCGCGATCGGCGCACCCGCAGCCCTTCCCCACACGGCCCACGCAGTGCCGCCGATGAACACAAACGTGAAGAGGAGCGGCCATAGCACCGTGATACTCGTGATCCACGTATCGCCGCGCGAGAATTCACGCGAGAAACCGATCGCGCGCATCCACCGCGGAAGCTGTGTGTCGTGCTCCACACGATGGTCGCGCTCGCTCTCAGGCAACAGTGCGCGATAGGCGCCGCGGTGCAGCAGTCGGTCGAGATCGAAGCGCGGCTCCGGGAAGAGGAGCGAAACACCGACATATGCCACGATCGCGCTTGCCATGGCGATGAAGGTGAGAACCTGCCCCGAAATCCAGTTGTTGCGGTGGACCTCAACAATCCATGCAGGTACGCCATCCGCGCCGAACACGGTTTCGAACACCATGTAGCCGTCCTTCGCCATGATTCCGAAGACGCTGATGCCGATCCCAACGAGCATCGACGCCCACGCCGCGCGCGCCGTGCCGCGCGACCAATAGAGGCCGCCAATGATCGCGCTCCCCGCACCCGCAACGAACACGCTTCCCGTGAGCGCCGACCACATGGCCACATACTGGTTCGGTTTGTAGTACACGCCCCAGAGGAACGCGAACACAGCAATCGCAAGCACCATGCCCTTCACAAGCAGAATGTGGGCCCGCGGCGAAAGCGTCGCGTCGGTGAAGAGGCTGCGCACGGGAAGAAGTACGTCCTGCACAAAGATCGTCGCCCATGAGTGAAGGTATGTGTCGTCGGTTGAGAGATAGGCGCCGAGCATCGCCGCGACGAACATGCCGAGAAGCCCAACCGGGAGCACGAGTCCGAGGGCGAGCGGTACGCGCGCCTCGGCGCGCAGCGCGTCTGTTTCGAGAAGCGCCATCTCACCAAAGACGGGCGCCGCCTCGACGGCGAAGTCGGGATGCGAGAGGAACACCTTCATCGTGATCGGGACGACGAGCGCGACGAGCATCAGCACGCGCCATCGCCAGCCCGCGAGCACGGTCGCCATCTTCGCCTCGTGCGGCGTGATCGCGGCCGCGTTGTAGCCCTGGTCGCCCTGCCACGCGCGCATGGTGTAGAAGAGAATGAACGCGCTGATCAGCCAGTACCACAGGTTGAACTGCGACTCCTCGCCGATTCCGAGCGGATCCAACATCGAGCGCCCCGCAGGCTGCGCAAGAAGTGTGTCACCGATCCTCTCCCAGCCGAAGTGTGTGAGGAGATAGAGAATCACCACGAGGAAGGTGATGTTGCAGAAGATCCCCTGCAGGAAATCCGTGACCATCACCGAGATCTGTCCGCCGATGAAGACGAAGAAGATCGCGGTCGCGAGAAGTACCGCCATCACCGCAGGGAAGGTCGGAAACTCCGAACCAAACAGCATGAACTGCTCGGGCAGGCCGCAGATCCAGATGAGGAATCGGGCACTGACTGCGGGGAAGATCGCGTAGTTGAGCACGCCCGAGACGAAGGCTACGAACCCGCAGAACACGCGGAAGCCGCGCGAGTAGCGCTTCTCGAGGAATTGCGCGAGGGTAAGGGCACGTGTCTCTCGGTAGCGGTACGCGACCCAACCCGTGAGTGCGATCACGATCATGAGCGGGTTCTCGACGAATCCCCACCAGACTGAGGTGAACCCGGCGTCGTAGTACTGCTGGAAAAACCAGACGAGCGAGATGATCCCAACCTGCGCCATGTTGTACGCAACGCAGACGAGGTAGCGACCCGCGCAGCGGTTCCCCGCGAGGAACCCCGCGACCGATTTCGCATGACGGTTTGTGCGCAGCGCGAAGCCGACCAGCGTCACGAGCAGTGCCGCGGGAATCAGCCAGTCGAGAAGCGTCATGCGCATTCCGCGCAGAATAGCGGCTCACTCGACGCGCAGTGTCACGATCTCGAATGGGCGCATGGTGAAGAGCGTTGCAGCGCCACCGGAATGCGTGATCCGCGGGCCGCGCGCAGAACCCTCGGAGGCTTCGGTCGGGAGCGGTCGCTCAAGGAGATCGACAGCACTCACCTTGTGCGCGACGCTGTTCCACAGCACTTTGACCTCGCCGCGCGCGCCGCGCGTTTCCACAAGCCGCAGGATACTCCCGCGACCGTCTTCCGCCTTTTTCCATGCTGCAATCTCAACGCGCATGGGCTGCGATGCGAGCACCTCAAACGGCGCCCATTTCCGGTGGAGGTGCCCGCGCTGACCCCGCGCGATCGGCATCGCGCGCATCGGCTCGCGCAAGCAATCGGCGGCGTGGTCGACATTCGCGGCACGCCAATCGCCTTCATGCGGCATGAGCGCGTAGGTGAATGCATGTGCGCCACGGTCGCAACGCGGATCTGGAAAGAGCGGACTCTTGAGGAGCGAGAGGCCGAGCGCTGTGCCGTCGGTGGTCGCGATCGCGCTGCGTCCGTAGCGGCCGTCGTCGAGCACTGCGACACCAAATCCTGGCTCCGACGCATCCATCCACGCGTGGCCGGGCAGCTCGAAACGCGCTTCCTCCCAACTCGTGTTGCGGTGAATCGGCCGCTCGATCGCTCCGAACTGCGTACCGAACCATGCGTGGCGTGCGCGGACATCAAGTGGAAAGAGCGCGCGCAGGAGGCGCTGCGTCTCGTGCCACTCAACTTCGGTGAAAATCTCCAAGCGATCGCTCGATGCGTCAAGCCGGTACGTCTGCCACAGACAGCTGTTCGAGCCGATCTCCCGGGAAATGCGCACCTCGCCGCGCAACGGATGCGCCTCGATGACAGCGATTTCGCAGTCGTCTTCGAGCACTTCGCACTTGTCGAAGTAGTCGCGGTCGGTGTCCCATGCTTCCCAGCGGCGCGGGCGATCTTCATACAGCGCAAGCTGATTGAGGGGCAGCGCACGCCCCGATGCAGTGCGCATGTTCGCCATGCGGCGCGCGCCAAGATGCTCAAGTTCCGCAACGCGGCCCGCGAGGTCGATGACCACGCGCACAACGCCATTTGACATGGTGATGCCGCGCTTCGAGGCCTTCACCTCGACCGCGTGCGGCAGCGGCCCAATGACGGCGGCATCGAAAACCTTCACACCGAACGCTGGGACTTCCCGTGCCTCGACGAGCGCGTCGCCCACTCGGACAACACCGCAACGCGCGGTCGACGCGGTGTTGCGGACGAGCACGGGGAAGTTCATGCCGCGGGTTTCCGCGATGCGCGCGAGACCCTTCTCGAATGCATCGCGCTCCGATTGCACGAACTCGCTGATCGCAGCGTGATCTTCACGCGCATCCTTGTAAACCGCCTCGATCGATGAGCCGGGAAGGATGTCGTGAAACTGGTTCAGAAGCAGCGTCTTCCACGCTCGATCGAGCCGCGCGCGGAATGAAGCAAGATCCTTCGCCGACCGCTTGGGAGCAAGCACTGAGCACGCCATCGACTCGACGTCGCGCAGCGCGCTTTCAGCCAGGCGATTTTGCCGCTTCAGCCAAGCTTGGCTCGTGTACGTCCCTCGATGAAGTTCAAGGTAGAGCTCACCATCCCACGCAGCAAGCGGTCGCCCCGCCGCGCGCAGCGCGTCACGACCCGCATGAAGTCGCCCGCAGAAGACATCCACGCGATGCTGCTCAAAGCGCGGCAATCCAGCGCAATCGCCTGCCATCTCCGCGCGCGCGATTTGCGCGTCGGTCGGTCCGCCGCCGCCGTCGCCGAAGCCGAACGGCTGCAGCCACACGGGAATCGCGCTTGAGAAGAAACTCTGTCCATCCTGCACAACGAGGTTCTTCTCGCCGTGGAGCATGTCTGAAGGCTCAATCGACGAGTTGTAGTTGTGACCGGGCGTGAGATGCGTGAGGATCTCGGTGCCATCAAGTCCGCGCCAATCGAAGGTGACGTGCGGAAACTTGTTCGTCTCGCACCAGCTCATCTTGTTGGTGATGAACGTGTCGAGACCAGAAAGTCGCGCGATTTGCGGCAAACACGGCGGAAATCCGAAGGTGTCGGGGAGATAGAGGAATCGCTGCACTCCGCGCGCGCCAAACTCCTTCGTCCAGAATCCCGTGCCGTGGATGATCTGCCTTACGAAACTCTCGCCTGAAGGACACGTGCAGTCGGGTTCAATCCACATTGCACCGCCAGGTTCCCAGCGGCCTTCTGCCACGCGCTTCTTGATTTGCGCATACAGCGCGGGAGCGTCTTCTTTGACGTACTCGTACTGCTGCGCTTGCGAGCAGAGAAAGTGGAAACTCGGGAAGCGCTCCTGGAGGCGCAGCACATTCGCGAAGCTGCGCAGGCACTTGCGGCGCGTTTCGCGCAAGGGCCAGAGCCACGCCGTGTCGATGTGGGCATGTCCAACCGCAACGCACGCGGTCGCGGGTTCATGTGCCCCACCCTGAATCAGTTCGTCAAGCGCAGAGGCTGTCTCTTCCATTCCTGGCACAGGGTCGTGCGCGTCGATCGACGCATGCATATCGCGCAGCGTGTTCGCAATCTCAGTTGCGCGCGGGCTGTCGGCCGGTAGCGCGAGCATGAGTTTCCGCAGGAAATCCCACGCCTGCGCGTAGCGCCACGCGGCCTCATCGACAACGACAAGTTCCGCGCTCTCAAGGCGGCCCGGTTTCGGCTCCCGCCAG
Organism: Phycisphaerales bacterium; assembly: GCA_044352505.1. Taxonomy (GTDB): domain Bacteria; phylum Planctomycetota; class Phycisphaerae; order Phycisphaerales; family SM1A02; genus QWPT01. Next base: position 5,608 of record JBILDS010000040.1, read on the forward strand.
CGCGTTTGGAGCTCGGGGTGGTCCCACCAGAAGGTCGAGATCCCGAGCGGCAGATTGCATGCGGCCTCGACAAGGAAGTCGATCTTCTCGCCACCCTTCGCACGCGGCAGGATGAAGGCAAGATCGCGGTACGGGTCAAACCCCTGGAATGGCACCCCATCCTTCCAGAGCGTGGCCTCCGTTCCCGAACTGAATCGAAGTGCCACTGTGTGGCCGCGCATCTCGGTCGGCACGCGCCCTGAAAGGCGGAACCACGCGGTCGACCAGACAGGCCCCCAGCGCAGACCGACCTTCACGGGCTTGAATGAAGCGCGCTTCGCGTCCGCGAATGATGGATGCCCGCCCTCAAGACCTGAACCCCGCGCCTGCCAGATGGCGACCGAAAGCGGGGTCTTGAGGGGGAAAGCTTGGGGCAGGAGCACTTCGGAGTGGAAGTTCTCGTACCGGATCGCTGCGTACTGGAGGTTTGGGAGCACCCCGGCATCCTACCTCGCGAGAAATCGATGTTCGATTCAGCGAATTTTCGTCGGATCCCCGCGAATCACGAAATCATCCCAGCGCAACGCGGCAACAATTCGGTTCCGCGACTCGCAAGGGGGTACCACGGCATGCAGCTTCGCACGGGATCTCGACTCCGCACAGCTTCTCGACTTCGCACGTGTCGACTTCAGTCCTTTGTTGGCCTTCAGCCGCTCTTTTCAGCGCTTGTGGTCGGAGCGTTGGCACTCGTTTGCACTGGAAGTACGCTCGCTGCGGGTGTCGACGGCAACGCAGTCGCACAGGTCGCGCTCGACTCGTCCAACGTGCTCGCGAGTGCAGCATCGGCGCGGGAGAGTGACGCGGCCGTCATCGCAACTGGCGTCGCGACCACGACCGGACTCGCCATCTCACCGCTCCTCGTACTTGTTGCGCTCGGCTGGTACGACTTTCTCCAAGCTGGGGGATTTGACGCTGCAACAGACTCCCTGCCACTCCACGCGCATCCGTGGCTACTGATTCCATTCACGTCTGTACTCGTGTTGGTTCTCGCGAAGAAGTTTGTGTCGCCCGCAATCCCATTGCCGATCCGGAAAGTCCTCGACTCCGCTGAGTATCTCGAGGCAAAGTTTTCCGCGCTGGTTGCGGCTGGAATTCTCTTACCCACAATCGTTGGTGCCATGGCCGCTGCAGCGGGCGGCGACGACGCATCTGTCGTGCAAACCGCATCGCTCCTGCCCGACTCGGCTGTCACCATCGTTCTCTTCGTGGTGATGTTCTTGCTCTTCGTGTCGGTATGGATCACCTTCCACGTGATCGACGCACTGATTGTGCTGAGTCCATTCGCGATTGTGGACACTGCGCTCGTCGCGCTGCGCGGATCAATTCTCGCGGTACTTGCGCTTGCGCTTCTGGTCAGCCCGTTCTTTGCGCTTGCGTTGGCGATTCCACTGATCGTTGCATCGATCTTCTTCGCAGGTTGGTGTATTCGACTCGACGTCTTCGCGCTCACGACAGCATTCGACCTGCTCCTCGCGCGGCGTGGTGATGCATATCGACCAGTGCGCGCGTTCTTGGCTGCACGAAGCTCAGGCGCACCGATCCGCACCATGGGGCATGCGGTGCCGAGCGCGCGTGGCATTCGATTTACCTACCGGCCTTGGTTTGTGCTGCCGAAGCGAACCATCGAGCTTGAATCCTCACGACCCGTGCTTGTGCGCGGTGCAATCTGGGCAACGCTTCGCGACGACGCCCGCAATCGTGGCGTGATTGCATTGCCGCCCCGCTACAACCGCGTCGCCGACGATGTGGCGACAGCGTTCGGCGCTGTTCCGCGTGATGGACTCATCCGTCGCGGTTGGCGTGACTTCCGAGCGTTCCTCGGATCGATCTTCGGACGCCCGATTTCGCCGAGCATTGACGCCCGTGCTGCCACGGGCGGGTAGATTGCTCGGGTGAACGACGTCATCTCCCTCGTTGCCGACGTGGCGATCCCAGCTGTTTTCGCGGGGATCGTTGCCGTTTTGGCGACCGTCGCGGTTGAGCGACTCGGTGGCGTTTTCGGCGGTGTCCTTTCGAGTATCCCCACCACGATCGTGCCCGCTGCGATTGGAATTTACGGTCGTAGTGAAGACGTAGACGAGTTTCGCCGTGCCATGGCGTTTGTTCCGCTCGGAATCGTCTTGAACGCGCTCTATCTCGTGCTCTGGCGTGTTGTCCCCGCGCGAATCGGTATGCGTACGCGTCGACACCTCTTGCTTTGGACGTCGGTCATTGCACTCGGCGCGTGGCTTGCCGCTGCAACCGCGATCGTGGTCATTCATGACGCGATACGACCCACCGTCACGCAATCGATCGCGCTTGGCGTTGCGGCATTCGTCGTTGGAATCGCGATTGGCGTACTTGCAAATCGCACCCCGCACCCGGCACCCAAGGGCACACAGCGCGTCGGGTTCGGCGTACTCATCGCGCGTGGGGTTGCCGCCGCAGCGGTCATTGGTTTCGCACTGGTACTCGCGCGTGCGCGACTTCCAGTGGCAAGCGGGATTGCGTCTGTGTTCCCCGTGATTTTTACAACAATCATGGTTGCCACATGGCTCGCACAGGGAGCCCACGTTCCAACAGGTTCCGTTGGCCCGATGATGCTCGGCACACTCAGCGTCAGCGCGTTCGTCCTTCTTGCCATCGCGCTCTTTCCGCTGATGCCGATTGCACCTGCTGCGTTGATCGCGTGGATTGCGTCGGTTCTTGGCGTGAGCGTGCCGGCCTACCTCTACCTACGCGCGCGCCGTGCTGCGCGTCACGCGCCCGCGGCGATATCGAGCGAGGCGTGATACCGTTCGCACAGTGCGCGTCCGGCAAGCGCGACACCTGCGAGATACGCGTCCTCGACGCGTGAGCCGCGCATCCAGTCGCCGGCGATGCCGAGGCCGAGTTGCGCATCGAACGCCGCACCTGCGCCGCGCGCTTCGTGCGCAAGCCCGAAGCGCCAGCGATGCGCGACGGCGTGAAACCGCTCCGGCGGTACCACAGCGAGCGCGGCGCAGAGTCGCGTGAAGGCTTCCGACAGAAGTGCCGTGATCTCCTCAGCCGAGCACTCGAGATGTGCCGCGCTCCACTCAGGGCGCGCGAGGGTCACCCAGCGATCGGCGTCCTGCGCACGCCCCGGCTTCGAGGAAATGCGCGAGATCCACGCGAGTATGCCTCCGCCAAACTCGCTGTCGATCTCTGCATGATCAAACGGCAACTCAACGCGTGCATGCGACGCCCACATCAGCGCCCAGACGGGGCGCATCATGGCGTGCGCGGCGCACTCGGCAAGAGCCGGCGCAGCAGCCGCGAAGAGCGCTGCAGTCTGCGCAGCGGGCGCGGTTGAAAGAACGCGGTCGAACGGCACGCTCTCGGTGCTCGAACCCGCTGCGCCGATCGACAACATCCAGCCTCGCTCGGCGCGTGCAATCGACGCGACGGGCGTCTCTGCGCGCAGCGTGACTCCCCGATGGGAGAGGAGCGACGCGCACACGGCGTTCATGCGCGGCATCGCCACGAAGCGCGGTGGTGGCGTGAGCGGCTGCACGCCGTCGGCGCATATGCGCGCGAATCCGCCCTTCCACTCCGCAGCAACGCCGTCGTGGCACCAGCTCCCGACGCGCCGCGCGAAGCGCTCGTCGCGCGCCGTGAAGTACTGCGCACCGTGATCGAACTCGCCCGCCTCGCCACGGCGCGTGCTCATGCGCCCGCCTGGCCCGCGCGACTTTTCGAATACCACGACCTCGACGCCGTGCTCGGCGAGCGTGCGCGCGCACGCGGCGCCCGCGATTCCCGCACCGATCACTGCGACGCGCCACGGCCGCGTGCGGCGCAGCGCGATGCGCGCGTAGGCGTCGAGATCGAGCCGTGCGGCGTGCGCCTCCGTCGAGCGCGGGCGCACCGTGCCGAACACGGGAATCTCCGGAGAGAACGGCCGGTCGAAGAGTCCGACGCACCAGAGGAGACCCCCATAGCTCGCTGGGTCGGCGCCATCGAGCGCGAAGCGGTTGTTGAGGTCGTAGAGCGCGCGAATCGCCTCCTCGGGCGAACGCGTCCAGCCGACGAGGGCCTTGCCCCAGGTCATGCGCAGGTTGTTGTGGAGTTCGCCGTGCATCGCGAGCGAGCGCTGCGCGAGGTCCCACAGGTCGTCGCCCGTCCGGCCCGACGCGAGCCGCTCCCACGAGTGCACGGCGCGGGTGTCGTCTGCGTGCGCGCGCAGCGTCGCCTGCGCCCACGCGGGCAACGACGCGAAGCCATCCTCCGGCGTCGCGTGCAAGGGCGTGCGGCGGCACCAGTGGTACGCGAGCTCGCGCCAGACGAGGAGTTCCTCGATGAACTTCTCTCCTCCCGCAGCATGCGCCTCGCGCGCGATGCGCATCGGCGACACCATGCCGTAGTGGAGATAGGCCGACATGCGCGAGACGCCTTCGATCGCCGCGTCGTTGCGGTCGCGCGCGTAGTCGGCGAGCCGCGTGGCGCGGAATGCGTTCCAGCGCGCGAGCCCCGCAGCGGTGCCGCCCACGGTGTCGACGACAGGCGCGACGGAGTGGTCGATCTCGAGCGCAGCGATCGCACGCGCGATGTCGAGCGAGGGCCAGTCGATCTCGGCCAGCCCATGCTCGACGCGCGGCCACGCGCGTGGCGCGATCGGCGGGCTCGGCCATGGAGCCGCGATCCTCTCCGTGCGCTCGGCCTTGGTCGCGGCCGCGAATGCGAAGGCGCGATCATGCGTGCGCTCGACGGCATTCATCGGCACGACGCATGCGGTGTCGACGAGGACCACGGGGCACGCGAGGCGCGATGCCAGCCGCGCAGTCCATGAAGCGAACGGCTCCGTCGGAAGGTCCTCCGTCACGAGGGCCGCTGCACCGCTTGCGAGCCGCAGCAGGGTCGCGTCGCATGTGTCGGAGCACGCGTGGTCCGACACCGCAGCGGGCGCGAACTCGAACGCAAGCGGAATCCCAAGCGCGGACAGCTGCGCTGCGAGGTCTCGGAACCCTTCGAGCATGAAGGCCGCATGACGGTCGGACAGGAACGGGTGCGTTCCCGAGAGCTGCCCGTAGACAAGAAGCGGAAGCCCGCGCGACTCCGCGAGCGCGCAGGCCAGTTCGAGCGCTGGGTTCTCCTCGACGCGCAGCGCGTGATGCGCCCAGTAGAGGACGAACTTCCCGTCGACACGAACTCCCGCAGCCGAAAGCAGCCGCGCGCGCTCCTCAGCGGCGGCCGCCGCAAGTGGGAGGCCAAACTGCTGAAGTTGCGACCGATACTTGGATTCCATGGCGAGTTCGCTTCGCCCCTGAGAGCGCTGGGATTCGGACAGGCGGGGAGAAGTGCGTTCGTCAGAAAATCGCGGACATTCCACGCGGTGCGCGAACCCTTGGAGCGGTACTCTGAAGGCGGTTGTCCACCGCCAGAAACGCTGCTTGCCCGCCGCACCACGTGCCGTACTCTCTGCGTCAATCTCCGCTTCAACCTTTGCTTCACCGAGCGGTCGTCGTGCTTCTCGTGGTGTGCGGGTTCGCGTGCTGTTGCCGAGACAGGGCGCTCGCGGCGTCGTGGACAGGTGACGAGATATCTGCAGTGGTTGCGTGTTGTGGTGCATGCTCTCTCGAGACAGCGGGCGAAGGCAGCGACGAGGCGCCGCACGGGAATCGCGATGGGGATGGCGATCAGGAGCGAGGCCGCTCCCACCCGAGCGAAGGATGCAGAAGTTCCTGCTGCACAAAGGCGGGGTTTCACGCACCCGCGTTTGAACTCACGTGCGACCGCATCGGTGCGCCGCTTGCGGGAACCGTGATCGCAGAGGAACCACGCGCGTCTCGTACGATGCTGCGCGCGGCTCGATTCGATGAGGATGTTGGGAAGGCTCCACCCTGGCGACTTCTTGTCGTTTCGCGGCGGCTGCGGATCTGATACGGCTCAAGTGCGTGTTCGAATCACTGCATTCGAATGCACGCGCTGGTCGAGGTTCTGTCTGACGGAACCTCGTGTCGTTCGATCCCGACCCCGAGCCGGAGTACACCATGTCTGATCAGCCTCCCAGAGCCGCGAATCAAGCGCGATTCATCGCCCGCGTCGTCGTACCCGTCGCATTGCTTGCTGGAACAGCCGCCATTCTCGGGGTCAGCGCGATGGAGTCGTTCGCGCGTGCGCCGAGCGTGCGCGTGACGCCTGTTGCCGTGATCGCCTCGCGCACTGCGGCGCAGCCTGCCGGGGGCGGCATCCAGGCCGCGGGCTGGATGGAGCCCGCTCCCTTCGCGGTCGAGGTTCGTGCCCTGCGCGAGGGCGTCGTTCTCGAGGTGCTTGCGCTCGAGGGCGCGCGAGTCGAGAAGGGCCAGCTCCTCGCCACGCTCGACAGCGCCGAGCAGGAGCTCGCGGTCGAGCAGGCGAACGCAGAGCTCCGCATCGCGGAGGCCGATCGGCGCGCTCGCGAGGCGGTCGCGTCGGCCGCCGAAGAGACCTTGGCGCGCGCCATCGAGCCCACGCGTCGGTTTCGCGTCGCGGAATCCGCGTTGGAGGAGTCGATCGCGCTCATCGCGCAGCTCGAGGCGCAGATCGAGGAAGCCCGCTTCGCAGCGCGCGAGGCACGCGACGAGTTCGAGCGAAGGTCTGCGCTTGCCGAAGCCGGGGCGTTCAGCACGGGCGAGGCGCGGAGACTCGGACTGCGCGCGGACGCGCTCGACGCGAAGGCGCGCGCGCTCGAGGAGGAGCGCCATGCGCGCGCGGCACGCCGCACCGCAGCCGAGGCCGAACTCGCCGCGGCGCGCGAAGCGCACGCCACGCTCGTCGCCGAGCGCGGCGCGCGCGACGAGGCGATGGCCGAGCTCGCGCACGCGGAGGCAGAGCGCGAGCTCGCGGTGGCCGCCGTCGATTCGGCCAAGCTCGCGCTTGCACGCAGCGAGATCCGCGCGCCGCGCGCGGGCGTCGTGCTCACACGCGCGGCCGTCCCTGGCGCGCGCGCGGGCGGCGAGGAGGGCGCGCTCTTCACGCTCTACGACCCGTCGCAGCTCCAGGTGCGCTGCGATGTTCCGCTCAAGGACGCAGCGCGCCTCGCGGTCGGCCTCGTTGCCGAGGTGCGCAGCGACGCGCTGCCAGACGCGCGCTTCAAGGGAACCGTGGTGCGCATCGTGCCGCTCGGCGACCTCGAGAAGAACACCGTGCAGTGCAAGGTGCTCATCGAGAACCCCGATCCTGCGCTGCGGCCCGACATGCTCGTGCGCGTGCGGATCGCCACGAGCCCCGGCGAGGCCACGCGCGCGGCCGAGGCGGTGGCTGTGCCGCGTGACGCGCTCCGCGCCGCAAGCGCCGACGAACGCGAGGCAGAGGTGCTCGTCGCGGTTCCCGACGGCGCGCTCGCACGCACCGAGCTGCGGCGAGTCGCGCTCGGAGCGCCGCGCGACGGCGGCTGGGTCGAGGTGATCGATGGCCTTGCGGCGGGCGACCGCGTCGTGCTCGATGTCGCCATCGAGGAAGGCGCGCGCATCGCGCCCATCGAGAGCCTGAAGGGAGACGCGCCGTGACCGACGCGCACGACGAATTCATCCGCTGCAAGGAGCTCACGAAGGTCTATCGCCGCGGCGACAGCGAGATCGTGCCGCTGCGCGCGCTTGATCTCTCGATCCCGCGCGGCGCGTTCGTGTCGCTCATGGGGCCGTCGGGCTCTGGCAAGACGACGCTCCTCAACCTCCTCGCCGGGATCGACCATGCGACGAGCGGCGAGCTCTGGATCGACGGCCAGGATCTCGCGCGCCTCTCGCGCGACGGCCTCGCGGCGTGGCGCGCGAAGTCGGTCGGCATCATCTTCCAGTCGTACAACCTCGTGCCCGTGCTCACGGCCTACGAGAATGTCGAGCTCCCGCTGCTTCTGCATGAATTCTCGCGGCGCGAGCGCCATGAACGCACGATGGCCGCGCTCGAGACGGTCGCGCTCGCCGACCGCGCCTCGCACTTCCCGCGGCAGCTCTCGGGCGGGCAGGAGCAGCGCGTCGCCATCGCCCGCGCGATCGTGGCCAATCCGCCGCTCCTTCTCGCGGACGAACCGACGGGCGACCTCGACCGCGCGAGCGCCGACATGGTGCTCGACCTTCTCGACCGACTGCACCGCGAGCAGGGCCGCACCGTCGTCATGGTGACGCATGACCCGCTCGCCTCGTCGCGCGCGCGGCTCCAGCTTCATCTCGACAAGGGCACGCTCGTCGAGGCGGCCGTGGGCGATGACCGCGCGGGAGGCGCAGCGCGGCCATGATCCTCGCCCGCTCCGCCCTGCTGTCGCTGCGCATGCTCCTGCGGAGCCGCGTGCGCGCATCGCTCGCCGTCGCGGGCATCGCGGTCGCCGTGTTCATCCTCTGCGCCGAGCGCGCGGTGCACAGCGGCGTGAGCGAGGCGACCGCAGCCAACGCGCGCGACACGCGCCTCGTCGTCTACCGCGCCAACCGCTTCTGCCCGTTCACGAGCCACCTGCCCGAGCGCTACGCCGACGAAGTCGCGTCGATGCCCGGCGTGAGGAGCGCGGTGCCCATGCAGATCGTCGTCTCGAGCTGCTACGCGAGCCTCGATGTGGTCGTCTTCCGCGGCGTGCCGCTGGCCGACGCAGAGCGCACGATCGCGTCGCGGCTGCGCTTCGTCGAGGGAACGCTCGCCGACTTCCTCGCGCGCGACGACGCTGCGCTCGTCGGCAGCGGCCTCGCTGCGCGACGCGGGCTCTCGGTCGGCGACCGCCTGCAGGCGGCGGGCATCACCGTCACGATCGCGGCGATCGTCGACGCCGACGGGCCGCAGGACCGCAATTCATGCCTCGTGCACCTTCCGTTCCTGCAGGCGGCGTCGGGCGGCGTCCAGGGCGGAACCGTCACCCAGCTCGAGGTCGAGGTCGACGACCCCGCGAAGCTCCGCGAGGTCGCCTCGGCGATCGACGCGTACTTCGCCACCGACCGCGCCCCCACCACCACGCGCCCCGAGAAGGCGTTCGTCGCGCGCGCGGCGGCCGACCTCGTCGCGATCGCCGACTTCGCGGGGTTCCTCGGGATCGGCGCGCTTCTTGCGATCTTCGCGCTCGTGGCGAACGCCATCGTGCTGTCGCTCGAGCATCGCGCGCGCGAACTCGCGATGCTCCAGTCGATCGGATTCACGGGCAAGGTGCTCGCATGGGGCGTCGTCGTCGAAAGTTCTGCGCTCGCGCTCGTGGGCGGTGTGCTCGGCGCGGGCGCGGCGACGCTCGTCCTCGCGCTCGGCCGCTTCAGCCTCGGCGCAGAGGGCGTGCTCGTCGAGTTCCGCCCGTCGGCGACCATCGCCCTCGCCTCCGTCGCGCTCGCGCTCGTGGTCGGCGTCGCAGCGGGGCTCGTGCCGGCGATCTCCGCCGCACGCAGGACGATCATCGAAGGGCTGAGGTCGACATGAGGCTCCTCCCCTTCGACTACGCGATCCGAAACCTCGCGCGCTCGCCGAAGCGCCTCGCGCTCGTCGTCGCGGGAAGCGCGCTCGTGTCGTTTCTCATCCTCGGCGCCGTCGCGTTCGCGCGCGGCATGGAGGGCGCGTTCGCGGCTACGGGCCTCGAGACCAACGCGCTCATCCTCGGCGCAGGCAGCGAGGAAAGCGTCGAGCGCAGCGAGATCTCGCCGTCGACCGCAGCGGCGCTCGCGGCCGAAATCGACGGGCTGGCGACGATCGCGGGCGAGCCCGCGGTGTCGAGCGAGATCCATCTCGCGCTGCCCGCCGCGCCGCCCGAAAGCGCCGGCGACCCGAGCGCGCCTCCCGTCCTCGTGCGCGGCTTCGACACGATGGCGTTCATCGTGCACCCGCAGGTGCGGCTGAGCGAGGGGCGCTGGCCCGCACGCAGCGCCGACGAGATCGCCGCAGCTCCGCAGGCCCTTGCGAAGGTTCCTGGCGCTGCGCTCGGCTCGACGGTGTTCATCGCGGGCGAGCCCTTCACGATCGTCGGGCTCTTCGAGGCGCCCGGCACGGCGATGCACGGGGAGTTCTGGATGCGCATCGACCGGCTCGCCGTCCTCACGCAGCGCACGACCCACTCGTGCGTGATCGCTGCGCTCGGCGACGCCGACTTCGACGACATCGACGCGTTCACGGCGATGCGTCTCGACCTCGAGACGATCGCCATGCGCGAAAGCGCCTACTACGCTCGCGTGACCGACTTCTTCGCGCCGATCCGCGCGCTCGTCCTCGTCACAGCGCTCTTCATCTCGCTCGGCGGCGTGCTCGGCGGCGTCCATGCGATGTACTCCGCGTTCGCGTCGCGCGTGCGCGAGGCGGCCACGCTCCAGGCGATCGGATTCCCGCGCGTCGCCATCGCCGTCTCGCTCGTCATCGAATCCACGGTCGCGTGCGTGGCGGGTGCGCTCCTCGCCTGCGCGGCCGCGCTTCTCACGCTCGACGGCCTCGCGATCCAGTTCTCGATGGGTTCGTTCGGGCTCTCGGTCGACGGCGCGGCCGTGCTCGCGGGCCTTTCGGCCGGCACCCTCCTCGGCCTTCTCGGGGCGCTCCCCGCCATCGTCCGCTGCCTTTCGACGCCCATCCCATCGGCGCTTCGCTCATAGACTCCCGCAACCTGCCTGAAGGAGAACACCATGCTCACATCGCTCCTCTCCATCGTCGCGTCCGCATTGCTCGTGGCCAACCCGCCTGCGCCGAAGCCGCCTGCGCCCGCGATTCCGAGCGAGGTCTTCGTCGCAGAGAAGCCGGAGGACGCGAAGCCGTTGGCAGAGGTCAAGAAGAACGCGAAGGAAGGCGACAAGGTGGTCTTCGAGGCGAAGGTCGGCGGGCGCCCCGAGCCGTTCGTCAAGAACCGCGCCATCTTTCTCGTCGCCGACCGCTCGCTCAAGATCTGCG
>JBILDS010000231.1:0-4890 GCA_044352505.1 Phycisphaerales bacterium
AGTCGAGCTGGAGCGCGATCTCCGCCGACATCGTGGCCGCGCTTCCGAAGGAGGTCTACATCTCCTTCGACATCGACGGCCTGTCGCCCGACCACTGCCCGAACACGGGCACGCCCGTCCCAGGCGGGCTCTCGTTCGCCGAGGTCGCGCATCTCCTCGAGGTGCTCGCGAAGAGCGGACGCCGAATCGTCGGCTTCGACTTGGTCGAGGTCGCGCCAGGCCCGGACGGCGAAGACTGGAACGCGAACGTTGGCGCGCGCGTTCTCTACAAGATGCTTGGAGCCACGCTCAAGAGCCAAAAGAAACTCTGAGCTGTGGGAAACTGTGAGCAACGCGCTCACTCCGCCATCAGCTGCGCGCGCGCATCGGAGAGCTTCGCGCGGCCCGCTGCGTCGAGCGCGGGATAGTGGAGATCGACCGACGAGAGCGCGTCGACGATCGTCGCGGCGACCACGAGGCGCGTGTACCACTTGTTGTCGGCGGGCACCACGCTCCACGGGGCGTGGTCGGTCGCGGTGCTGCGGATCATGTCCTCGTAGACACGCATGTACTCGTCCCAGTGCGCGCGCTCGGCGACATCGCCCGCGCTGAACTTCCAGTTCTTTGCGGGGTCGTCGATCCGCTCGAGGAAACGCTTCTTCTGCTCGTCGCGCGAGACATTGAGGAAGAACTTGCGCACGATGGTGCCGTTCCTCGCCATGTAGCGCTCCCACGAACGGATGTCCTTGAAGCGCTCGTCCCAGAGGTCGTCGGTGACGAGTTCGCGCGGCAGTTGCTGCTTCGCGAGATACTCGCGATGGACGCGCACGACGAGCACCTCCTCGTAGTACGAGCGGTTGAAGATGCCGATCATCCCGCGGCGCGGCGCGAGGCGCGTGCAGCGCCACATGAAGTCGTGGTCGAGCTCCTCCGCGCTCGGCGCCTTGAACGAATGCACCGAGCAACCCTGCGGGTTGATGCCGCTCATGACATGCTTGATCGCGCCGTCCTTGCCGGCCGCGTCCATCGCCTGAAAGACAAGGAGCAGCGACCAGCAGTTCTGCGCATAGAGCATGTCCTGCATGCGGGAGAGGATGCGGACGCCTTCCGCGAGGAGATCCTTCGTGGCGGCCTTAAAGCCGTCCTTACCACCCGTGGCGTTCGTACCAATCGTACCGTTCGTGGCGTTCATCACATCGGCGATCAGCGGATGATCTCCATCGACGAACGCACCGACATCGCCCGGATCGTGCTTCGACAACTTGAAGCCGTCCCCATCACGCACCATGTGCCGCACAGCCATCTTGCGCGCAGCTTTGATGAGAGCGCGATCGCGCTCGGACCACCCTGCATTCGCGTCATCAGCCGCCATCGACCCTCCACGCGCCGCGGGAAGTCGCGGCGGCAGGCAGGATCATCGTCGGTAGAGGTGCAGGATGCAATGAGGCACTACTTCAACCCCTGCGTGTCCTCCTCCTCGTCGGCGAGGTTGTCGATGTCTTCGTCACCGCCGCCCGTGCGTGGAAGGGCGAGACCCTCGTGCCAGATGCTGCTTGCGAGCCCGCCAATCTGCCAGTGGTCGCGCCCGTCCTCAGCGTTGTGACGGCCGTTCTCGCCGATCGGCTTCCCCTCAAGTTTCTGTTCGATGAGTTGGAGGAGTTCGTCGGCATTGAACGGCTTTTCGAGCACCGAGGCGCCCTTGATCTGAGCGATCCCCTTCTTGTGGTCGTCGGCGAACCCTGTGATGAAGACAATCGGCACGGCCTCGGAGCGCTGCATCGACTTCGCGAGCGCGATCCCGTCGCCGTTGGGCATGTTGAGGTCGGTCACGACGAGATCGAAACTGCGCTCCTGCCACTCGGCGAGCGCCTGCGCGCCTGTCGCGGCCGTCACGCACGCATAGCCTGCGCCCTCGATGATGTGCGCGAGGTAGTTTCGAACCGAAGAATCGTTGTCAACGACGAGAATCACGGCCGAATCGGTTGCCTTCATCGCTGGGTCTCCTGCTCTGCGCTCAATGCACGGCTGGATTCAATGCGCGCGGTGTTTCCGGCGTATGCACACACGCGGGGCCACACATGTATTGCGCGCAAGTCGGTCGCAACTCCCCTAGGGGAACGATTCGGAATCGCGGCGGAGTCGCTTCTACGCCTGCTCGTGCGCTTGACTGCGCAGGGAACGTCTGCCGCGGTAGTCTGCGTGGCGAGTTTCTATGCCAGCGCGCCGCGCCCACACCCACCCGCACGCCGCCGCCGACACCGTGCCGATCGAATCGGCGCGGCGGCTGCTGCTTGCGGGCTGCGCGCTCGACCGCGCGCCCGCGCGCGCGACGAAGGCGCGCGTGATCGCGCTCGTGCGCGAGCTTGGATTCGTGCAGGTCGACAGCATCAGCTCGGTCGAACGTGCGCATCACCTCGTCTTTCACGCGCGGCTCGATGGCTACGACCCCACGCATCTCTCGCACCACACCGAGTCGACGCGCGACGCGTTCGAACACTGGACGCACGATGCGAGTGTGATCCGCAGCGACTGGCTCCCGTGGTGGACGCATCGCTTCGAGCGGAGCCGCGCGCGCCTCGGACAGAGCGCGTGGATGCGCGAGCGGCTCGGGCGCAACTGGCGGCGCACGATTCTCGAGGTGCGCGAGGCACTGCAAGAGCGCGGGCCGCTCGCGACGCGCGATTTCCCACGGCCCGCGAACGCGCGCAAGAGCGAGGGCTGGTGGGACTGGTCGCCGCACAAGGCCGCGCTCGAGTTCCTGTGGCGCACGGGCGAGGTCGCGGTGCACTCGCGGCGCGGATTCGAGAAGGTCTACGACGTCGCGGAGCGCGTGTACGGCGAGGTTCCCGCGCAGCCTCCGCACGAGGAACTCGTTCGATTCGCGTGCCTCGCGGCCATCGAGCGCCTTGGTGCAGCGACCCCGCGTGAGATCGCGCACTATCTGTGGGCGATCTCCCCCGCCGACGCGAAGGCCTGGTGCGAAACAGCCGCAAAACGTGGCGAAATCGCAACGGTCGCGCTCGAGCGACTTGGCCGTACGCCCGTCGCGGGCTTCGCGCGGCTCGACTGGAAGCGCCTCGCGTCACGCATCGAACCCGACGACACGCCGCGACTTCTCACGCCGTTTGACCCACTCATCCGCGAGCGCCCACGCCTCGCCGAGCTCTTTGGCTTCGACTACCGCTTCGAAGCATTCGTGCCCGCTGCGAAGCGTGTTCACGGCTACTACACGATGCCCGTCCTCGTCGGCGAGCGCTTCGTCGCCCGTGTTGATCTTGAAAGTGACCGTGCAGACGGCGTCCTCCGCGTCCGTCGGATCTGGTGCGAAGAGGAGCGACAGATCTCGCGAGCACACATATTCACGCGGTCTGCATGCGAACGTCTTTCTCGTCAACTTGGATTGACACTTGCTATCGACCCAAGCGCTACAAGAGCGCGCGATCGCGCCCTCCGCACGAAAGCGCCGTAAGCGCCTACCCTGTTGTTCCGATTGTTCTCATTCCGCAGGAGTCGATGTATGAGTGACGAGCCGCGCGAACAACCCACGAACATCGCGCCGCATCGCGTCGCGGAAATCTCAACAGATCTCCCTGCGGCAAACGATTCGCCCCCGCCGTCACGCTCGACTGCTCGAGACGTGCGTCGGAGCGTCGCCGTCTCTGGCGTGCGCTTCGCCATCGCCATGGCCGTTGCTCTACTCGCTGACACCGTCGGATACCCCGTGAGCGAGTTTGCGATCATTGCGTTTGACGTTGGAATCGCATTGATTCTCGCGCTCTGCCTTCGCGGGTTTCGCCCAGAAATCATCATCGCCTGCGTGATTGAGGCGATTCCTGGCTTGGGGCTCTTCCCCAGTTGGTCGCTCGCAGTTCCCGCAATCTGGGCCCGCATGAAGTTGGGGGGGGAAGGAAGCGACGGGACTGCAAGGCGACAAGGTTCTGACTGACGGATCTCCGAAGATAGAACCCCGCGGAAAATCAGCAACGCGCGGCGGGTTCGCTGGTTTTGTGCGGTTACACTCGCGCCATGACGCCTCTCGCGATTGTCCGCCTCGCCGCGCGCGCCGCAGTCACCTTCAGCATCTTCATCGCTCCGCTCGCCGCAGCCGCAGAGGTCTACGCAGCGCCGCCCGCGATTCCAGACGAGTGGTTCTTCGAAGGTGCCAACCGCCCCGCTGCACTCAAAGCGCTTGAGGGGAAGCCTGCGCCCACGATCGACGCGGATGCGTGGATCGGCACCCAGACCTCTGTCTTGGAGAACAAGGGCAAGGTTGTTGTCGTCGACTTCTGGGCCACTTGGTGCGGCCCGTGCATGAACGCGATCCCAGAGAACGTCGCGCTCGTGAAGAAGCATGAAGCTTCCGGCGATCTCGTGTTTATCGGCGTCCACGATTCGAACGCGGGTTGGGATCGTGCCGACGCGGTCGCACGCGAGAAGAAGATCAACTACACGCTTGCAAAGGACAAGTCGGGCGGGCCGTCCGCGAAGGCGTACGCCGTGCAGTTCTGGCCCACCTACGTCGTCATCGACCGCGCGGGCATCGTGCGTGCGGCTGGCCTCATTCCGAACCACGTTGCCGACGTCGTTGAAATGCTCTTGAAAGAAGCCGCACCCGACGCGGGCAGCGCGGGCGCGAGCGGCGAGTTCGCGCCCGAAACCTACGTCGGCGGCGCCAAGCGGCCGCAGTCGCTGCGCGCAGTCGAGGGCGCAGAGCCAGCGCTCGCAGAGAAGGTCGCTGGAGTCGATTGGGTTGCCAACGCGCCAGCCACCGACTGGACCTCGACCTGGAAAGGCTCCGTCGTCGCGCTGCACTTCACAGCGCCGCTCGGCGCACTGAGCGCGCGGGAACTCGAGCGATTCTTCGCGCTCGAGAAGGAGTTCGCAGCGCAAGGTGTGGTGTTCGCGGTCATC
>JBILDS010000041.1:0-16406 GCA_044352505.1 Phycisphaerales bacterium
AGCCCCTTGGACAAACCCATGAGGAGCGACTCCGCGCGATCGTCCGCTGTATGTGCAAGCATCGCAGCAGCGCAGCCTTGTTGCGCCGTGAACGTGGAGGCCGCCTCAAGTCGCGCGGTTCGCGCAGCATCGAGAAGATTTCCGTCGCGTCGAACCTGGACACGTGCGATCTCCCGACGCGCGATGCCAAGTTCGCCCGCGAGTTCGATTGCAGCTTCACACTCGCGCGTTGCCTCGGGCCGCAATCCGTGATCAACGCTCAAGACGGCAAGCGAGTCGAGTGTTCGATCAGTGCGTTCACGAACGGCGGCCATCAACACGAGCATTGCCATGGAGTCGCCGCCGCCGCTTACAAGAAGCGCAAGTCGCGCGTCCAACATGCCGTTTATCTGTCCAAGCGCCGATGCGAGTTCCGCAGACAGCGGATGGCGAGACGCGCGCAACAGGAGTGTGTCGCGACGATGCCGACAAGTACGCCCAGTTCCGGCGCTCATCGCGCGGCACCCGCGTCGCGCGCGGCGGACTGTCGAAGTTCAAGCACGGCATGCACCGAACGACTGTTTGGTGTTTCGTAGCGAAACGTCACGCGCCCAAGGCTCTCAAGCGCCGCGGCAACGGCTTCCAATCCCCTCGTGAGGCGCTCGACTCCAGCGCCGTCGCCCTCGACCAACGGCTTCCATGTTCGAAGAAGTCGCGCCGCCTCAGGGCCATCACAAAGCCCCAAGCCTGCGGCCCTCGGCTGCTCCGCGCCAGCACACGCGTGCGCCTGCAGGCGACCTTCGACCACCCGAAGCCAGCTCGGATCACTCGCGTATACCTGCCACCCGCCACAGTCGGTCGACACGGTCGACCAGCAGAGCACCGATCGACCCAGTTTGAAACCGCTTCCAAGGTAGCGATCAGCAAATCCGCCCAGCGCGTCACAGCGACGCCCCGCGCCTTGCTCCCGATCTGTGGTCGCTTTGGGCGCGACGGACTCGGCGCTCGACGAAGCGGTCGTCGCGGTCGACAAACCTGTCGCATGCGAAGAGTCACCGCCTTTCGCGCTCGACTCGCGTGAACCGGGAGCCACTTCGATGGCGCGGGCCATTCCACAGCAAACCCCGTGCATGAACAGATCTTGCTCAGACTCCGCCTGGGATGCGTCATCAACCCGCCACGCCAGCGCGATCGCTGGACTCACAGCAACGCTCGCGCGCCCGACCGCAAGCAAACGCTCGCCCGACAGATTCGAACGCATTGCGGGCGACGCGGAGAGTTCTGGGACAAGTGCAATCCAGAAGGCGTCGGATGGGTCCGGAAGTCCATCGGTTGGGTTGACAAGCACAAACGCTGCGTCGTTGCTGAGCGCACGCACGAGGCGCTCATCGAGCGGTGCCGATTGAATCGCAGCACCAAGCGGCGAGTCGTCGTAGTTCCCGTTGAGTTCGGCGCGAAGTCCAGTCGCGTTTCGTGAGATGCCAAGCGTTGTAGCGCCCCCAATGGGCGCACCGTGGCGGAGAAAGATGCGCACTGGAGCATCGGATCCGAGGAACGCTTGCATGAGCGGTTCCCCGAGGAGTGAGCCTGCTGGATCCTCCTTCACAACCCTTCGCGCCGCTTCATCAAGCGCGCTCTCGCCAAGCGCGATGGGACTCATCAGGAGCCAACCGCCAACGCGGCGAAGGAGAAGCTTCTCGCTCGTCGAAGTAAAGCGCCCCGGCGCATCCATCCGGGCGCCCAGCATGCGCAACACCCGCTGGCACCGAGCATCGTCGGCTTCAACACCGAACATCCACTGCGACGTCTCTCGACCACCGTCGATGGCGTAGAAGGCAACGCGACCGGCGAACACTTCGCGCGCCGTCGTCTCCGCATCGCCACGGCCTCTCCGCGCCACCGCGTCGAAGGTTGCGAGGGCTTGCTCACCCGCGAGCGCGCCGAGAAGCGATCGCACCGCCGTATCGCTCGAGCCAAGAACGTCTGCAAACCCGCGGGCATCCACCGCGATGGTGGCGTTCCTCGGCGCCAACGCAAATGCAGCGTTGTCGGCGATCGACGTGCGGTTCAAGCCAATGGCAAAGCCGACGCTCAACAGCGTCACAAGCAGGCGGAACACGACATGGCTTGATCGAACGCTCACCGCGCGCATTGCCTCGTCAGGAACGCGGGTACGGAAGCGCCGCCTCTTCGGGTGGGCGGCAGCAAGTCTGCTCATCGACCACCGCCGCCTCAACGGCGAAGGGTGCGACCACTTCGCGCAGTGCGTCGAATCCGTCGGAGATTGCAGCGCTGTTGGCACGGAATCCCTGTTCGACAACACTTGAAACCGGTGTCGCCAACGCGGACTCCTCGGCCACCGCGTCGCGCATAAGTGGCATTGCGCAGACCACGAGAACGATCATTGCAGCCGCAAGACCAAGCGGGAGCACACTTCGGGGAAGCTCCAGCATGATGCGATCAGCGAGTGCCTCCGCGCGAGCGCGATCTGCAAGCGAATCGGCCGACCGACGAGCCTCGCCGCGAAGCGCAAGCAGAACACGCACCAACGCGCGCTGCGCCCGCGTCGACACGCGCTCGCCCGAAGGCGTGCCGTCGAATCCATCGAAGTTCACTTCAGCACCTCGGTCGGGTCGGAAACGCCACTCTGCTCAATCGCGAAAAGCATCCGACGTCGAGCGCGGAAGAGATGGCTCTTGATCGTCCCCTCCGGCATGCGAAGTTCTTCGGCGATGCGCTGCACCGACCAGCCCTGCTGGTGGAAAAGCAGCACGATTTCACGTTGCGGCGACACCAATGACTCGACCGCAATCTCAACAAGTTTCGAAATGCGCGCGCCTCGCTCAGCTGAGACCACCTCGCTCAGCGGCGTGCGCGTGTCGTCGGCACGGAACTCGACGATTTCGCTCTCCGGGAGCGGCTTCATCTTCTGCTGGGCGTTCACCAACAAACGCTTGCCGATGGTGAAGAGCCAGGTTGAGAATCGGTACTGGTCATCGAACCGATGGAGCGACTTGATGACGCGCACGAAGGCTTCCTGCGCGAGATCCTCCGCAAGCTCATGCTTCCCGCAGAGTCGGAACAGGAACGCTTCAAGCGGGCGCTGATAGGCCTGGATCAACTCAGTAATCGCAGCACGATCGCCCCGTTGGGCACGTGCGATCGTGAGTCGTTCGGTTCTTGCGTCGAGCATGGCCGGATCTCCGCGGTCCACGACCCGCGGCGAGTGCCAGTGCGCCTCGCCAAGGTCGAGCCGAAAGTGTACGGGCGGGTTCGCCGCGCGTTCCCCATATTCGCGGGTCTGAGGCCGTTTGGGCGGAATTTCGGACCATCCCGAACGCGGCTCTGGACGGGGGACAATCGAGCTCCCCCGCCCAAAGCTGCTGCGGTCGCCGGGCGCCGCTCAGGCCGGTCGAGGCCTTCGCCCAGTTGGTTCGCTTGAGGAACTGAACGCCTACGCCGCTTTCGCGGAACGACGGCGCCGCGGCGCAGCCGGAGCAGAATCTCGACGGCCGCTTGGCGAAGCTGCCCGAATTGCCCGGAGAAGGTCGAAAGGCGAGGTGCCCTCAAGGTTGATCCCGAGCTCCTCTGCAAGACCCGGCGCCCGGCCAAAGACACCGCCACCGACGGCAACGCGAAGCCCGGGAACCGGCTTCTGCTCCCGAAGCGCCGTGAGAAGGCGACGGAGTCGCGCTGCGTCGCCCCCGGCTGCTGCGAAGCACACCACGAGATCGGGCGTTCGGGCGCCTATCTCCGCGAACGCGTCGTCAGACTCAACCCCGCCACCGAGGAAGAGGACTTCGTAGCCGTCTGCCTCGGCGAGTCCCGCGAAAATGAGCCCCGCAAGTTCCTCAAGTGGCTTCTGTCCGCTTGTAATCAACATCATGCACCCGCGGGATGGACGCGCCGACAGGCGGTCTTCAAGGCTGCGAGCGATCTGTGCCAGGAGCAGCGTGGCGCAATGTTGGTGCACTGCGGAGATCTGATCGCGGCGGCTCCAACCGTCGAGTGCGGAGACCGCCGGCCAGATGAGATGCTCAAGGACGAAGGATGCAGTTGCACCGGTTGAGATTGGATCAAACGCAGCGTTGCGTGCTGCGACTCGGTCGCCACGCATCAAGGCGCTCATGAACCGCTCAAGCGCGCGCTCGTCACAAACCGAGCGCAGCGTTGATTCCGCACAATCTTCAGACTTCGATTCCTGATCCGAGCGCGCATCAACGTCGCTCGCCAATGACGTACGGCTACGAAAGCCGTCGTCGAAGTGTCTGGCCTGAGGCATGGCCATTCCTCCAGCGTACGGAACGGTTGGACGCGATCCCCGTCGTCCGTTCAATCTATGGTGGACCAGGATCCTCCTGGCGAGTGGGTGCGACGGAGCACCCCGATCCATCGGGACACCGCGCCGACGTGACAAGAACACCGGAAACGATTCCGTTTCGGTTCGCACCAATTTTTCGACAGACTGCTGTTCCGCGCGCCCAATCAGCGCGCGACCGTGATCACACAGGTGCCGAACGTAAGCGGCTTCTGCGTGATTTCCGCAAATCCGACAGAGCGCAGTGCCTCCGCCAGACGCGCACGATCCAAGAACGTCTCCACAGAACGGGGAAGGTATCGGTACGCGCCGGAAGAGTCGCGCGCAATCCAAGTTGCCGTCCACGGCATGATGCGATGCGTGTAGAGCCGGTTGAGTCCCCGAATCAGCGGATTGGTCGGCTCGTCGAACTCAAGTACCACAAGCCGTCCGCCCGGACGAAGAACGCGGCGGAATTCGCGCAGCGCCTGAAGGGGATCGGACACGTTTCGAAGACCAAAGGCTATCGAGAGTACGTCCACACTAGCGTTCTCGAGCGCAAGCGCGGTGGCGTCGCCATGCTCGTAACTGGGAACCACGCCAAGGGGTTGGCGCATGTTCGAGCCGCGCCCGCTGCGGGCGGCGCTTGACTTCGACCGAGCGATGTCCAACATCTGCGGCGTGAAATCGAGCCCGAGCACGCTTGCTGCCGGAGTCTGCGCGAACAGCTCGGTGAGATCACCAGTTCCGCACGCGACATCCACAACTCGATCCCCCGCTTTGATCTCAGCCAACCGAACCGCAGTCTTGCGCCACCGCTGGTCAAGGCCGAAGGAATGCAGACGATTGTTGAGGTCGTAGGCACGCGCGATGGCGGCGAACATGGCCTGGACCTTCGCGGCCTTGTCGCCGCGGGCGTGCGGGTTGGCCGCGAGATCATCAGATTGCCAGACGGGCGTGGACATGGGCGCGAGTATAGGTCGGCACCGACTTGGCCCGCGTCGTGTACAGTCCGCGCGTCATGATCGTGGATCTCGACACGCGCATTTGGCCACGAATCGAGGATCTCGGCGACGAGCTCGCTGCTGCGGTGCGTCGACTCGGCGCGTCGCGCTGGGTGCAACCTGACGCAAGCGCGGAGTCGCACCAGAACGCCATGCGCTCGGTGGATGCGGCGGTTCTGGTTGGATTCCGCAGCGAACTTATTCGTGGCGCGATCGCAGAAGATCTGCTGCGACCCGTCGTGGATGCCGCCGCTGGACGGCTATTCCTCGCCCGCGCTGTTGACCCAACTCGATCAGGCGCCGCCTCTGAAGTGGACTCTGCCCGCGCAGCGGGCGTTTCCGCGATCTGGCTTGACCCCTGCACGCAAGGGTTCAACCCAACCGACACCCGCGCCATGCGGGTCTTTGATCGAGCTGAAGCAAACCAACTCCCGGTGCTCATAGGGTGGACTGGCCCACTTCCGGCGTCCGCTCGCCTTGAGTTCGCGCGCCCGTTTCTCCTCGACGAAGTTGCGCGCACGTTTCCGCGCCTTTCGATTGTCGTGCACGGCTTTGGCGCGCCGTTTCTTGCTGAGACGTTGGCGCTCCTCGCGAAGCATGATCGGGTGTTCACGACCACCGCGGGAATCGCCGCGCGGCCGTGGGAACTGCTTCAGGGTCTGCAGCTGGCCCGCGATCACGCCGTCGATCGACAGGTGTTGTTCGCATCGGGATTCCCGTTCGATACACCGGCGCGCGCAATCGAGGCGGTGTACAGCGTGAACAGCGCACTCCAGGCGACCCAGTTTCCGCAGATCGCCCGCTCGCTCCTCCGAGAGATCGTCGAGCGCGACGCATGCGCACTTCTAGGCCTCGGAAGTGCACCGCCGACCGGTGCGCGTGAAACTGCACGCGCACTCGCGTCCGAACAACCGCTTCGCCTTCTTGGAGACGCAGGATGAGAAACAAGACAGGATTGAATCGGTACCTCCGTCGCCCTTCTGGGGCGGTGTACATGGTGACTGCCCTTGCAACCCTCGCCGCGCTCTTTGGGTGCGCAAGCGACAGCGTCACGGGTCGTGCAACCTTGGTTTCACTCGGCACAAGCGCGCTTGAGTTTGATCGCGAGTTCTCGAGCGCCGCGTACGCCGTGCGCGAGTCCGAAGACAGTTTCTTCTTCGCCGATGTTTCACTCAGCGATCTCCTCTCACATCAAGCCGATCGTCCATTGCGAAACGCAGTCTTTGTCCATGTCCAAGTGATTTGGAAACCGAAGCCTGGCATGACCCCCGTCGATGCAACGGCAACCAATGCGGTCACGCGAATTCTGATCGTGTCGGAAGGTGAAGTTGGACTGTACGGCGGTGCAGCATTCGCCCGACTTGACGGCGAGCCCGGCGAACCGGAGGTCGAACTCGAGATCGAGGGCGGAACGCTCACGCTTCTTGAGCGAACGACTGGATTCAACGACCTTCTTAGCCCAGCTGGATTCGCAGCGAATCTGCGTGCGCCGCTTGCTCCCGAAGAGACGGCTCGTTGGCGACGCGCACTCTCCCAATTCGCAACCAATGCATTCGGAAAGTCAATGTGGGTCGACGGCCGCGAGTGCACCGACACGCTCGCTTCGCATGCGAAACTCACGATGATGCAGCGCTGATCGCCTCGTCCAGCGCGTGCTCGAGTGCTTCAGAAACTCCTCGGCGATCGGCATGCGCGTGAAGGCGATTCACGACTGCGCCGCCATCCCGCGCAATCCGAAGCGCAACGCTCTCGAGATCGATCGCGATCTCGTCGTCTCCATCATTGCCGTTGCCTTGCGCGTTGAGCGCACGTGCGCGTGATGCTCTCGGGCGCGCCGCGATTCCCCCGTAGAGGGTATCTCCTACCAGCGGAAACCCGACGTGCGCCAGCATGACTCGAATCTGGTGGAAGCGCCCTGTGTCGAGCCGAATGAGAACGTGTGCGTCTTCGATGCAGTCGGTTGCGGGCGTGACCGCAAGCACCGTCAGATGAGACGGATCGCCGCCTGCGCGCACAATGCGCGCGCGCGCGCCCTCGCGGCGAATGTACGCGTGGTGCGGCCCGACAAGCGACGTCGCGTTTCGGCGCCCATGATCCGAAGCCACCCCCGTGCGGCGAACCCGGGCGAAGTACCACTTCAGCCACGTCTTTGCGCGAATCTCCGCGCCGTGTCGGGCGGCCGCAGGCGCATCGCGAGAAACCACGATGAGACCGCGCGTGAGGCGATCGAGCCGATGGGGAAGGCGCGCGTCTGGCCAACCGAGTTGCGTGCGGACACGCGAAAGCAGCGAGTCCAACTCGTGTCCACCTGCGCGTTCGCTTGAAAGTCCCGCCGGCTTGAACACGACGGCCTCATCGTCGCATTGCCGCACAATCTCGATCGCGGCTGTGGCGTTCGTGCGAACATTGACGCCCGAATCAATCGCGCTTTGGCGACGTCGCGGCTGGGGCGCGCCGTTTCCTGCGCGGCTCACGCGCTGATGAAGCCTTCGCGGACTGCGTACAGCGCAAGCTCGACGCGATCATGGATGTCGAGTTTCTCCATGACGCTTGTCACATGCTTGTCGACGGTCTTCACCGAAATCCCGAGCATCTCCGCAATCTGCTTCTTGGCGTAGCCCTTGCCCACGTAGCGCAACACTTCGACCTCGCGGTCGGAAAGTCCGGCGCCGCGGGTCCCGGTGATCTTGCGCTTTCGAATCTCGCCGACACCACCGCGCACACGTTCGGCAGCGCGGGGAGAGAAGTAATGCTCGCCGCGCGCAACGGCGCGCATGGCGCCCGGGATTCCGCTCGGATCATCGCTCTTCACGATGTAGCCGAGTGCGCCAACTTTGATCGCCTGCTCAATTGCGCGATCTTGATCGCTTGCGGTCAGAAAGACAATCGCAGTGTTCGGTCGCAACTGGCGAATGTGACTCGCCGCGTGGAACGCATCCACGCCGGGCATCTCAACATCGAGAATGACGATGGTCGGCGAAAGCTTGTGAGCCAGTTCGACCGCATCTGCAGCGTTGGCCGCTTCGCCGACCACGCGAATATCGTCGGTCGCGTTCAGAACCGCGACAAGCGCTGACCGAATCAGCGCGTGGTCATCCGCGACCAGAACAGAAATGGGACTCCCCGTCGACATCATTTGAAAGGATAGCGTCTTCGCGGGGAGTGGGCGAAAGCCCCCCCACACGCTGCGGACACCGTAGGGGAATCTCTCCATCTCCCTGAATGCGCAGGGACTTGCGAGGGTTGTCCTGCTAGATCGGGCAACCAGTGAACGTAGAGTGCAGGCGGTGACCCCACCGCGGCGGGTGGCTGCGGGGTGGTCATCGAGGATTCCGCCGAGCGGGCCGCAAGGAGTACCTACATGGATGCGACGCACGACCGGGCAACTTTGGTCCTCGACCTCTTCGACCAGTACTACGAGCGCGTCTACGCGTTCCTACGAAAGTCGACCACGCCAGACGTGGCGGAGGATCTCTCACAAGAGGTCTTCGTCCGGCTGCTCCAACATCCGGAATTGGAACGCCTCACCATTTCGATCAGTTACCTGCTGAAGATCGCGCACAATCTGCTGCGGCGGCGCTACGCACGTGCGGCGCGCTTGCGCGAGTTGCTTGAAGAGCGCGTGATGATGGATGGTGGTGACGAGACCGCACGAGCCCGTCGTCAATCGCGAAGCGACGCTGAACGTGGTGATCTTGGAAGCGACGTACTCGAGACCGCACTCGGGCTTCTCGGCAAGGACGAGCAGGACGCTGTGCGCTTGATTGTGTGCGAGGGGAAGAGTTACCAACACGCGGCGGAAGCGCTTGGCGTGTCAGTGACCACGATCAACAACTGGAAGCATCGGGGAATCGTGAAGTTGCGCAAACTCGTTGGATCAACGATGGATGCAACGCCCCCAATCGAAGGACGCGACGAGGTGATTGGATTGGCCGCGCGGGAATCGCGGAGTCGGTTCGCGCGCGTTGACCTCTCGGCAGATCTCGGGCCTGCGCCACGTGATTCACAGTGCCCACCGCGATCGACCGGCGTTGGTCGTTCGACGCGAGCCGATGAAGTCGCCTGACGCGCTGCAAAGATGTCGATCAACCGACGATCCGAGCGAGTGCGTACAGAGTGACACCGGCAATCATGACGCCGAGAAGCACCGCAACAACGATCACCTTCAGTGACGCACGAAGTCGGCTCGGCTTCTTGTGGGTGGTGTCCCCGTCGATCCACGAATAGCACTGCGGGCAAATGTCTGCAGCATCGAACACTTCGGCGCCGCATTCCGGGCAGTAGGCCGTCTCAGAGGCGAAGCGATCGCGATCGGCCTCGTCGTGCGCATCAGCTTCATCGTCGCCGTCATCGTTGAACTCGCCATCGTTGCCGGGGGCATCACGCGGATCATCATCGTCGGGGCGCGGGTTCCAATCACTGTTTGTGCGACGGGCCATAGCATGGTCTCCAGTCAGGCGACACCATCGTACGATACTGCGCATGCCTCCTCTTCAAAGCTCCATGGTTGCCCTTGGCTCGCAGTGCCCCGCGTTTGATCTCCACGATCCGCGAGGGTTTCGCATGTCGAACGCAGACGTATTCGGGCGCCCTCTTCTCGTGATGTTCTTGTGTAACCACTGCCCCTTCGTGAAGCACATTCGCCACGAAGTTGCTGCGATCGGCAGGACGTACGTCCCAAAGGGCTTGGCGATTGCGGCCATCAGCTCGAATGATCCAGCAACGTATCCGGCAGACGCCCCGGAGTTGATGGCGGCCGAAGCGTGCGATGTTGGGTACTGCTTTCCATACCTCTTTGATGCCACACAGGACGTCGCGCGTGCATTTGATGCCCAATGCACACCGGACTTTTTCCTCTACGACCGACACCATCGCTTGGTGTATCGCGGACAGCTGGATCAAAGTCGACCTGGGAATGCCATCCCGGTGACTGGGCAGGATTTGCGCGCGGCGCTTGATGCAGTACTTGCAGAGCGCCCGCCATCCGCTGACCAACGCCCGAGCGTTGGCTGCTCGATCAAATGGCGCAGCAGCTGATCGAAGTTGGTGGCTCCAAAGCAACGCGATTGACGCGGCGTTCGATTCAGGTCTCGCCATGTTCGCGTTCATCACGTCCGCAAACGAAACGACCTGCGGCAAAACCGCAGGTCGTCTTCATTGCAAGTCGCTCGAACACGTTGTGACGTGTGAACTGAAGCGAGGCGGACGGGAATCGAACCCGCAACCACCGGCGTGACAAGCCGGTACTCTAACCAATTGAGCTACCGCCCCAACACCCCGCCTTGGCGGCGGGGGATGGAGAGAATAGCACAGTTCGCAGCGCCGTCAAGTGTGGGAATACAAGGGAAGAGATACAAGGGAAGAGATACAAGGGAAAACCGGGGCGAATCCCGAGAGCTTCGGTGCGTCGCGCTCTATCAGACGTCAGACCAGCGCGCACCTGTCGCCGAAGAAACCTCGAGCGGAACCCGCAGCGTCATGGCACCGCGCATCACCGCTCCGAGCAGCGCCTGGACGCCGGGCGCATCGGCTTTCGGCGCTTCGACAAGCAATTCGTCGTGGATCTGAAGGAGAAGCCGCGCGCGAGGGAACTCAGACGCCAGCGCCGCATCGAGTCGAATCATGGCAATCTTGATGAGGTCGGCCGCTGAACCCTGCACCACCGTGTTCACGGCGATGCGCTCACCAAAGGCGCGCTCCGCAGGGTTGCGCGATGCAATCTGCGGGATCGGTCGCCAGCGGCCAAGGATTGTGGCGGCGTGTCCCGTCGTTCGTGCCTGCTCGACACACTGCTCAAGGAACGCGTCGATGCCGCGGAACCTTGCCCGGTAGCTTTCAATGATCTCCTTCGCGCGCGCGACCGTGTAGCCGGCGCCCAAGCGTCGTGCCAAGCCGGATGCGGTGATCCCATAGACGATGCCGAAGTTCACCATCTTCGCGGCCGATCGCTGCGCGTCGGTCACGGCGTCTGGTTGCACCTCGAACACCTCTGCCGCCACGGCGCGATGGATGTCCTCGCCGCGCTCGAAAGCCGAACAGAGACCAGGGTCACCAGAGAGATGCGCAAGGAAGCGCAGCTCAATCTGGGAGTAGTCGGCCGAAACAAACACGCAATCGTCTGCGGCAATGAAGGCGCGCCGAATCGCAGCGCCAACCTCAGTGCGAATCGGAATGTTCTGGAGATTCGGATCGCTCGACGAGAGACGTCCAGTCGCAGTTCCGGTTTGATGGAACGTGCAGTGAATGCGTCCGGTCGATGGTTCGATCGCCTCGTCAAGCGCTTTCAGATAAGTGCCCACCAACTTCGCAAACTGACGGTACTCAATGATCTGCGCTGGGAGATCGGACGGGCAATTCGGATCTTCCGCGAGTTTCTCCAGTACTTCATTGTCGGTGCTTGCGCCGGTCAACGTTCGCTTGATGACCTTGAGCCCAAGTCCCCGAGGCTGATCGTCAGGGCGATTGAAGAGAACCTGCGACAACTGCTTCGGGCTATCGGGGTTGAACGGCCAGGGCGCGGTGGCTGCAATCGAATCGCGCAGCTCGACCAATCGACCTTCCAACACGGATCGCTGCCGCGCGAGCTCCGCGCGATCGATTCGAATTCCCGCTCCCTCCATACGGGCGAGCACCGGAACCAATGGAACCTCGACGTCGCGATAGACATCGA
This sequence comes from Phycisphaerales bacterium, assembly GCA_044352505.1. Lineage (GTDB taxonomy): Bacteria > Planctomycetota > Phycisphaerae > Phycisphaerales > SM1A02 > QWPT01. The sequence goes on from JBILDS010000041.1 coordinate 11,951, forward strand.
ATTGAGCACGATCGCGAAGTGTCGTTTCGAGGCGCGCTGCGAGGGCGAGCGCGACCTCTGCGTCTTCGGCTGCGTACGGTGCAGCGAGCGCCAAGGGCGCCTCGTCGAAGCGTCGCTGCCCCCCGGGACTACCCTTCGCGCCAATCACGGCTTCGATCGGAATCGGACGAACTCCGAGCACATGCTCCGCTGTGGCATCAAGCCCGTGCGATGTCCGCGTCGGATCGACCATCCAACTGGCCACCATCGAATCGCCTGCGATACCTCGAAGTGTGATGCCGTGATTGGCAAGCACTTCATGGTCATACTTGAGATTATGACCAACCTTTGCAATCGATCGGTCTTCAAGAAGCGGCTTGAGAATCTCAAGCGCCGCGTCGGTATCGAGGTGCGAGCCCTGCTCGGGGGAACGCACTGGAACGTAGGCGGCGCGTCCCTCTTCGATTGCGAACGACAGCCCAACCAATCGCGCTTGTGGCCGTGAAAGCGAGGTGGTTTCGGTGTCGAACGCCACGCGACCAACGCGGCGGATGTCGTCGACCAACGCCAGAAGTTCGGGCTCGGTTCGAATGATCTCATGGACGATCGCGCGCGCGGAGACAGGCGCGGCGGTGGCGCCTGCGACGGAATCGAAGAGCGTTCCAAACGCCGGTTCTTCATGACGGGATGTGCGAACGGGAGTCGTCGGTTCCGCGTCGGCTGCTTCAGGCTCCGACGCAAAGAGCGACGGAGACTCCTGACGCTCGATGCGGGTTCGCCGCGCGCGCTTGCCTGATGGGGCTCCTTCGTCAGGTCGCCCGGCAGATGTCGACGCGTCTTTGTCGGAACCGCGCGAAGCGTCCTTCGTTCCAAAGATCTCCTGCGCCTCAGATCGAAGCCGAGTAAACCCAAGCACGCGAAGGAGTTCGAGCAGCGCAGGGAGGTCGCAGCGTGTCGGATCGAATCTGGCGTCGTGATCGGAAAGTGGAACGTCGCAATCGGTCTTGAGAGCAACCAAACGGCGTGAGAGCGCCACGAGCTCACGACTCGCGGCAAGCGCCTCGCCCTTCTTTCCCTTGATTGTTGCCAGATTCTGGTAGATCCCTTCAATCGAACCGTGCTCGGCAAGAAGCGAGGCGGCTGTCTTTGGCCCGATTCCCGGAACACCGGGAACATTGTCGGCAGAGTCGCCCATCAATGCGAGAAGATCCACAACCTGCGAGGGGCGCACGCCCTTCGAGTCGAAGAGCTGTTCGAGACCGATGTCACCGTTCTTCTGTGCATCGAACAGCGTGGTGTATTCATCGACGAGTTGACCGAGATCTTTATCGCGACTCACCATGCGAATGCGCATCGAGGGATGCGCCGCACGCAAACGCGCCACGAGGGTTGCGATGACGTCGTCGGCTTCAACGCCTTCAATCGCAAGCACGGGAATTCCCATGAGTCGAAGCGCTTCAAGGCAGCGTTCAACCTGAGGATGAAAGTCCTCGGGCGCTGGGTCTCGATGCGCCTTGTACGCTGGATACATCTGTGAACGAAACGTCTCAGTATCGCCGGCTGCATCGATCACAACGACCAAGTCGCTCGGTCGCTGCGCGCGAATGTACGAGAACAGCATCGAAAGGAACCCGAAGACAAGGTTCGTTGGCTCGCCTGTCACCGGGCTTGAGAGTCCACCGCGAATGGCGTAGTAGGCGCGGAAGAATTGCGCGTGACCATCGACGATGGCCGCATGCGGACCGATTGCTGATGCGGACGGTGTTCCCTGCACCTCAGACATCACGCCCCCGCCGCCGTGGATCGCGCATGCAGCGCGCGGATGCACGCCTCATACGCAGGGGAAATGTTGATGGAACGACGCGACATCATCGCGCGCGCGGTCTCCAAGAACTTGTCAATGCGGAACGACTTCGGGCCGTCCGTCGAATCGGTGAGCCAAGAAAAGCGCGGCACGAGCGTCGCTGGCGGCTTTGAGCACGCAATCATCGCACCGGTACCAATTGTGGTGCCGGTCATGAGGCGGGTACCGATGGCGAGCTTGACATGATCGCCGATCACACTGCCCCAAAATTGTCGGCCGGTTCGAACCAGCCCGGAGTCCGATTCAAGCCGAACGATCACCTCGCCGTACGTGTTCAGGAGATTCGAGTTGTCGCTGCCCGCGCCAATGTTCACCCATTCGCCGACGAAACTGTCACCGAGATGGCCGTCGTGCGACTTGTTCGAGAATCCTTGGAAGATGGTTCCGCCCACCTCGCCTCCCACGCGACAGTGCGGACCGATCACGGTTGAAGCCTTGAGAAGTGCGCGCTCACTCACAATCGAACTCTCGCCGATGACGCAGGGGCCAACGATCACCGAAAGCGGGCGAATCACCGCGTTGCGCGCAATGACGATCGCACCTTTCGATGCGTCGAAGACGCACGTGGGGCCAATGCTGGCGCTCGGATGCACGATGATTGGGTGGGCGCCGAACGACTGCCCTTCGTCTGGGCGCAGTGCGCGCGTGACGGCACCATGAAACGACCGCACGTTCGGGAGAATCGAAAGATCCTCTTCGAGCGTGACGCCCACACGGGTGGTGAGATCCCAGGGAGCTGTGGCAATGTCGGCGTCGTAGGCACACTCCGCGACCGTGGGTGGAGTTGCCACCGCTGCAGCGAGCGCCTCCTGATCGGCAGTCTTTGGAAGCCGCGCGGCAAGGAAGGTGCCGTCGCGCCGAAATCGTCGTTCACCAACTGCGAGGCCGTCGAGCACCCCAACTGTCAGGAGGCGCGCGTGCACGATCGTGCGCTCCATCAAGGCTGTGACATGCGCGCCATCCCAGTTCATTTCGGCCAGAGCCACGACGCTCGGATTCACATCTGCATGCTCCAAACGAGCGGTGCAACGCGCGAGAATGCGCTCAGCAATCGTGCAGATTCCGCAGCGAAGTTCGTACGCAGGCCTAAGGTCGGTGAGCGGCCCGAACGAGCCGCCGCGATCTTCAACAAGAAACACGCTTCGAGGCGTTGGAAACTCCATAGGCGCACTGTAGCGCGAGACGCCACGCGGACGACGCGCCCCGGAGCCCGCCTACGAAGCCTGTGCGCGAGCAAGTCCGGGGGTGACACGGGTCACGATGCTGAACGCCCACAGTGGGCGGGTGCGACCGAGGAGCCAGATCGCGGGAAGTGCCACCAACGCGTCGCCGAGCGCACCCAACAGTCGACGCGACATTTCAGAGGCGCCCGGAGCCGGTGACCACGGCGTTCCGGCGTCGTACAACAGCCCGCGTAGCGACCAAATGAAGACAAATACAAGTGCTGTGAGGACGGAGAAGATTCCTGTTGCCACCGCGCCGGAGAGCGGGTTGTGGCGATAGAGGAGTCCACGAAGTTGGAGCACTGCGAGTGCGCCGAGCAGAAACCCAAGAACGCGTGGCCCCGGGATCACGAGCACCGAGTGGAGCGTTCCCGAGGATGGCAACACTGCGGGCGCCAGCAGGTCTGCGACAAGGCCACCGATCATGGCAAGGCGGAGCGCCGCGCCGCGGGGTGCGAAAAGAAGCACAAAGACAACCACAGCGGGAAGCAGCTGGCCGCGCAGCTCGCCGACCGAAAGAAGCCCGCCGAAACTTGCGTCGAACGCTGCCGCGAAGAGGATCGCCACGATGGCAACCGTCCAGTTCATCGAGGGTCACTCCTCTGCGACGCAGTCGGTGAGAGGTCGGAGATTGGCTCGGACGGTGTGACCGAATCGGACGCGATGGTCACGCGTGAGAGTGTTTCAAATTCGACCACCGGAGCAACCTCCACGCGACGCGCGTGGGGTGCGCGATCAATCGCTTCGACCGAGCGCACAATGCCGATTGGAAGACCCATCGCGAGGCGACCGTAGCGATCGTCGGCGAGCCTTGCGATCATTCCCTCACGCAGAGGGATCACCGAAGCGACCTCGGCGGTCCAGCCACCGCGCCCGGTAGGCTTCAGGACGGCCCCGGGATACGTCGTGGACGCCACGTTTCGATCACTGCCCTCGGGCGGGTACAGGCGAACGCCGATACTTGGCAGACGAATCGAAGGGATCAGCGTTGATGAGAATGCGCCGACTTCGCGGGCAATCACGCCCGCAAACCGCTCGCCGTCGGCGAGGACGCTTGCGCCCGGGCGCACGCCATGGCGCGTGCCTGCGTTGAGCGACAGAACCCCGTCAAGCCGAGACGCGTCGGTTGCGACGACCGATGCGTCGATCAGCTCGCCTCCCCCATCGCCGACCTTTGCCCGAACGGCCCGCAGTGATGCGAGGGCGCGCTCACTTTGCTCAAGTTCAAGCCGAGCCTGCTCGTAGAGTGTTCGATAGCGGGCAACTTCGCGATCGAGCGCGAGCGCTTCTGGCGAACGCGGATCGAATGTGGTTCGCGGTGGGCGAACGCGGTCGCGGAGAAAGACCCCAAGGTGGGTGATCGGTGCGAGCGGAACACTGACCAACCGAG
>JBILDS010000232.1:0-4832 GCA_044352505.1 Phycisphaerales bacterium
CTCTCCCTCCGCCCCAGTTGGGGCTGCCTTGCCCGCCGCCGAGTCACCGTCTTGATCCAATTGAACGCCTGCTGCGCGCGGCACGCGAGTTCCAAGCGTGCCGACACCGGCAACACCAGAGTCATCTGAGCGCTTGGCGGGTTCGCGCGGTGGCGCGACTTCGTTCAGCACACGCACTTCAACGCGCGAATTCTTCGCGTCTGCAGCCGCGTTCTCGGGGAACGGCTCGACGCGCTCACCGCTTCCGGCCGACACGATGCGAATTCGCCACCAGTCGATGCCACCAGCTGCAAGTCGCCGCGCCGCCGCAAGCGCGCGGTCGCCCGAAAGTGTCATTTCCGCCTCGGGCTCTCCGTACGCTTCGCTTGCGCCAACGTGACCGCGAACCTCAATCACCGTGGCCTGCCCGCGCAGTTGCTTCGCAATCTCAGCAAGCGTGCGGCCAGCGGCTTCGTTGATCGCTGCCGTGCGCGGCGTGAAGAAAACACTGGTACCGCGGCCGAAGTGATCGCTCTCGCGAACGCTCTGCACGTTCTGATCCTTACCCTTCGTGCCCTCGTCTTTACTCTCTCCAGCACCACCGTGCTGCGACTGGAGAATGCGCTGAATCAACAACTGATCGCGCGGATCATTCGACGTAACGTCGACGTCGTTGTGAAACGCCTTCCGCACGGCAATCGCGAAGTCGATCATGTCAGGCTGCGCGGCAACGCCGTCCGTCTGCTCGCCGCCGCCACCAGCGTTCCCGCCCTGCGGCTGCAGGTTCATGGCAAACATGATCACGAAGAAGCCCATCATGAGCATCACCATGTCGGCGAAGGAGATCAGCCACTCGGGCGCGCCCTCGTGACCCTCTTCATGCCCGCCACCGTGACCGCCGTGGTGCTTCTTGTGCTTCTTCTTCTTACCGCCGTGACCGTCGCCATGTGCGTCGCCGTGGCCACCACCATGACCGCCGTCCTTTTCCTTGTGCTCAGCCATGGTGGTCCTCCTCGGGGGGCGGGTGGGTCATGCCGGCTTAGGCGGCGAGGTTCATCTTGCTGCGGACACCCTGCGGGATGAAGGCGAGCATCTTCTCTTGCGTGGCGCGCGGGTTGTCGCCAGCCTGGATTGAGAGAATGCCTTGCACCATCATTTCACGCGAGAGAATCTCTTCGCCCGAGCGCGTGGCGAGCTTGTCGCCCATCGGTCCGGCGACGGCGTTCGCAAGCACGGTGCCGTACATCGTGGCAACGACGGCGATCGCAAGCATCGAACCGAGCGTGGCGATGTCGCCACCGAGATTACCGAACATACCGACCTGACCGATCAGCGTGGCGACCAGTCCGTAGCCAGGTGAGTAGAGCTTCACGAGGTCGAAGAACTTCTTACCGTTCTTGTGGCGCTCCTGCATCGCCATCACCTCAAGGCGAAGCGTGGTCTCGATGATCTCCTCGTCGGTACCGTCAACTGCCATCCGGAGACCCTTCGCGAGGAACGGGTCCTTGATCTTCTCGATCTCGCCTTCCAGTGACAAAATGCCGTCGCGGCGAGCCTTGTCAGAAAGCGTGCCCATGACCTTGACGGTTTCGAGCGGCGTAAGGCCGCCGTTGAACATGAAGCGCTTGCAGTACCCGGGAATCGCCTTGATGTTCTCCATTGGCATCGCCATGAAGATGACGGAGATCGTTCCGCCGAACACCATGATGAAGCCCTTCGGCGAATAGAACATCATGAGGTTGCCGCCCGACGCCATCACACAGACGACGGCGCAGCAGAGAAACCCGATGATGCTTCCGATGAGCGATGCCTTGTCCATATCCTTCGCCTCCTCGCAAGGACGGTCACCCGCCCTGCTGTCGTGCGTGGGTACTCCGCACGGGAACTCCGTTCGCCGTCAGGATCGGCAAGAACCGCACGGCTCATCCGCATGAGTTCCACGGAACCGGGCGACAAAGTCCGTCTGTGCGGTTTGGACCGATGGTCGCGCCCGAGGGCACGATGACGGCGGTTGGCGAAGTCCGCGAAGAACGCCTATTGTGGCCTCCTCTGCCGGTTGTTGCGGTTGTTCCGCCCGGCGCAGCGCCACATGGAGCCAAATCCAGCGTCCAGCCTTGCCCGCGGCCATTCCGCGCGACGCCCCCTCGTGGTGGTCACTGAGCACCTCGCCGATGAGGCGGCGGACTGGCTCGCGCAGCGGTTCGACGTCGAGCGCTGCGGCGTGCACGACGACCGCTTCGGGGAGCTCGCAGCCGAGGCTGAAGCACTTGTGGTGCGCACCTACACGAAGGTCGACGCGGCGCTGCTCGCACATCTCCCGCGACTGAAGGTGGTCGCGCGCGCTGGCGTCGGCATCGACAACATCGACGTCGCCGCGTGCAAGGCGCGCGGGGTGCAGGTTGTCTCGACGCCCGATGCGAACACGCAGGCCGTGGTCGAGTACGTCCTCTGCCTGATGTGCGATGTGCTTCGGCCGCGGCTCTTCCTTGAGGATCCGGTCGAGAAGGACGAGTGGAACCAGATCCGCCAAGATGTGGTCGGGCTTTGGCAGATGAACGAGCTCGTGCTCGGCGTGCTTGGGCTTGGCCGCATTGGAAAGCGTGTGGCCGAAGTCGCGCGCGCGATCGGTTTCACTGTGATCTATCACGACATCGAGGAGATTTCTGAGGAGAAGCGCTTCGGCGCCGAACCCGTCACGCTCGAGCGGCTCTTCGCAGAGAGCGATCTCCTCACGATTCACATCGATGGGCGGCCGTCGAACGTGGGCTTCGTGTCGCGCGCGCTGATCGAGTCGATGCGGCCCGACGCGAACATCATCAACACCGCGCGCGGCAACGTGCTCGACGCGCAGGCGCTGGCCGAATGGCTGCGCGCGAACCCGGCGGCGGCGGCAATGCTCGACGTACATGAGCCGGAACCGTTCGGTCAAGACTACCCCCTGCTCAACGTGCCGAACGCGTATCTCGCGCCGCACCTTGCAAGCCGCACGATGACCGCCATGGACAACATGAGCTGGGTGGTGAAAGACGTCGCCGCCGTGCTCGCAGGCCGCGCGCCGCGTCACCCGGCGTGGTGAGGCGCGGGTGAAGCGCAGGGTGGCAGCCCGCTGCGGGGATTCCGCATCCAGAATCTGACAAAGTCCATGTGCAAGTTGCGGCGTGAAACGAAGCGCTGCACTCACGGCGCCGAGCTGCACTCACGGCGCCGAGCTGCACTCACGGCGTGTCGCTCGGCTCGGAGCTCGCGGCCTTCGACACCGCATTCAGGTCGAGCGCCACGCGGCGGTGGTCGGCGGTCGTTCGGTTGACGAGCGGTGCGAGATGTTTCGCAGAACGGAGATCGTTGAAGAGCGTGGCCATCGTGTCGCCCGCACCGTTGCATCGAAGCACCGCGGCAACCACGGTCGCAAACTCCGCCTCAACCATGAGGTCGCGCGCACGATCGACCGGAAGTTCACCAGGCAGCGTGCCGTCGGCAAGTTCGCGCACAACAGCGCTCGCGTCGGCGAGTCCGCGCGCCGCACGCGCCACGCGAAGCTCTGCTGCGGCAGGGTCGGGGGTTGCCAACAGCGCAAACCGCGCGCACACCGCCATCGACAACGCGCGTCGACTGGCGACGGTTTCCGCGGGCGCGCGCAGTGTTCCGCCCGTCTCAGCGAGCGGCGTGAGCACCACCCGATCGACTCGCTCGAGTATCGCGCGACGCCACGCGTCGTCGAGCCCGCGCGTCGGACCGAAGAAGCGCTGCACCACTTTGAGAAGTTCAGTGGAACTTCGGATGTTCGAGGTGTCGGTGAGGAAGCACTCGAGGTGGCGGTTCACCACGAGCTCGATCGCCGCGCGCACGTCGGCGGCGACATCGTCGGGCACGCGACCCGCTTGTTCCGCGAAGTCGAGCCTCTGGTCGACGAGCCGCCCGAGTGCCGTGGCGTACTCCTGCAGTTCGGCGGTCGATGCTTCGTTCGGCGAGAGCGCGAAGAATCGGGCGCGGTACTCGCCCTCAAGCGCGGCCGCCTCGCCGTCGAGCGCGATCAACTCAGCGGTTGCGCGCACGCTCGAGACCCGCGGATCCCTGCGGGTGAACGCTGCCTTTTCGATTGCGGTCGCGAGATCCTTGCGCGCCGCCGGTACACCCGAGTCCGCAGCAGCGTCGACAACCGCACGTCGACGCACACATTCTGCGTCGTAGAGCCCGATCGCGCGCGACATCAATTCGTCCACATCGTTGCGCGTGGCGCCGACACTGATCTCCCGCACCACAGCGTTCCACAGAAGATCAGCAATGAAGACGCGCAGCAGCCCCGCGTCGCGCGCGGCGCGTGCGCGAGCCAGTTCGTCGAGCGCCGCGCCACCGGCTCCCGCCAGCACCCCAGCTTCCGCGTCAACAAGCGTGCGCTCGGCCAGTCGAAGCGCCTCGTCTGGCTTCCCTGCGCTCCGTAGTTCATCGGCCTCCATCCGTGCACGCGCAAGCCGCAGCGCTTCGAGATCCGTGCGGCCGCCGTCGATTGCAGCAAGGCGCGCGATCGCGTCGTCGGCAACCCGAAGCCACTCGACGCGCATCGCGCCGTCGCCCGCGCCGGCGAGGTTGTTCCGGCGCGAGGCCGCGGCGCGCGCGGTCTCGATTGCGGCGCGCCCGAGGAGTTCGAGATCTTCCGCAAGTTCAGAGCGACCCTTGGGATCTGCGGCGCCCGGGTCGGAGCGGTCGCAGAACTTCCGCCACGACTCCGCCGCACGAACGCGCGCAGCAAGCAATCCGCTGCGCAAGCCGCCCTCGCGCGCGCTCTCAACGTCGGCGTCGAGATAGGGCGCAAGAATTCCCTTCAGCGTCTCGCGCTGCGCGGCGAGCATTTCCGC
>JBILDS010000233.1:0-4810 GCA_044352505.1 Phycisphaerales bacterium
TAGATCAGTTCGTTGCGGTCGTTGAAGCCAAGCGATCCGAACGAGCCGGCGGCCGCTGGCAGCTGCACCGCGCGCGCCTCGAAGCCCTCGAGGTCGATGGCGACTTCCTTCTTCTCGTCCTTCTTCTCGTCCTTCTTCGCGTCGTCCTTCTTCTCGGCGTCGCCTTCCTGCTTCTCGGCAATGCGCGTGCCGCTGAAGTCGATCCTCATCGCAGCGCCGTCCTCGCCGACGGTGCTCGCGGTGCCTGTGATCGAGTCGCCCTCGACCTTGAGGTCGAGTTCGAACGGAGCGCCGTTTGCGCTTCCCGACAGCTTCAGCGCCCCCGTCGCGGCGTCGTAGGTGCCCGTGAGATCGGCCGAGCCCATGATCGAGGTCGCGGTGCCCTGCACCGTCCCGTTCGTCTCTGTGAGCGCGAGCTTGACGGCGACAGGCGCGTTGTCGATGCGCACCACGCAGTTCCAGCTGCCTGAGGCGCCGGATGAGGCGGCAGCGTCGCCGCGCTTCGCGCCCTCGCCATCCTTCTCACTCTTCTTGTCGCCGTTCTTCTCGTCCTTCTTCTCGTCCTTCTGCCCCTCCTCGTCGCTCGTGGGAAGCCACGGCAGCTTGAAGTCCTTCTTCAGCGGCACCGCCATCAACACCTGCGAGTTGTTGTAGATCCAGGTGGTGTCGAACTCGCTGTACGCGGGCGAGAAGTTGCGGTCGCTCGTGAAGACGAGCCAGTCGCCCTTGCGGTCGAAGGTCGGGTTGCTGTCCGAGTAGAAGCCGCTCGTCACCATCGTGCGAGCCTGCGCGGCATCTGCAGCCTTGGTGTCGTAGATGTAGATCGCGTCGAGCTCCGTCTCATCGCACGAGCGCGACCATGCGATCCAGCGCGAGTCGTTCGAGAAGGAGATGGGCGCCGCGCGCGGGGCAGAAGGGTTCTTGTCGAGCGCGACCGTCGCGCCGTCCTCGAGCTTCACGAGCTCGATGTTGCCCGCCTTGTCCTGGAGCACCACCGACTTCGAGTCGGGCGACCAGACGATGTCGGTGCGGAAGCACTCTTCGCGGCCTTCGCGCGGCGCGGTGACCTGGCGCGGCTCACCCTTGCCGTCGGCTGCAATCGTGTAGAGCTCGTACTCGCCCGTCGCATCGGAGAAGAACGCGATCAGCTTGCCGTCGGGGCTCCAAGTGGCGGAGCGCTCGAAGACGCCGTCGGTACGGGTCATGTTGCGCGGCGTTCCGTTCTCTGCGGGCGCCGTCCAGATGTCGCCGCGCGCGACGACCGCCACGCGCTTCCCCGAAGGCGAGATCGAGCTGCCCTGGATGTTTGCCGCTGCGTCGACGATCGTCGGGCGCAGTGACTGGCGGTCGCCGGGCACCGTGATGTCGACGGCGCGCGCTGCGTTCGTCTTCAGGTCTACGAGATAGATGCTTTCGCCGTGCTGGAGCACGATCTCGCCGCCCGTCCCGTCGTCGGGCCCGATCGCGGGCCACTTCACATCGTGCTCCTTGAAGCGCGTCACCTGTCGGCGCGCGCCCGAGTCGATGTCGTAGCTCCAGACGTTGAGGACATGCGCCTCTGCGGCGCCTTCGTCGCTCAGGTAGTACACCGTGCGACCGTGCCACATCGGCAGGGTATCGGTGCCTTCCCAGTCCGTGATTCGCCGCGATTCGCCCGTCTTCACGTTGAAGAGCCAGACATCGGTCGCCATGCCACCGCGGTAGCGCTTCCAGGTGCGGTTGTCGGTCGAGTGCGGGGTGTAGGCGAGCCATTCGCCCGTCTTGTCGAGCGAGCCGTTCGCGCCGTAGGGAACGGGCAGCATCGTGGGCAGACCGCCCGATGTGGGGATGGAGTAGAGCTTCGCGGCGCGCGAGAGGCCGTCGATGCCGCTCGCCATGAAGATGAGGCCCGCGCCGTCGGGCGTCCAGTCGCAGAGGCCTTCGACCGTGGGGTGATGCGTGACACGCTGCGGGATGCCGCCTTGCGAAGAGATCGTGTAGAGGTCGAGACCCTGGTCGTAGTTGCCGCGGAAGGCGATCGACGTTCCGTCGGGCGAGAAGCGGGGGGAGCCCTCGAAGCCGCGCGGGCTCGCGAGTGGGCGCGCGAGTCCGCCCTGCTTCGGCGCAATCCAGAGATCGTTTGCGTAGACGAAGACAATCTCCGTCTTCGAAATGTCCGGGTAGCGGCAGAGACCCTGCGTGGCCGAGGGGTCGTTGGAGGCCCATGCAGCGGCCGGGAAGCTGAAAGCGAAGGCGGATGCTGTGAGGGCGAGCGCGCGGGTCAAGGTGGCGGTTGGCATGTGGGTCTCGAGGTTCAAGTGCGAGGCGGCATCGTACGGGGTCTCGAAGACGGGATTCCGTCCTCAACGAGCGCGGTTTGCCAAACCGTGAAAAAGACAACAGCGGCGCGCCCCGCAATTGGGGGCGGTTCTCTTCGTGATCTGAGGCGGAAGAACGCTGGGTGTCGGCGGAAATCCGACTCCGACCACTCAGTGCAACGCGCGACATTGGCTGCGCGGCGGTGGCTGTGCGCGTACGGCCTTACGGCTTCGCGAGGATCGCGATGCGGCGGTCGCTGACCACGACGCCGCCCGGCTTCTCAACCGTGACGGCGAACAGAACGGGATTGTCTACGTTCAGCTTTGCCGTCACCGGAACGAGAGCCCGCCCAACTGCAGGAACGTCGAAGACGCCACCGTCGACCGGGTAGCGGTCATCGCGCGACGAATCGAAGATCCAGAGTTGGTACTGCTCGCGCGTCGGGTCATTCGCAGCGAGACCCTCAATCACGAGCAGACCCCTTGAGGTCTTCGGATCAAAGATCGCCTCGCCGCGCACTTCGCCAACCACAGAACCGTCTCCTGTGGGAGTCCAAGGCCAACGCACGGCGCTCGGATACAACGACACAAAGCGCGCCGGATCTGTTGGGAACTCCTGCGGAACTTCGCGTCCTGCGCGCAAGAGCGCGAACGTCGACGCGGCGCCGAAGGCGATACATGCTGCGGCGATGAGCCAATCGCGCTTCTGTGTACGAGGCCGCTTGAACGGAAGCGGTGCGGGTGCGACCGGACGGAGGTCGGATCCGACTTGGGTGCGCGTTGCGGGGGTTGATGAAGTGGGGGTGGACGTTGCGCGACCTGACGTTGCGCGATCTGACGCCCCGTCCGCCGACGTCTCCTTCGGCTTCACAAACTGCGTCGTGGCGTGTTCCGCAAGTTGCAGGAGGCGCGCGCGAAGATCCTCGGGCATTGCATCCGAGGGCATCGCACTCTCAGCGTCGCGCTCGATGCGCTCGGCCTCAAGTTGCCCCACGATGAGTTCGAACGCCTCGATCTCCCGCGCGAGATCGAGTCCAGCCACCTCAGCGGTGACTGAGTCATCCGCGGTTGGGACATCGCCAAACAGCGCCACGTCGCATGCACGCTCAAGCGTGCGCTGTGCGGCGTCGCGGTGGCCGTCATCTGAGGGGAAGTGCGGTTCGCGGGTCACGGTTCAAGGTCTCCTCGAACGGAGGAGGTATTCGCGCCCGCTTCGGAGGCGCGCTCTTCGTGGATTCGCGGGAAATCCTGCGTATTCGCGGTCTGCCGCGTCTGCGACTGCGGGAATTCGCGCGGGAGGTCTTCGGGTGACAGCACGCCGGATTCAGCGAGGATCTGCCGAATCTTGATCAGTCCACGCCGTGCATGCGTCTTGACTGTTCCGAGCGGCATTCCGGTTGCGGTCGCAATCTGCTCATGCGAGCAGCCGTGGTGGATTGCAAGTTGCAGCACCTGCTGCTGCTCTGGGCGAAGTTGCGCAAATGCGCGCTGTGCAATTCCGTGCTGCTCTTCAGATTCGGTTCGGTCAAATCGCTCCGCGCTGTCCGCAACGGTTTCGGCAATCTGCGGCACTTCAGGGCGCCGCATGCGTCTGCGCCCGCGATCAATCAGGCGCCGCCGCGCGATCATCGCCACGAACGTGGTCTCGCTTGCGATCGCAGGATCGAACCGAGACGCGCTCTTCCAAACGTCGATGAAGATCTCCTGCACGGCATCTTCCGCATCGGACGCGTTTGCACAAAGACGTCGGGCGAGACTCCAGACGAGCCCGCGAAAGCGCTCGATGCACGCCGCGGGCGCACCGGGGTCGCCCTGTGCAACGCGCTCGAGAATGGACGGAACTTCAGCCATGAGGAGTACCTTGCGAATCGCCGGGGTGCGGCCGCAGGATTCTCAGTGTAGCCGAAAATCGATCAATTTTGTGCGCTGGCAGAACTCAGGCGTCCGAGCCGATTGCGGTCTCGACGTCGGCAAGTTCCTTCTTCAGAGCGTTCAACGCAGTTCCGAGACGCGCGATCGAGGAATCGATCGCCTTTCGCGTGGGAGCCGAGTCGGTGACGGCGCGGGCAGAAAGGTCGGCGCGAAGGAACGTGCGGAGATCAGACAACCCAGACAAGACCTCCGTTGCGATCGAGTCGGCATTGCCAGCGATGCCATCGATATCAGCGAGTTGCACCGAGATGTTCGAGATGCGCGAGTCGGTCTTCGCCTTGAGATCGGAGCTCGAGATTGACTCTTGCGTCTTCTGGAGCGAAGCGACGTACTGGTTCGTCGAAGAGCGGACGCTGCTGATTGAACCGCGCAAACGCTTCAGGTTCGACTCGAACGTGTCGACCTCCTTCTCGAACTTCGGGAACATCGCCTTCAGTTCGCCAGCCTGGAGCGAGTTCGCGAACGTCTGTGCGTTCTGCGCCGACATCAACAGCGCGTCTGCCGCACCCTCTGCTGAGCGCATGTTGTCGGCCGCGCTGTCCGCCTTCTTGTATCCGGGCGTCGAGCAGGCAACGAACGTG
>JBILDS010000234.1:0-4793 GCA_044352505.1 Phycisphaerales bacterium
AGGCCTGCGCGATCTCGCCCGCAATCACTTGAAGCTCTTGGGTGTCGATCCCGAGCTGGCCTGAGGGGGCGAGGCTTTCACCACTGATCTTGAGCACGAGCCGCTGCGGAACTTTGGTCGAGGACATATCCGCATTGCATCCACTGCGATCGATTCGGTCAAGCGCAGCGCGCGCCACGCTCGTCGCAGAGATCCCTGCGGCTTTGCTACACTCAACGCCCCATGGACCTCGACACGATCCTCCTCGAAACTGAGGAGCGCATGCAGCGTTCCACCGACTATCTCCAGCGCGAGCTGCGGGGTATCCGCACCGGACGCGCGAGCACAGCGCTTCTTGAGTACATCAAGGTTGACTACTACGGTTCGCACACCGACCTGCGCGAGCTTGCAGCGATCAGTGTTTCAGAAGCAACGCAACTCCTCGTGAAGCCGTTTGACCCCGGTGCGAAGGGCGAAATTGTCCGCGCCATTGAAACTTCTGGTCTCGGACTCAACCCGATGTCAGAAGGCAATGCCATCCGGATCAACGTGCCTGCGCCGAGTTCCGACCGCCGAAAGCAACTCATGTCGCAGGTGAAAAAGCTTGCGGAAGAGTCGAAGGTGGCCGTGCGAAACGAGCGGCGCGACGCCAACAAGGCCATCGACGCGGCCGTGGCCGACAAGAAGAACGCGATTCCTGAGGACGCCGCCAAGAGCGCCAAAGAAGAGATCGACGAGCTCACAAAGAAGTTCTGCGACGGACTCGACTCCATCGCGGCGAAGAAGTGCGCGGAGATCGAGGAGATCTGAGCGCGGAACCGTTCGTCGCGGACAGCAACACGGGTTGGACAGCCGAAATGGGCGTCACGACGTCGCGTCCTGCGGAGTCGGTGCGGCCGGGATCGGGCACGGAGCCGATACGCGCACGGAACCACCACTGGAAGTGGTGGCACCCGTTTTTGGCTGTCGACTCGCACGGGGCTGCGCTCGGGCGTCGCCCTCGGCGACGAAATCGCCCTCGGCGAGCGCGCCGCGGCGGCGGCGGCCTCTGGTGCTGCCGACACCAGCGCGAGCAAGTTGCGCGCGCTCAAACCACGCCGCGACCGCTCGCGTCACGGTCCCTCGAACAGCTTCGCCTGATCCCGCACGTCCTTCGGGCTCTCCTGCACCGCCTTCACCTCCGCGGCGATGTCTTCAATCGTGCGGAAGTCCTGGTGTTCGCTGGCAAAGCGGATGTACGCAATGTCATCAAGCGCGCGCAGCCTGCGCGCCACACGACGACCGATCTCCACCGACGGCACTTCCTTCTCGAAGTCGCGGTAGAGCTCGTCCTCAATCTGGCGCACCATCTCTTCCTTCGCCTCGGCCGCGATCGGGCGCTTGCCGCAGGCCGCAAGAATGCCGCGCATGATGTTGTCGGCGTTGAACGGCACGCGCGTTCCGTCGCGCTTCACCACCATAAGTCGCTCGGTGCGCTCGACGCGCTCGTAGGTTGTGAAGCGGCGCTTGCACCGGTTGCACTCGCGGCGGCGGCGAACGGCGGACCCACTGTCGGCCTCGCGGGAGTCGATCACGCTGTCGTCGTCGGCCTTGCAGAAGGGGCAGATCATCGGGGAAACAGCATCGTATCCGCGCTCCGCACGCTCCGCGCGGTAGATACACTCGCGAGCCATATGGTCCGCATCACCCTTCCCGATGGTTCCGTCAAGGAGTTCGCAAACGCCCCAACCGTGGGCGAGGTCGCAGCGTCGATCGGCGCGGGGCTTGCCAAGAGCGCCCTCGGCGGCCGCGTGAGCTCCGGCGGCGCGGACAGCGAGCTCGTCGACCTCTCCCACCGAATCGAGAAGGACGCGAAGCTTGCGATCGTCACCGCGAAGAACCGCGACGGCACCGTGAGCCCTGACTCGCTCTATCTCCTGCGCCACTCGTGCGCGCACATCATGGCAGAGGCCATCCAGCGCCTCTTCCCCGAGGTCCAGCTCGTGTACGGCCCGCCGCTCGAGACGAGCTTCTACTACGACATGCTCTTCCCCGACGGCAAGATCATGTCGGCCGACGACTTCGAGAAGGTCGAGGCGGAAATGGCCAAAATCGTCGCAGAAAACCGCCCGTTCACGCGCTACGACCTCGGAATCACCGAAGGCCTGAAGAAGCTCGAGAAGGAAGGCTCAAAGTTCAAACTCGACAACGCAGCGCGCGCGGTCGAGGCCGGCTCGACCGCCCTCTCGTGGTATGCGACCGGCGAACCGGGCAAGAACTGGGAAGACCTCTGCCGCGGGCCCCATGTCCCGTCGACCGGTCGCGTCGGCGCGTTCAAGGTGCTATCGCTCGCGTCGAGCTACTGGAAGGGCGACGAGAAGCTCGACCGCCTCACCCGTGTCTACGGCACCGCGTTCGCCACGAAGGAAGAGCTCGAGCAGCATGTGCGCCTTCAGGACGAGGCCAAGCGCCGCGACCACCGCACGCTCGGCAAGCAGCTGCGGCTCTTCCACATCGACGAGATGGTCGGCCAGGGGCTCATCCTCTGGACGCCGAAGGGCTCGATCATCCGCAACGAGCTGCAGAACTTCATCGGCGCAGAGCTGCGCAAGCAGGGCTACCACCAGGTCTACACGCCGCACATCGGCAAGCTCGACCTCTACAAGACGAGCGGCCACTTCCCCTACTACAAGGAATCGCAGTTTCCCGCGATTCCCGAGGGTGACGACTTCGCGAAGCTGAGCGAATCCGGCTGCTCCTGCGCAGAGCTCACCGCGCGCCTCGACGGCGTGAGCGCGCAGTTCGCGCGCGAACTGAACGAGCGCACCGGCCGCGAGGTGATCGCGCCCGACCGCGTGATGGACGCAGACAAGCTCGTGAACGGCTTTCTTCTCAAGCCGATGAACTGCCCGCACCACGCGAAGATCTTCGCAAGCGAGCCCCACAGCTACCGCGACATGCCCGTGCGCCTCGCGGAGTTCGGCACCGTCTACCGGTGGGAACAGTCGGGCGAGCTGAACGGCATGACCCGCGTGCGCGGCTTCACCCAGGACGACGCCCACCTCTTCGTGCGCGAGGACCAGGTCGCTGAGGAAGTGCTCGGCTGCCTTTCGCTCGTCAAGATCATCTTCGCGACGCTCGGCATGAACGAGTACCGCGTGCGCGTCGGCCTGCGCGACCCAGATGGCACGAAATATGTCGGCGATCCGACAAATTGGGACAAGGCCGAGCAGGCCTGCCGCGACGCCGCGAAGACGCTCGGCGTCCCCTTCAGCGAGGAGCCGGGCGAGGCTGCGTTCTACGGCCCGAAGATCGACTTCGTCGTCAAGGATGTCATTGGCCGCTCGTGGCAGCTCGGCACCGTGCAGGTCGACTACAACCTGCCGATCCGCTTCGACCTCTCCTATGTTGGGCAGGACAACCGCCCCCACCGCCCCGTAATGATCCACCGCGCGCCGTTCGGGTCGATGGAGCGCTTCTGCGGCGTACTCATCGAGCACTTCGCGGGCGCGTTCCCCTGCTGGCTCAACCCGGAGCAGGTGCGCATTCTCCCGATCAGCGAGAAGAGCGCCGCCTACGCCGACGAGCTCCTCGCCGCCCTGAAGGCTCGCGGCGTGCGCGCGACGGTCGACCACTCGAACGACCGCGTGCAGGCGAAGATCAAGGTCGCGGCTGAGGAGAAGATCCCGTACATGGCTGTGGTCGGCCCGCGCGACGCCGAGAACCGCGTGGTCAGCGTCCGTGCCCGCGGAATCGAGGCGAATCTCGGGGAGATGCCGTTCGACGCGTTTGTCGAGGGAATTGCCCGCGAAATCGAGGGGCGGCTGCTCTCGGGCGCCCCAGGCACGGTGCAAGCGACCTTCAAGAAGTGACCCAGCGTTTCCTTCGTGGGAGGGGCGGTTTTCCCTTCCTTCGGCCGCTGAAGGTGGTATGGTTCCTCCATGCACACGCCCGCCGCCACCTGTTCCGCATGACGATCCGGCTTCCCAAAGCCTTGGATTCGCTCGGTCGGTGGCGCTTCGCAGGCGTCCGCGGTTTCCATTCTGTTCGCGTTTCCACACGTTCACGCGCCGGCGGTGCGCGCGGTACGTTCACAACCTTGCTCATCGCCGCCGCTTTATAGCCCTTTCAAAGGATTCGAACCATTTACCCGCCTCGCAGACCGTTTGGTGGCCCGCGCGACAACCGAGATTTCGGGCCTCGCATCAACGACCGTATCCGGATTTCCCCCGTCCGACTCCTCGACCCGCAAGGCGAGATGCTCGGCGTTGTTCCACTTGAGGACGCGAAGCGCCAGGCCTACGACGCCGGCCTCGACCTTGTCGAGATTTCGCCCGAAGCGCGCCCTCCGGTCTGCAAGATCATGGACTTCGGCAAGTTCAAGTACGAACAGTCGAAGAAGGAAAAGGCGAACAAGGCGAAGACGAAGTCTTCCGAGATGAAGGAAGTTCGTCTCGGGCGCTCGATGAAGATCGACCCGCACGACGTCGACATCCGCGTGGCGCAAGCGCGACGATTCCTCATCGAAGGTCACCGCGTTCAGATCATTCAGAATTTCCGCGGCCGTGAGATGGCGTTCCGCTCCAGGGGCGACGATCGCATGGACGACATCATCCAGCGCTTGGCAGACCTCGCGAAGGTCGAGGTTCCGCCGCGCCTGAACGGTCGTCGCATGGGCATGATTCTCGTGCCGGAAAAGCAGAAGATCGAGGTGTACAAGCGCAAGATGCTCGCGGAAGGCAAGCCTGTGTTGCCGACCATTCCGGAGCAGCTTGAGGAGTTTGAGCACGACCACGACGACGATCACGACGACGGACACGAGAGCGAGAGCGAGA
>JBILDS010000235.1:0-4741 GCA_044352505.1 Phycisphaerales bacterium
CCGGTGCGACGAACGCGACTGCCTGGCCTCCGCCGAGCGTCACGCGCATCGAGGCGTCCTGCGCCATGGCCGCGCCGGTCGCAAGGACGGAGGCAATCGCCGGCAGCACGAGGCGGCGTGGAAGGATTCGCGAGCGATGCGTGGTCTCCATCGTGGTTTCCATCGAGGTTTCCGTGGTGGTTTCCGTCGTGGTTTCCATCGTGGGCTTCATGCTGGGCTCCA
The DNA here is from genome assembly GCA_044352505.1 of Phycisphaerales bacterium. GTDB lineage: Bacteria > Planctomycetota > Phycisphaerae > Phycisphaerales > SM1A02 > QWPT01. The sequence goes on from JBILDS010000235.1 coordinate 223, forward strand.
TCATGGCGTCTTCTCCGACTCGTCTACTTCTCCGAGTTGTCCGTCCGCCTCGGTCGAGGCGGGGTGGCCGCTGTCCGCGTTCATCGGGTCGAGTTCGACGAGCGTCACCTCGAGCGCCTCGATCTCGCTCCGCCGTGCAAGCGTCGCCGCGACCGCTGCGATCGCGCGTCCGAACAAGGGCTCGAGCGAAAGGACGGCGTGGTTGCCGACCCTCGAGATGCCGAAGCTGGAGGCGTGCTTCGAGAGGATGGTCTCGAGCATGCGGTCTGCCCAGTCCTCGGGAAGCCCGCTGCGCAGCTGCAGCCGGACCTCGGGGATCATGGCCGCGCGCCGTCCGTCCTCGGTCTCGACGACCATGGCGCAGTCGATGCCCTGCTCGGTCAGCAACTCGACGAGCGCCGCCAGAGCCGCATCGGCCGCCAGGGGTTGTGGCACGGCCACGGCACGCCACTCCGCGGCGGGCCTGGTCGTCTCTGCATCGACGGCCTCTGCGAGTCCGTAGGCGGCGAGCATCACGGCGAACTCCATTTCGTCGTGCGTGAGCGAGCGGACCGCGAGCATGCCGTCGAGCGGGGGGAGCGCCCGCGCCTCCGCGTCTTCGCCGCGCGCGGCGGACACGAGGAGCGGCTGGCCTCCCGAGAACCGTCCGCGATCTGCGCCGGGCCTCGATGTGCCGGTGATGCGCGTCCCCGCACCGTCGGCGTCCTTCGCGAGCGGACCGCCGGCCGCAACGCCAGCGCCGTTCGGTGCGTCGCCGCTCCAGGTCGCTCCCGAAGGCCCGAAGTTCGAGCATGGGTTGATCGCGAAGCGGAGATCTGTGCCGAGCGACGCGAGGATGATCGCAGCGTCGCCCGTGGTGATGGCCCCGTCGCGGTTCAGGTCGCCGCGGACATGGAAGGGGTTGAGCGGATCGATCTCGGTGGTTCCGAGCAGCGTTCCGAGCGCGCCCGCGTCGTTCACGGTGATGCGGCCGTCGCCCGTGATGTCGCCGGGAAGCACGATCAGGTCGATGCTCGCGCTCGACTGGTCGAGCGCATTGCCCGCGAGGTCCTTCACGCCCACGAGCCGGATGCAATAGCGCAGTTGTGTCGGAAGCGGAGTCGGGAAGCGGATGGTCGCATACTGGTCGCCGAGGCGCAGTTCCAGCGTGCGGTCCGCGACCGACACATCGACCTCTGCGCCCGCCGCGTCGTAGGCGGTCACCGCCACGCTCACGGCGTCGATCGTGGCCGGGTCGAGCGCTTCGCTGAAGCTCAGGACGAGTTCACCGACGCCGCCTGTGCGCGGCTCGACGGCCAGTGCGGACGACGAGAGCTCGAGGCCGATGTCGCCTGCGGCTCCGTGCGGCTTCATGCTGAGCCACCGCTCGACGCGCGGCGACTCCGAGTCGGTCGCGAAGACCACCTCGTACTCGCCGTTGCCGCCGCGATCGAAGATGTGGATGAAGCGGCGCGCTTCGGGCTCGGCCGTGTCGCGGCTGATGTAGGCGGTCTGCCACGCGTTGTCGCCGAGGCGGAGCTGCTTGCCGTCCGAGCGCGTCACGGACTCGAGGCGGCGCGATCCCTCGAAGGGATCCTCGATGCGGATGTACTTCCACGCGGTCGATGGCGTGGCTTGGATGATCGCGATGTCGCCTTCGACCGTGACGGATGCCGTGGTCTCGGCGACCACGGGCTCGATCGCGCCCGACGAGAGATAGACGCGATCGGGGAGGTCGTTCGGGTCGGTCGTGAGGTTGCCGAGGAAGTCGGGACGACCATCGTCGAGCGGCACATCGGCGCGCACCACATGGGTCATCGCGTTGACGGCCGCCTCGTCCACGATCGAGAACTCGGGGTCGTTGAAGCCGTTGGTCGAGCGGACCGTGGCCGAGTAGCCCGTGAACTCGCCCTGGATCGACGAGATCATGAGCCACTGCGCGACGCCGACCTCGCCCGGGAGGATGTCGCCCATGTTCACGGTGAGCGACGGCGAGACGGGGGTGTCGTTCACCTGCGCGCCGATCAGCTGGAAGTCGATCAACGCGCCGAGCTCGTTCGAGGTGATGACGGGCTGCGCGCTCTCGATGGTGACGCTGCCAGCCGTGCCGCCGCCGTTGTTCTTCGCCCACAGTCCGAGCGAGAACGGAACCGTCGGCTCGATCTCAGGCGTGAACGGATCATCCGAGTAGACGCGGGTCTCGATGAAGTACTGGAGCGACAGGCTCGGGTTCGGGAAGACGGTGATCGTGACGGGGAAGAGCGGGATCACCGCGACCTGCCCTTGCGAGGCGTAGCGGATCTGTCCGCTGACGCGGTAGGCGGTGGGGCCGTTCGCAGCGGCGGAGTCGCCGGGAACGAGCGTCCACTGGGCGGTGCCCGCGGATCCGGCCGCGAGCTGTCCGTTGCCGTCGACATCGGCCATGCCGGTGACGGTCGGTCCGAGTACCGCGAAGCGCTCGGCGCGATCGACGCCGTCGATGTCCGTGATCGTGATGTCCACGTCGATGCCCTCGAGCACGCTCTCAGTGGCGTTGTCGAGGGTGAGCGTGGCGCTGAAGGCCTGACGGACCACGGTGGCCGTCTGGTTGAGCTCGACGCCGACCGTCACGCACACGCCCTGGCCTTCGGACACCTCGTCAAGGAGATTCTCGATCGCGTTCTGGAGGTCGATGATCGGGTGGACGATGTTCATCGCGATGTAGTCCTCGGCGGCCTCGGTTCCGAGTGCGAGGAAGGACATCATGCGCGAGCGCTCGATGAAGTTCGGGTCGAAGCCGGCGGGAAGATCCGCTGCGTCGAACCAGCCCATCGCGTTGTAGTCGAGGCTGCGGTTCCACCGCGCGACCGAGGCCGCGAGGTCGCCGGCCTCGATGATCGCTGCGCGCGGCATCGTCTGCAGCGCCGAGGACTCGTCGTCGGAGATGCGGATGCCATCGGGGCTGGCCTCCGACGTCGCCACGAAGTACGCGGTCAGGAATTCCTGGTGGACCACCCGCTCCTCCGCGGTCGCGCCGTAGAGCAGCCTCGACGAACCGAGCGCGTAGCGGATCGGGAGCGTGAAGTTGTACGCGCGTCGTGCGCTCGCCGTGAGCGCCGCGACGGCGGGGGCGTCTCCCGAGAGCTCGGGGAAGAGCAGCGCGTCATCGAGGCCGAAGTTCGAGTCGTCGCCTGCTCCGCCGCAGACCTGCGCGCCGAAGTTGAGCAGGTCGTCTGGCGGCGCACCTCCTGGGGGCCCGAGGAGGCACCGGCAGGTGTTGAGGGTCTTGATGACATCGCAGGTCTCGCCGAGGCCTGGGACCGCTGAGCCAAGGCAATCGATGCCCGTAGCGGTGACGTTGAACCAGCTGAACGAAGAGGATGCGAGCGTGTAGGAGCTCTGGGCGCACTCGACCATGCCGACGACGAGCGCGCACTTGGGGCAGGTGACCTGCAACACAAGCTTGCTGAGCGCCAGCGCAGCGTCGTTGCCGCATTTGGTCGAGCAGTCGTCGCAGCGCTGGGAGCTGCCACCGCCACCGCCGGTGATGTAGGGATGGATCGTCGTGCTCGGGCCGCCGCCGGGGCCGCCGCCGCCGGGATTCGGGATTCCGCCGCTCGGCGTGAGGTCGCCGCCGACGCCTCCCCACATGTTCGGGATCGGAATTGGCCCGCAGTCGCTCGAGCGCGAGCCGATGACCGCGACTCCGAGCGAAAAGCTGCGCGGAATGTCGCAATCGAGGCTCCATTGGACAGCAAGGCCAGGGCCTCTGCATCCGCCGCTGCCGCCGCCGCCAGCCACGCCACCTTCGCCACCTTCGCCACCGAGCGTCCGGTTGCGGAGAAGGATGGGGACCACGCGCGTCTCGCCGGGGAAGAGGCGACCGAGCTCGGGATCGAGCACGGTGATTTCCTGCTCCTCGGTGTTGTCGACCAGCACCACCATGTCGTCGGCCGCGATGAGGCCATGGTTCGTGAGGCGGAGCTCGCGGTACTCGTACTCCTGCGTCATCTCGGTGAAGTCGATGAGGGCGGGGCTACAGGTGATGACCGGCGCGGGCACGGTCGGTGAACGGGATCGGGACGACCGACCACTGGTAGTTCACCAGCTGGCGCGGCAGGAACGCCACGATCTCGCTCTGGCCCGGCTCGACGAGCCGCGTCTGGGCGAACTGGCCGTGGCTCGGCGCGGACACGCGGATGTCGTAGAGGCCTGACTCGAGGTCGTCGAAGCTGATGTTGCCGCTCGCGTCCACCTGGCCGCCCGCGACGAGCGCTGTCTGGCCGAGACGGCGGACTTCGACGGTCGCGTTCGGGAAGGTCGGCGGAACGCCGTAGTAGCTGAACTCGTTGCGCGCCCGGATGGTGAGCGTCGATTGCGCATCGCTGGTGGCGTTGAACACGCCGTTCACCGACACCGCGGTCGCGCTGTTGGCGGGGTCGCGGACCACGAGGAACGGCGTCGCGCTGTAGGGACCGAGCGGCAGGTCCGCAGCGGGCGACAGACGGATGTCGACGGAGGCCTCGGCCCCCGGTGCGAGCGGCGCAAGCGACGCGGGCGA
>JBILDS010000236.1:0-4679 GCA_044352505.1 Phycisphaerales bacterium
CGTTCCCGTTCGCGCCGTCGAAGTCACCCACCGCGGCCGCCAAGGGCTCGAGGTCGAAGGTCGCGTTCTCAGAGTCGCCGAAGCCGAGCAAGGACGCGAGGTCCGAGGTCGAGATCGTGATCGCGCCCCCGCCGCCCTCGAGGTTCGCCGTCGCGTCGAGCTTCACGAAGCGCCCGTTCGGAAGCGCCGGCATGAAGGCGATGTCGAAGTTCGGGCGCTCGGGGTCGATCGCGCTCGCCGTGAAGACCGGGAGGCCCGTGAAGTCGATCTCCTCCTTTGAAGGGTCGGTCGCGAGCGTGACGAAGAGCCCGCCGCCGAGGGTCGCTGGGCCGTTCACGACGATCTTGTCGTGCTTGATCTCTCCGCCCTCCTTCGCGATCTCGACGAGGAGCGAGCCGCTGTTCGTGCCGAGGTCGGGGTTCGCGGCGATCTGCTGGTAGAGGCCGTTGATCGTGAGCGTGCCGATCGTCGAGTCGCCGCCGAAGTTCTGGCCGCCGATCGGAAGCGCGCCGCCCGGGGCGAGGCCGCCAGACCGATGGACGATTGGCTCGCCAAGTGCGAGTCCGTCAAGTCCGCAGTTGCCCGCGGCCGAGCCGAAGTTCGTCACGGGGCCGATGATCGTGCCGTTTCCCGTGAGGTTGCCGCCCGCGTACAGGATCACGCCGAGCGCGGGTGAATCGATCACGCCGCCCGAGTTCACGGCGAGCGTGCCGTTCTTGATGTCGATGCCGAGGGTCGAGGTCCAGCGCGAGTTCACGCCTGGACTCTGCGACTCAACGGTCGCGAGCCCTTGGCTGCCAGTCGTCTTCCCGATGATCGCCTTCTGCGAGACCGCCTCGCCGCCGTTCTGGAGGAGGAGCGTGCCCGTTCCCTCGCAGCCAACGCAGAGTTCGGTGGTCGAGATCACCTTGCCGCCAGGTCCGACGAGGAGCGTGCCCGCGGTGCCAGTGCCGACGCCGACTTCGCCGAACGAGGTGTTCACCGTGCCGCCGAGCACGCCGAGCGACGCAGGCGTGCCCGCGACCGTGCCGACGCGGAGGTAGCGCTCAGCGGTCGGAATCGACGGCGAGTTGAAGGTGCGCAGCGTGTAGCCACCGAGGTTCAATGTCGGGAACCCGTTCAAGGCCGTGATGTTTCGCACCTCACGCGTCTGGGTCAGCGTCGCGTTGTAGACGAAGGGAATCCCGAACTCGATCGCCGTCGTGTTCACGGGCGACTGCCTGCACCAGTTCGCAGCGTCCTGGAAAAGCCCGCCGAGCGGCGCCTTCCAGGTCGACCGCACGGGCACGGGCGGCGGAAAAGGAAGGGGCTCGCACTCATCAAGCGAGCCCGTGCTGTCGCAGTCGAGAAGCGGATTCGCGGCAATCTCGGCGAGGTCCGACTGGTTGTTGCCGTTGCAGTCGGGGAAGATCTCGTACATCAAGATCTCGCCGGTCGTGGTCTGTACCGCGATGTTTGGACCAGACATTGCAAGGAATGTGCCGTTCGTGACATTGCCCCATGCTTGCATGTTGCTTGGATGCGTCGGATAGCTTCCCGGCGCCCCGATGTCAGGCGGAGATACCACGAGACCCTCTACGTCGTCAGCAAACACCTTACTACCCCGAAGGATGTAGTTGTTCGCGTCCATGCTCCAGTCGTACACGAAGAGCCGATTGTCGTTCGTGATCGTGACGAGCCGGCCATTGTCGGCCGCGAAGTGATAGCCCCACTTCCGTACAGATGGGACTGGAGATTGGACGACTCCGAGCGGCACGTTCGGATCAGCGTCGGTTCCGAAGTCACGCCAAACCAGGTCCGTGCCGTAGTAGCGGGCTGACAGGATTCGCGTCTCATCCTGGGCCATCCGTGTCGGATATACAGCGTTCGCATTCGTCGGCGTAAGATCCTCGCGCGAGATGAGCGTCGCGAGGCCTGAAGGCGCACTCAATGGCGGGAGCGACCCGTAGTACAGTCGAAGCCAGCAGCAGTTGGCGCTCTCGGTTGGATTCGCGCTCACGAACCACCGATCAGGCGGAAGCGGGGCACGACTGAGAAGCAGCGACTGACCGACGAGCCTCGCCTCGTTTCCTGGACCGAACTGGGATGGCCAAAGCGGATGCCCCGGGACGATGCCAATGATCGCAGGCATGAGCTCCCACTGGCCCGCAAGCCGCCGAAACACATTGACTTTCCCAAAGTTGCGGAACTGGTGGGCATCCTCCCATCCGTAGAAGGGGGCAGAAACCAGTGCCGTGTCGCCTTCAATCGCAACCGTCATCCCGTACCGTCGATAGCACTTGTACGCACCTCCTCCCATATCCCAGTTGATGTTGAGATAGAAGGGAGTGGTCGTTTCCTTGGCCCAGGTGTCGCCTGTGCGCCGAAACACCATGAAGCTCTCTTCACAGATTCCGTTGCGATATTCTGGCCATGTCCCGCATTCATCGGCGGGACCATAGGGACCGAATCTCGGATCTCCCGCGATCAACTGCGTCGCCGTCGAGTCGAAGTCGAGCGAGGATGCGCACAAGCCCTGATTCGGGCGGAACTGCGAGAACCCCTGCGCGAATGTCGTGTGCAGCGCCCACACACCGTTCGTCTTCTTCCAGATCTCGATGCGGTTTCCATTCCCCTGGAACGCGCCCGAGCACGACATCGCCATCCAGTCGCCGCGGATCGCGATCGCCTTGTTGACTCCCGGCCATGTGCCCTGCGGGATGATCTGCTTCAGGACAGGCATGCCCTCTTGCCGTGCGCAGGCGGGGCGGACCAGCCCGAGCGAGACCACGGTCGCGAGGATCAGCGCGCAGGCGGAGTGAATGGCTTGCATGGTCGATCTCCGAAGTGACACGGGTGCGGGACGCGGCACAGCCGCCGCGGAGCGCCCGCAGTTGGTAAAGGCGACAGCGCCCGTGCGATCCGCCACGAACTGGGAGAGACCATCGAACACCGGGCCGCCGAACCCCCTGCGCGCGGGCTATCGGTCGACTCGCCCCGCCCGCCAGGGAACGAACTTCGGCAGTTCCTTGGCTGCGCGCTGGAAGCTGGCATCAGGGGCGCGATGGATCCGCTCGGCGAGTTCGTCGGCCTGTGCGAAATCGCCGACGAGCGTGGCGCGGGCTTTCCGTGCCGTCAGCAGGCTGACCGTGCCAGGAGCCTCTGCCTCAGCTTCGACGATTTCAGTGTCGATCTCCCGCAGCATCCACGCCAGTATCTCGTCGAAACGAGCCTGCATCGCGGGCCCGGCGCCGTGCGCCTCCTCGAAGCGGATCGCAAGCGCCACGCGTTCTACGACGCCCACCATTGCATAGAGCCGGAACTCGCGCGTGGTCGACTGGGTCCGCGCCGCATGCAAGGCGCGCTCGATGCTGCGGGTGAACTCGGGCTCATCGCCGCGCCGAAGCGCCATCCAGCCCTCGGTGGCGGCGAGAAGCGAATCCCACGCGCTGAACTCAGGGGGCGGCGACGGGGTGTAGCGGATGCGCTCGATGATCGCGCGCAGTTCTGCGGCGACCTGGAAGCGACTCTCGCCGTCACCGCGAAACAGACTGTAGGAGATCCGAGTGAACTGGGTGTCGAAGAAAGGAAACCCCATGAACACGGGGTTCTCGCGCACGGCGTCGTTTCGAGCGACTGCGGCGATCGCCTGATCGAGAATCGCCTCGGAGGGCTCGGGGGCGTCGAACTCGTAAAGCATCATCGCCAGGAAGTTGGCCGCGCGGAGATGAAAGGCCCCCGCGCGCGGGTGCTGGGGCTCTCGGGCAAGCAACTCGCCAGAGAGTTCGAACGACCGGCGTACATGCCGAACGATGGCGTCCTTGTCGCCGCGCACCATGTCGGCATGCATCGCATAGAGGTGCCCTGCGGCCGCGGTGAACAGCGACACGGAGCTCGTGGGATCGAGCGCCAGCGCGCGGTCGCCCAGTTCCGCCGTGCGGTCGAGATAGGTCAGCGCGAGCTCGCGCTCACCGCGCTCCCAGGCGCGGTCCGCGACGCGCTGATAGGTCCACGAGAGGTTGTCGGCGAAGAGCCTGCTGGCTGGGTCGCGCTCGTGCAGCTCGAGGTCGATCGAGAGCTGCTCCTTCTCAACCTCGGCGAACTCGGGCGTGCCGCGGATGGTGTCGAGCTTGTAGGCAAGCGCGACCGAAAGATCCGCAAGGGCGAGCAGGTCCTCGGGGTGGAGTCCCACGAGCACGCGGCGCATGCGTTCGGCCTCGAGCGCGAGTTCCCGCGACCGCTGCGACTTGCTGTCGCCCCTCATCAGGCGCGCGAGCAGCTCTTCCTCGACTCCCGCCGCGCGCGCCTTCAGAAGTTCGATGTCGCCGGGGCGGGCCAAGAGGCCCGCGCGCGTCTCCTCGGCCACCTTCGCAAGCAGGATCGCGCGTCGGTCATCGGTGCGCGGGAGATCGCGGATCTCGCGCGCCGCGGCAAGGGCCGTGGTCGCGGCTTCAAGGGCACGATCGCGGGCCGCGTCGGCGCGGATCGCGCCGCCGACGAACGAAACCGCCACAAGGGAAACTGCGACCACCGCGGCAAGTGCGAGGAACATCGTCCCCCGTCGGCGCACGAGCGCCTTCCAGGCCCGCTCGATCAGCGGCTGCTCCCGCGCCGACACCGCGTCGCCCTGCTGCCAGCGCTCGAGATCTGCGGCGAAGTCGTCCACAGAGTCGTAGCGATCCGCGGGGTCGCGCGCGGTT
>JBILDS010000045.1:0-15054 GCA_044352505.1 Phycisphaerales bacterium
CGCGCTCTTTAGCGCTGGCGCCGCGCGCTTTCTCGGCGGCGGAATTGCGGAGATGCTCCTTTCGTGTCCGATTGGTGGGCTCGTCGCGCTGCTTCTTTCCCTCGCGCGGGGTCGGCGTGAGCGCGAGCTTCTCGCCGAGTTCGGCGGCGCACTCATCGCAACCGTCGCAGCGGCGTTCATCGTCACGTTCGCCGGAACAATGGGGCATGCTGCGTCGCTTGCGATCGTGTCGTTGGCTGGGCTGATCGCGCTTCTTCCGGGTCTTGCGCTTGCGACCGCGATGAGCGAACTCTCTACGCGACACCTTGCGTGCGGATCTGCGCGGTTGATCGGCGCGATCTCCACACTCGCGGTCATTGGTATCGGCGCAGCGCTCGGACAAGCGCTCGTCCAACGAATCGGAGTGGTTCCGCCGGAGTCGCTCGCACCGGTCGCAGGTTCAACCGGTGGGCTCGACCTGCTCACCGCGCTCGCAATTGTTTCGTTTTCCGGCGGATTGGCGCTGATTTGTCGAAGCCGCCTCTCTCGCGCTCCCGTGGTACTCCTTGCGTGTTTGTTTGGTTGGTTGGCCGCGCAGTTTGGTCGCTCTGTTGCTGGCGTGCAATTCGCGCCGTTCGTGGCAGCGCTTCTCGTAGCGGGTGCTGCGGCGCTCTACGCGCGTTGGCGCGGTGCAGCAGGTCTTGCGCTCTTACTCCCAGGACTCAGCTTTCTCTTGCCCGGATCACTGGGATTCCGCGGTGTTCAGGGCGTTCTCGCAAGCGACACGGCCGGCGGCATTGAAACCACCGTGACAGCGCTCGGCGTTGCAGCATCGATTGCGGCCGGAATCTTGGTTGCGAACGCACTCGTACCGCCCAAGCGATTCGCATGACGCAGTTGCGTTGAGTGTGGAGTGCGTCAACTCGGCCAAACGCTACGCAAAGATCTGTTCGACGACCTTGCCGTGCACATCGGTGAGGCGATGGTCGCGACCGCCGTGGCGGAACGTAAGCATCTCGTGGTCGATTCCCATGAGCGCAAGAATCGTGGCGTGGAGATCGTGGACGTCACACTTGTCGACTGCGGCGTAGTAGCCGTAGTCGTCAGTCTCGCCGTAGCTGAAGCCGGGCTTCACACCGCCGCCAGCCATAAACATGGTAAAACCGTGTGGGTTGTGGTCGCGCCCGTCGCCACCCTGCGCAGTCGGTGTACGGCCAAACTCGCCGCCCCAAAGAACGAGCGTGTCCTCAAGCATGCCCCGGCTCTTGAGGTCGCGGATCAAACCGGCAATCGGCTTGTCAACCTCGGCTGCGTTCGAGGCGTGCTGATTTTTGAGGTCGCCGTGCTGATCCCACTTGTAACTGTGCGTGCATTGGATGAAGCGCACGCCAGCCTCTGCAAATCGGCGCGCCAAGAGGCACTGCCGCCCGAAATTGTCGGTCTTTGCCTCATCGATTCCATAGAGTCCCTTGATCGCGGCACTCTCGCCCGTGAGATCCATCACCGCCGGGGCAGCGGCCTGCATGCGGTACGCAAGTTCAAAGCTGGCGATGCGTCCTTCGAGTGCCTGATCGGTGCCCACGCGATCCATATGGCGTGCGTTGAGTTCCTGCAGGAAGTCGAGCTGCTTGCGCTGAATCTCCGGTGGAAGCCCAGCAAGCATGTGCTCGATTTGCGCCTGCGACGCGGGGATTCCTGCATGTCCGATGGGCGTTCCATGCGTCCACGCAGGAAGGAACGAACTGGAGAAGTTGTTCACGCCGCCGTGCCCGAGTGTGGGGCAGATCGTCATGAACGCAGGGAGATCCGCGTTCTCGGTGCCGAGTCCGTACGAAACCCACGAACCCATCGACGGGCGAATGAATGTGTCTGTGCCCGTGTGGATCTTGAGCAGTGCGCCGCCGTGTGCAGGGTTTGAACCATGGAGACTCTTGATGAAGCAGAGGTCGTCGACCACGCCCGCGACATGCGGGAAGAGGTCGCTGACCCACGCGCCCGACTGGCCGTACTGTCGGAACTTCCACGGACTTGCAAGCAGGTTGCCGGTTTCTGCAAACTGGACGCGCGGCTTCGCGAACGGAAGTGGCTTGCCGTTGTCGCGGGCAAGAAGCGGCTTGTAGTCGAACGTGTCGACTTGCGAAGGGCCTCCGTGCATGAAGAGGAAGATCACGCGTTTGGCGCGCGGACGAAAGTGCGGCGCTGCGAGAACGCCGTTGGTTGCACGTGCATCGCGCGCGAGTAATCCCATGAGCGCGAGCGAGCCGAAACCTGCGCAGAGACCAGCGAGTGCTTCGCGCCGTGACATGGGGTTGTGGCGGTGGTTGCAGAGCATGATGTGGTCACTCCATCGTCACAAACTCATTTGTTGAAAGCAGAGCGTGGCAGAGGCGCGCGAGCGCAGCGTCGCTGCCGAGCCCGGAGCGTTCGAGGTCGGCAAGGAAGTCGCGGGAGCGCTCATGTTCGCGCGCGTCTGGTGTGCGGGCAAGCGCACGCCGAAACGCCTCGCGTACGCGGGCATCGAGATCGGGAAGCGATCGCGAAAGCTCGGTTGCCAATCGCTCCGCCGCCCGGTCCACAAAGGGCGCATTCATGAAGAACAGCGCCTGCGGTGCGACAACGGTGTTCGAGCGGCAGTCGATTGGCATGCTTGAATCGGGATAGTCGAATGCGCTGAACATGCCGAACATGGCGTTGCGAATGACTGGGAGATACACGGTGCGCCGATTCGTGTCGTAGCGCGCGCTGTTGGCAGATTGGTCGTTTGTGACGTAGTCGTGGTCGGCAACGCCGAGCAAACTCCCGCCCATGGTTGGGTCGAGTGCTCCAGAGACTGCGAGCACGGAATCGCGAATCGCTTCAGCCTCAACGCGCCTTCGCGGGAACCGCGACAACAATCGATTCCCCGAGTCAATCTCGGAAAGCGGAGTGTTCGCCGTGCTCGCTTGGCGATAGGTAGCGCTTGTCATGACCATTCGATGAAACTTCTTCAAGCTCCACCCATCGCGCACGAAGCGACGCGCAAGAAAATCGAGAAGTTCCGGATGGGACGGGTTGCTGCCAAGCACGCCGAAGTTGCTTGGCGTGTCGACGATCCCGTTCCCGAAGTGCCACGTCCAGAGGCGGTTGACGATGACGCGTGCCGTCAGTGGATTCTCTGGGTCGACAATCCAGCGCGCCAGCTCGAGACGCCCGCTCGCATCTGCCGGAAACGTCGGACCAGCAATCACGCGCTCAAGTACGGCGGGAACCGCGCGGGGAAGTGGTTCACCCGTTGGTTGGGTGTGATCGCCGCGATCGTGAATCGGTGTTTCGTCGACCTTCGTCTCTTTCACCACGAGTGCCAACGGAAGCTCGGCGGGCTTCGCCCGCTCATGCGCATCGCGAGCCGATCGGGCTGCGTTCCACTGAATTCGTTCGGCAGATTCCGATCGCAGCGCGGCGGCTGCGTCTGAAAGAAGGCGCGGCCAACGTCCGGGGCGTGGATCGCCAAGTGACGCTACGAAACGCTCGCGCATTGCGGCGCGGTCGCGCGCGCGGAGTGCGTCGCGCGCAGCGTTGCGCGCGGCGTCGAGCTCGCGTGCAAGTTCGCGCCAGGCTTTCGTGCGCTCCACTTCCGCTGCGGTTGCCATTGGTCGCTGCGCCACCCGTCCGACGGTTGCGATGTTGTCGAAGGTGGTCACGCTGCGAAACACGCCGGAAAGCGCGAAGTAGTCAGCATGTGAAATCGGATCAAACTTGTGATCGTGGCAGCGGGCACACGAAACCGTCTGCGCCAAGAACGCTTTCGTGACCACGTCGATCTGCTCGTCGATGACGTCGACGCGCTCTTTCTCTTTGTCGGGCTCCGCCAACATCTTTGGGCCGAGCGCAAGGAGTCCCAGTGCTGCAAGGCGCGAGCGTGTGCGGGCGTCGTCGTCGCGCGTGGGGTGCTGTGGCTCCGGAAGAAGGTCGCCCGCGAGCTGTTCCACCACGAAGGCGTCGAACGGGAGATCGCGGTTGAAGGCGTCAATCACATAGTCTCGGTATCGGAACGCATTCGCGTACGCGATGTTCTCATCGACGCCGTTTGAGTCTGCGTAGCGCGCAACGTCAAGCCAATGTCGTCCCCATCGCTCGCCGTACAGGGGCGATGCGAGAAGCGCATCGATTCGCCGCTCGTAGGCGTCGGGCGCAGCGTCGCGCTCAAACGCGTCAACCTCGTCGGCGGTGGGGGGAATGCCAACAAGCGCAAGCGACGCACGGCGCAATAGTGTCCGTCGATCGGCTTCCGGGGCGGGCGTCAGCGACTCTTGCTCAAGCCGAGCGAGCACAAATGCATCGACTTCGTTGCGAACCCACGCGCGCGCCGCGACTGGTGGCGGTGCAGGGTGCGCCATCGCCTGATACGCCCAGTGCTCTGCGAAGCGCGCCGTTTTCTCGGGCAACGCGCGTGTTGGCCGCGGTATCCACGCGGAACGTTCTGGGTGCGACGCTTCAGTCGCCGCGATTGACTTCGTGGGGCTTTCAGGCGCACGCTCGGCACTGCGAAGCGACGCGGCGCGTGCGCCGAGCATGGCAGCGCAACCGAAGGCAAGAACCGAGCACAGCGCGGCAACGGGAGTCCGTGGTGCGCTCGGGAGAACTGAGCCGGGGCGATCCTGCACGTGCCCAGTATCGCGCAGTTGCGGCATCTGGCAAGCGTCCGAGAGCAGGTCTGTTGGATTTCGGCGGGAAACTGCCTCGGAGAAAGTTGTTTGGTTCCTGCACGGTTTATGGCATGAGCGGAGTACCTTGCGCAAATGCCCACGTCCTCTCTGGCACTCAGCGCCTTGTGCGCGCCCGTCCTCAGTTCGATGTTCGTTGCAACGGCACCCGAAGCGAAGCCGGCGTTCGGGCTTCTTTCTCGTGCGGGCGACTCCATCGTGCTCGCACCGAACGCCCGTGAGACGCTCGCAAACGCGAAACATGTTTCGTGGACGCTTCCGGTGCCAACTGTCGGCGATGTGCAACTTTCGCTGCGCAGATTTTATGCTGTGTCGCGTGATGCGCGCGTTGAGTTGATGGGCTCATCGACGGTGCCGCTTCGCAAGACTTCGCGTGCGTCCGAACTCTCGTCTGTGTTGCAGGGCGTTGTGCACTTTGACGGACGTGTGGAGGGATATCCCAATTCGTCGTGCTATGTTGCGATTGGTGACACTGGCATCGCGGCGTGGATCGATCTTGGTGATGGCCGTGGCCACTACACCTTGCGCGGTCGGGGCGCGCTCGCCGACACAACCGGGCTTGTGTCGGGCGAGGCAGGATTTGTTCGCACGAACGGGACGAGTGCGCCGGAAGTGCCAACCTGCGGCGGTGCGTGGACGCACGAGAGTGCGGGTGACACGCGGGGCGATGGCGGTGTTGCTGGAGTTGCTGGTATTCCGGCGGGCATTCGCAAAGTCGTGGAGATTGCGGTCGACTCAGACCATGATTTCTACGCGATCTTTCAAGATGCGAAGGAGGCCACCGAGTATGTCGCCGCACTTCAGGGTGCAGTGTCTGCGATCTATCGTCGCGACTGCAACGCGACCATTGTGACATCGTTCCTTCGCCTCCAGACCGACGTCGACGACCTGTTCAATGAGCCCGATCCGCTCGGGCCGTTTCGCGACTACTGGGCAGCGCGTGAAGAGCCGTCGCGAGATCTCTTCACGCTCTTCACTGGTCGACGGAATCTGCCCTATGGCGGTGTCGCGTGGCTGAATGCTGCGTGCGGCAGTTTTGGGTATTCGGTGAACGGCTATCTCATTGGTTCATTCGCCGATGCGGTTGAAACGAACCCAGGCAACTGGGATATCAACGTGGTGGCGCATGAGTACGGCCACAATCTCGGCACGCTTCACACCCACAATTACGGGCTCGACGGCTGTGCGAGTGGGGCTGTGCAGCGCGGCACGATCATGAGCTATTGCCACGTGGTGCAGGGCGCGAGTTCAAACATCGATCTTCGCTTTCATCGCGGGACGGTGGAGCCGATCAAGCAATTCATGGCGAATGCTGCGTGTCTTGCGAGTGATTGCGATGACGACGGCGTGATGGACGCGGACGCGATTGCCGCAAACCCATCGCTCGACACGAATGGCGATGGAATCATTGATGCATGCCAAGATTGCAACGCAAATGGCATTCCGGACGCTGTCGAGATTGGCCTTGGTGTGCTGGAGGATTCAGATGGCGACGGACTCCCCGACATCTGCGAAGTGGACTGTGACGGAAACGGTTTGCCCGATCGATTCGAGATTTCGCTTGATCCTGATCTCGACAAAGATGGCAACATGGTGCTTGATGCGTGTCAGCCCGACTGCAACGGAAACGGCGTTGCGGACGCGGTCGAGATCAACGCAGAGATGACGCTTGATCGCTCGCGTGATGGGCGCATTGATCTCTGCGAGGACTGCGATGGCGACGGCATTGCCGACTTTGCAGCGCTGCTCGGATCGCGCTCGCGCTGGGTCGCGAGCTCTGGTGACACTCTTCTACGCGAACTCGATCCACGCTCGGGCGTGGTGCGGCGAACCGTGGAGTGCGGGTCGACCCCCGCGAACGACCTTGCGATTGGTGCCGATGGACGGTTGTACGCCGCCGTTGGCGATCGCGTGTACGCGTTCGATCGTGTTCGCGACAGCGCTGCGACTCCATGGTCGGTTTCTCTCGGAAGAACCGTGCGTGCCATCGCCGTTGCACCGGATGACTTGCTCGCAGCGCTTCTTGATGATGGCCGTGTGCTCTTGCTTGCCGCCGATGGAACACTTGCGCGTTCCTTCGTGGATGTTGCGCTTGCGGGCAATGCACGCGACATCGTCTTCCGCACGCAGCCGGATGGTTCGCACGACGCACTCGTGAGTCATGATGGCGGCGTGATGGCGCGATATCCATGGGCAGTCGGTGGAGGTTCTGGCGGGGCGGGAAGCGTGCTCGCCACCGCGCCTGCTGGAGAGTTGGGTTTGCGCGGGCTCTATGCGTTCGCCGATGGATCGTTCTTGGTGATGAGCCGCCAAGCAAACGGCATCTTCCGGTACGACGCATCGGGAACGCGCGTGGGTCGATGGTCTGTGGAACCCGGGAATCTGCTCAACGGACTGCACTCAATGTGCGATGCGGGCGACGGTCGCACGATTCTCGCAACCGCTGGCTCGAGCGCGTCGACGATCAACGGCTACAACCGCAGCAGCGGCTATCTGGAGCGCACGTTCCGCGTGTACCCCGCGGATGCGCCGAGTGCGACGGCAATTGTGGTGGCACCCGCGAGCGCGTCCGACCTGAACGGGAATCTTGTGCCCGACGCATGCGAGTCACTCGTTGGCGATCTCGACGGCAACGGCAGTGTGGGCGCGAGCGATCTTGCGATTTTGCTCGCGGCGTGGGGCGCGTGTGACGGCTGCGGTGCGGATCTCAACGGCGACGGCGTGGTCGGAGCGCCAGACCTCGCCATCCTCCTTGCCGCTTGGAGTTGAACGGTCGATACACTTGCGAAATGACCGATCAGAGCGCAGGACGCAGCACGGAATTCGCGGCATGGATTGCCGTGCTCTGTGCGCTTGTGTTTGCGCCAATCTCGCACGTGTGGTTTGACAGAGCCGTGTCGGAGGCTGCGCGTGCAAACAACTTGGTGCGGTCACAAGTGCTGCAGTGGACAACCGAGCTTGGTGAGGCGGGATGGTGGTTGGTGCCAGCGGCGATAGTGTTTGCTGTTGCGGCGCTGCGCAAGCAGCACAATCTTGCGCGTTGGGCGTTCGCCATGTTTGCTGCCGTAGGCGCAAGCGGGTTGATCGCGATCGCCGCGAAGTTCTTGGTGGGAAAGACGCGACCGAAGATGTGGTTTGCGGAAGGTGAGTTCGGTTTCGACCCGCTTACCTATGGATACGACTACAACAGCATGCCGAGCGGACACGCGACAACAGCCGGCGCCGCGTCTGTGATTCTGGCGTTGGCGCTGCCGCGTTTGGCGCCATTGATTCTGCCGCTGGGTTTCGCGCTCGCGCTGACCCGCGTGGCGGTCGAGGCGCACTATCTCAGCGACATCTGCGCGGGACTCGCACTCGGCGCGTCGTGCGCGCTGATGTCCCTGATCGTGTGGCGCCGCTGGTGGCCCGCGAGTGTGCCGCAAACTCGGGTGTGAGCGGGGGTGACGGCAGCTCCCCCAGCACGAAAGGAAGCCGCCGCAGCGGCGACCGCTCGAATGTCCAGCGCGCACGACTCGCGCAGTGGTGTCGTGGCGTGCTGCGTTCGATGGGGAGGTCTCTCACGGAGGCACGGAGGCACGGAGAAGAGGGTTGGGTCTTCGGTTCGGACGTGCGCCGTGCGCAACGCATGAGAGGCCGGGGCTCTCTTCCTCTCTTCCTCTCTTCCTCTCTTCCTCTCTTCCTCTCTTCCTCTCTTCCTCTCTTCCTCTGTGCCTCCGTGAGAAACCTGATTCGGCCGACTCGCGCGAGCGCTCGAATCTCGCGCGTCAGATCCGCGCACCGCACGCGCCTGGTGCGAAGAGGTGGACATGCGCGCTGTCGAAGGTGACGCCGACCGCCTCCGCCTCGCGGACATGCGCTGCGTCGTCGGCGTTCACGCGCGCGAGCATGCGGCCCCACGCGCTGTCGAGCGCGATGTCTGTGCGGTCGCCGAGGCGCTCGACGGCGGCGACGGTCGCTGCGATCGAATGGTCGGAGTTCGGGCGCACCAGCCTCATGCGGTCGGGCCGCACGCCCAGCGCGCACGTACGCGGCGCCAACAGGCGGCCGATCGGCATGCGCACGCCGTTCGCCTCGAACTCGCCGCCCTCGACGCGGCCGTCGACGAGGTTCATCGGCGGCGTGCCGATGAATCCCGCGACAAATCGGTTCGCGGGCTTGTCGTAGCACTCCTGCGCGCTCGCGTTCTGCTGGACCTTTCCCCTGAGCATCACCACGAGTCGGTCGGCGAGCGTCATCGCCTCCTCCTGGTCGTGCGTCACATAGACGATCGTGGCACCGAGGCGTCGGTGCAGCATGCGCAGCTCGGTGCGCGTCTCGATGCGCAGGCGCGCGTCGAGGTTCGACAGCGGCTCGTCGAAGAGGAAGACCTTCGGGTCGCGCGCGATCGCGCGGCCGACCGCGACACGCTGGCGCTGGCCGCCCGAAAGCTCGCGCGGATAGCGGTGGAGCAGCGTGTCGAGCCCGAGCGTCTTCGACACCTCCGCCACGCGCGCCGCGATCTGCGCGCTCTCCGCGGCGCGCGCGCCGCCCGCGCCCGACAGCGCGGCGACAAGCCCGCTTCGGTGCGTGCGTCGCGTCTCGAGCCCGAACGCGATGTTCTCGCCCACCGTGAGATGCGGATAGAGCGCGTAGTTCTGGAACACGAACGCGATGTCGCGGTCCTTCGCGGGGAGGTCGTTCACGCGCGCGCCGTCGATCTCGAGGACGCCCGCCGTGATCTCCTCGAGGCCCGCGATCATGCGCAGCGTGGTGCTCTTGCCGCAGCCCGACGGGCCGACGAGCACGCAGAACTCCCCGTGGCGGATCGCGAGGTCGACGCCGTCGACCGCGCGCACCTCCGCGCCGTTCGCGCCGCTGTAGACCTTGTCGACCTTGGTGAGCGTGACGGTTGCCATCGTTGTGTCCTCAGCCCTTCACCGCGCCGCGCGCGAGGCCTTCGACGAAGGTCTTCTGCGCCGCGATGAAGAGAATGATGCAGGGAAGCATGGTGAGCACCGAGAGCGCCATCAGGAGATGGACATCCTCGAGCCCGCCGTACTGGTTCTTGAAGCCGTTGAGCGCGACCGCGAGCGTCGCGTTCTCGTCGGAGTGGAGGTAGATGAGCGGCGCGAGGAAGTCGTTCCAGGTGCCGATGAAGGTGAACACGGCGCAGATCGCCGTGACGGGGCGGCAGAGCGGAAGCATGATCTTCCACCAGATCGCAAGGTGGCCGAGCCCGTCGACGCGCGCGGCCTCGACGAGCGACTCGGGGATTTGCGCGATGAACTGCCGGTACATGAAGATGAAGAACGCGTTGCCGAAGAACGCGGGCACCACGAGCGGCAGGATCGAGTCGATCCACCCGAACTGGCGGAACAGGAGGAAGAGCGGGATCATCGTCACCTGCCCGGGCAGCATCATCGTGCCGAGCATGACGAGGAAGAGCGGGGAACTGCCGCGGAAACGCAGGCGTGCGAACGCGTAGCCGACGAGGCTCGACGAAAGCACCGTGCCGACGACGACAAGCAGCGTCACCACGATCGAGTTCGAGAGCGCGTCGATGAAGCCCCACCACGGCGTGCTCCCCGTCTCGCGGATCGCGTCGAGGTAGTTGGCGGGCTGCGGATCGGGCGGGAAGAGCGCGATGCCCGCGCTGCCCGTCACGGCCGCCTCCGCGCGCGCGGGCGTCTCGAGGCTGACCACCGCCATCCACCAGAGCGGGAAGACGAACGCCGCCGTGCCCATGATGAGCACGAACCAGAGGATGGCGCTCGAGAGCGGAGAACGCTTCATTTGCGCAGGCTTTCGTAGTAGACGACGCGCGCGCTCGTCTTGAGGATGATGCCCGTGAGGACGAGCACGATCAGGAGCAAGATCCACGCCATCGCGCTCGCGTAGCCCATGTCGTAGAGCTCGAACGCCTTGTTGTAGAGGTAGAGGACATAGAAGCGCGTGAGGTCGCCTGGCTCGCCGCCCGTCATCACGAACGCCTGTGTGAAGACCTGGAACGACCCGATCACCGCCATGATGAGGTTGAAGAGGATGACCGGCGACAGCATCGGCAGCGTCACGCGGAAGAACCGCCGCACGGGGCCTGCGCCGTCGATCTCCGCCGCTTCGTAGAGTTCGCGCGGGATCTGCTGCAGCCCCGCGAGGTAGACCATCATCGAGCCGCCGACGAGCCAGAAGCTCATGATCGCGAAGGCGGGCGCGCCGAAGACAGCAGCGTCCTTGCCGAACCACTCTGGGCCCGCGATTCCGACGAACTCAAGCGTTCGGTTCAGGAGCCCGCCCTCGGAGTCGAAGATCCAGCGCCAGAGGATGGCGACGCCGACGCCCGCGAGGACGCTCGGGAGGTACCACGCCGCGCGGAAGAACGCGACGCCGCGCACCTTCTGCATCATCACGACGGCCGCGAGGAGCGCGAGCATCTGTCCGACGGGCACCGCGAGCAGCGCGTAGTAGAGCGTGACCTGGAACGATGTGTGGAAGCGCGTGTCGCGCGCGAGAAGCTGCGCGTAGTTGTCGGCGCCCACCCAGTCGGCGCTTGCGAGCGGGCCGATGCCCTTCCAGTTCGTCATCGAGAGAATGAGCGAGAGCAGGATCGGGAACGCCATGAACAGGAGGAACCCGACGACCCACGGCGACGCGAGCAGGAAACCCGCGCGCTCCTCGCGGCGGGCGTTCATTCCTTTCGGTGCGCGAAGCAGGAGATACGCGATCGTCGCCGCGAACGCGCCGACGAGCGCGATGCCGCCGAGCGTCCATTCGCGCCACGCGACAGGCGGCGGGTTCATGCCGCCCGGGACGAACTCCACGTGCGTCTTCCACTTGTCGTTGAACTCTGCGATCGCCTGCGCAACGGTGAGGTCGCCTGTCTTGAGCCCGCGGTCCATCGTCGACCCGAAGATCTGCTCGAAGGTCGGGTCGGCTGGCCACGCGATGACGCTCGCCTCGGGAATCGCGTCGAGATAGCCTTGGTTGTTCGCAGGCGGCAGCGTCGCGTCGAGGAACGCAGGGCTCTCCGCCACGGCCTTCATCGTCGGAATCGCCAGACCGAGCCGCGCGTTCGCGGCCTGGCTCTCTGCGTTCGTCAGCCACTTGATGAGCTTCCACGACTCCTCGGGGTGCGGCGTGTCGCGCGCCATCGACCAGCTCACCGTCAGCACGCAGTTCGCCTCGGCCGAGCCGCGCGGAAGCGGCGCGAAGTCCCACTCGAACCCGCCCTTGTCAGGCGCCGGGATGCTGCGGTAGCTCGGCACCACCCAGCGCCCGAACGGCCCCGCCATGCCGACCTTCCCGCCGAGGAACACGCTCGCCCCCGTCGCGATCTTGCTCTTGCCGCTCGTGAGCGTGCCTTCCTCGCCGTGGCGCCACGCGCGCAGCGTCTCAA
Organism: Phycisphaerales bacterium; assembly: GCA_044352505.1. Classification (GTDB taxonomy): domain Bacteria; phylum Planctomycetota; class Phycisphaerae; order Phycisphaerales; family SM1A02; genus QWPT01. The sequence continues at coordinate 12,055 of JBILDS010000045.1, forward strand.
GCGCGCGGATCGCGTTCGGCTCCTCGATGCGGATCTTCTCGAGCGCGTCGTCGATCGCCTCGCCGCCCTCGGTTCGTAGATAGGTGCGCACCATCACGGGCCAAGTCACGAACTCGCTGCCCGTGATCGCGTCGCCGTCCTTCGCCTTCAGCTTCGAGAGCGCGCGCGCCTTCGCGATGTAGTCGTCCCAGGTCCAGTCGGAAGTCGGGAAGGGGAGGCCCGCCGCGCGGAAGAGATCCTTGTTGTAGTAGAAGCCGACGGTGGTGAAGTCCTTGGGGATGCCGTAGAGCGTGCCTGTTCCCACGCGCTCGCCGTCGAAGCGGAAGGCCTCGACCGTCTGCGGGTAGAAGGCCTCGAGGTCGAGCGCGCCAGCGTCGCCCGCCGCGCGCGCTGCCTCTTCGCGCTCCACGAACTCGTCGATCGGCCGCAGGAGGTCGAGGCTCGCGAAGTTCGCCACACGTTCGTAGCCCACATAGAAGACATCAGGCGGCTCGCCCGCTGCCATCATGGTCTGGAGCTTGGTGTAGAAGCTGCCAGCGTCGCCCGGGTTCAGGCGCTTCACGCGCACGCCGGGGTTCGCGGCCTCGAAGGCGCGCAGCGAATCCTCGACGATCTTGTCTTCCTCCTGCCCGCCTTCGCCCGACCAGTGCATGACCGTGAGGACGATCTCGCCCGACTTCGCGTCGGGCCGCACAACGGTGCGGTAGGCCACGCGTGCGAACGCCGCGAACACAAGCAGCGCCGCAACCGCAACAAGCGCCGCGCGAACGGCGAAACCGAAGGTCCAAGGCGTGCCTGAGCGGTCGTCGGGCATGGGCGGCGAGTATAAATGAATCATGAACCCAGCCGCGCTGCGAATCCTCTGTGCGAGTGCGTTTCTCGCGGTCTCTTCGATCACCGCGTCGTCAGCGTCCACGCCGCCCGAGGCGCCGCTGCTGCCGCAGTCGATCGAGGTCGAGCCGACAACAGCAGGCCGCACGAAGGTGACCTTCGCCCATCGCCCCGAACGCGCAGAATCCACCGTGTTTCTCGCAGGCGAGTTCAACGGATGGAGCCCGACGCGCACGCCGATGGAGCGGATGGGCGACGGCTTCTTCCGCGTGTCGATCGAGCTCGAGGACGGGCGCTACCCCTACAAGTTCGTGGTCGACGGAAAGTGGATCGCCGACCCCGCGAACCCGACGCGCGAGCCCGACGGCCACGACGGCTTCAACTCGGTGCTGGTGCTCGGACGCGCGGCGAGCGACATGCCAACTGAACAGCGCGTGGTTGACGGTTTCGCCACGCCCGACTGGGCGCGCGATGCGATCTGGTACCAGATCATGCTCGACCGCTTTGCGAACGGCGACGAGATGAACGACCCGCCGAACACGCGGCCGTGGACGAGCGCGTGGCGCGCGACGAGCCCGTGGGAGACCGAGGGCGGCCAGACCTTCTGGGAGTGGGCCGTGTTCGGCCGTCACTACGGCGGCGACCTCGAGGGCCTGCGCGCGCGCATTCCGTATCTCAAGGCGCTCGGCGTGAACGCGATCTACCTAAATCCCGTGTTCGAGGCGCCGAGCCACCACAAGTACGACGCCACGACCTTCGTCCACATCGACGACAACTTCGGCACGAAGGGCGACGCGCTCATGTCGAGCGCGAACGAGGACCTCGGCGATCCGTCGACCTGGGGCTTCAACCAGAGCGACCGCCTGTTCCTCGAGGTCGTGCGCGAACTGAAGGCGAACGGCATGCGCGTGATCGTCGATGGTGTCTTCAACCATGTCGGCGACACGCACCTCGCGTTCACCGATGTCCGTGCGCGCGGCAAGGAGTCGCCCTACGCCGATTGGTTCGCGATCGAGAGCTTCGAGCCGTTCAAGTACCGCGGCTGGGCTGGGTTCGGTTCGCTGCCTGAGTTCGCGAAGACGGAGACGGGCTTCAGGAGCAGCGCCGTGCGCGACCATGTGTTCGCCGTCACGCGGCGCTGGATGGACCCGAACGGCGACGGCGACCCGTCGGACGGGATCGACGGCTGGCGGCTCGATGTCGCGAACGAGGTTCCGCTCGAGTTCTGGCGCGAGTGGCGCGCGGTGGTGAAGGGCGTGAACCCCGACGCCTACATCGTGGGCGAGATCTGGAAGCGCGCGGACCGCTGGCTCGACGGCCGCTCGTTCGATGCTGTGATGAATTACCAGTTCGCGATGCCCGTGGTGCAGTGGGTGTCGGGCGAGATCAAGCCGAGCGAGCTCGACCGGCGGCTCGAGGCCGTGCGCCTCGCGTACCCCGAGCAGGCGACCTTCGTGATGCAGAACCTCCTCGCGGGCCACGACACCGATCGCCTCGTGTCGATGATCATGAACCCGGGCCGCGGCTACGACCGCTCGAACAGCGAGCGGCCTGGATCCGCGTACAACGGCGCGAAGCCGACCGACGAGGCGTATCGCCGCGCGCTGCTCGCGGTGGCCGTGCAGATGACCTATGTCGGTGCGCCCATGATCTGGTACGGCGACGAGGTCGGCATGTGGGGAAGCGACGACCCGTTCTGCCGCAAGCCGATGCTGTGGGCGGATCTGCCGCCGAACGACGACCCCGACGAGCGGATCCGAGCGGGGCACCTCGAGGCGTACCGCGCGCTCATCAAGCTGCGCAACGACACACCCGCGCTGCGCCGCGGCGCGTTCAAGACGCTCGTCGCCGACGACGCGCGCAACCTGTGGGTCTTCGAGCGCACGCTCGGCGACGAGCGCGTGGTCGTCGCGCTGAACGGGTCGAGCGAGGCGCAGCCGATGCCGGATGTCGGCATGCGCGGGGAGACGCTGTTCGTGTCGGATGGCGGTGGGGGAGCAGAAGCGGGCATGATCCCCGCCTTCGGTGTGCGGGTGCTGCGCGTGCGCTGAAGCGCCATCACCGCGCCTTCGGCCGCGTCCGCTCGATCTCCCGACTTCTCTCCGAGGTGGCGCCGAAGCCTGCGTCCGTGCGTTCCGTCAGCGATGCGCGCAGCGCTGCGCCTTCCGC
>JBILDS010000237.1:0-4638 GCA_044352505.1 Phycisphaerales bacterium
GAGTGCGTATCGCATGGCAATTCTGCTGGATCCCGCAACGCGCGACTGGAAGCTCGGTCTTGCGAAGGCGTTCTTCAAGCAGAAGCGCTTCGCAGATGCCGCAGCGCTCACGGGCGAACTCATCAACGAAACCCCCGACGCAGCGGATCTCTGGCTGTTGCAGGCGAACGCGTTTGTGGGTCTTGGACAGACCATGAAGGCCGCGCAGAACTACGAGATCGTGGATCGCCTGGGCAAGACCACGGTTGATAGCCTCAACATGCTCGGCGACATCTACGTGAACGAAGGTCTCTACGACATTGCGGTGAGTTGCTACGAGCGCGCGATGGCGAAGACGCCGCGCGGTGCAGCCGAACGACCGATCCGAGCGGCGAAGGTTCTTGTGGGACGCGGGGCGTCTATGGAAGCAGAGTCGCTGATTGGGAGAATCGAGAGCATCTATGGAGCCGAGCTCAAAGAAGGCGAGCGCAAAGATCTTCTGAAGATGAAGGCGCGCATGGCGGTCGCCCGCGGTTCAGGTGAAGAAGAAGCGCGCATTCTGGAAGAGATCGTGGCGCTTGACCCGCTTGACGGCGAGGCGCTCATTTTGCTCGGCCAGTACAACGGGCGCGCGGGCGATGCTGCCAAGGCGATCATGCTCTACGAGCGCGCGGCCAAGCTTGAGAAGTTCGAGTCCGACGCGAAGGTGCGCCACGCGCAGTTGCTTGTGGGGCAAGGGAAGTACGCGGAAGCACTGCCGCTTCTTCGCAGCGCCCAACAGGTGAAGCCGCGCGAGAACATCCAGCAGTACATGGAGCAAGTTGAGCGCGTGGCGCGCGGGCGATGACAGAGCGATTGCTGCGATTCGCGCCGCGATCGGGGCATCAGTTGCGTTTCTGCTCAAGTTCTTCCCAACGCGCGTAAAGCCGCGCGATCTCGGCTTGCGCTGCACCGGCCGCGTCGCACGCCTTCGCGTATGCGGCCTGATCTGCGACGAGCTTCGGGTCGTTGAGTTTCGCCTCAAGATCCGTGTGCTTCTTCTCCGCAGCTGCGATCGCCTTCTCCATTCCGTCGAACTCGCGCTGCTCGTTGTACGAGAGCTTCTTCTTCGCAGGCGCGGCGACCGCAGTGCTGGTTGTTGCAGCGGGGGGCGCGGCCGGTGTAGTCCTCGCGGCCGCAGCGCTTGCCTTTGAAGCCGCAACTTCCGATTCCGCGAGGGCGCGTAGCGCCTGCGTAAGGCTTGCGACCACGCGCGGCGTCCCGTCGGGTGCCCCGAGCACCACGATGCGCGTCGCGAGCGCCTCGAGCATGGCGCGGTCGTGCGTCACGAGCAGCGTGGCGCCCGAGAAGGTCTCGATCGCATCCTCGAGCACCTCGAGCGTGGGAATGTCGAGGTCGTTCGTCGGCTCGTCGAGGACGAGGAGATCCGCCGTCTCGAGCATCATGCGCGCGACATGCGCGCGCGCGAGCTCGCCGCCCGAGAGCATCGAGACGGACTGGAGCAGCTGCTCGTCGCGGAAGAGGAAGCGCCGCGCCCAGCTCTTGATGTGCATCTCGGTGTCGCGGAAGCGGACCTTGTCGCCCGTCCGCGAGATCGCGTCCTGAAGGAGCGCGCCCTTCGGGAACTCTGCGCGCGTCTGCGACATCGTCACGGTGCGCGGCGCCGGGTCTGCGAGGCGCACGCGCCCCGAGTCGGGCGCGAGCTCGCCCGTGAGGACGCGCAGGAGCGTCGTCTTGCCAGAGCCGTTCGGCCCCATCAGGCCGATGCACTCGCCGGGCGCCACATCGAGGTCGAGCCCCTGGAAGAGGAGCTTGCCGCCGAGCGACTTCGAGATACCTTCCGCAGAAAGAAGCAGCCGCGTCTTGCGCCCGCTCGAGGAGAAGTCGATTCCCGCGCTCGCGGCGTTCGCGGCGGCGTTGCGCGCGGAGATCTCGGCGAGCTCGCCGCGGCGTTCGGCGCTATCGGAGATACGCGCCTCGCTCTTCGTGCGGCGCGCCTTTGCGCGCCGGCCGAGCCAGCGGTCGTCCTCGCGCACTGTGTTCGCGAGTGCCTGCTCTGCCTTGGCCTGGCGCTCGAGGAACTCGGCGCGGCGGCGGCGGAACTCGCTGTAGTTGCCGTCGACCGAGAGCGTGCCTTCGGGGTAGGCGCGCGAGAGCTCGATGATGCGCGTCGCGCAGTTCTCGAGGAACACGCGGTCGTGCGTCACAAAGATCACGGCGCGCGCGCGGAGGTCGTGGCTTCCGCGGAGGAGGAAGTCCTCGAGCCACGCGAGGCCCTCGACATCGAGGTGGTTGGTCGGCTCGTCGAGGTAGAGGAGGTCGGGCGTGCCGCCCGCGGAGGCAAGCGCGCAGGCAACCGACAGGCGCTTCTTCCAGCCGCCGGAAAGCGTGTTCGCGAGCGCGTCCATGCGCGCGTCGTCGAAACCGATCTTGCCGAGGATCACGGTCGCAAGGACCTCGGCCTCGTGGCGGTCGCCGTGCGCGCCCGCCGAGGAGAGCGCTGCGTCGGTCGCTGCGCTGAGCGCCGTCACGCCATCGGCGAACTCGTCGCGCTGCGGCACATAGACGGCGACCGTACCGCGCGGCGTGCGGATCTCGCCTGCATCTGCTTCTTCGCGCCCCGCGAGCATGCGCAGGAGCGTCGATTTCCCCGCGCCGTTCGGCCCGATCATGCCGATTCTCTCGCCTTCGTCGATCGACACCGACACCCCGCGAAAGAGCTCGCGCAGCCCATGCGACTTGGAGAGTGATGTGGCCGTCAGGAGCACGAGACCGTCCCGACCGACGCCGGCACCAAGATCTCTGCGGTCGTCTTCGCAAGGACTTCCTCGACAGAGATGCCGGGCGCGAGTTCCTTGAGCTCGAAGCGGCGGCGATCCTTGTTCATCTCAAGAACACACAATTCCGTGATGACCATGTCGATGCACTTCTGACCCGTCAGCGGCAGCGTGCACTTCGGGATGATCTTCGACTCGCCCTTCTTGTTCGCGTGCTCCATGACCACGATCACGCGCTTCACGCCCGCGACGAGATCCATGGCGCCGCCCATCCCTTTCACGAGCTTGCCGGGAATCATCCAGTTGGCGATGTCGCCTTCCTGCGAGATCTCCATCGCGCCGAGGATCGCGAGGTCGATGTGGCCGCCGCGGATCATGGCGAAGCTGTCTGCGCTCGAGAAGAACGAGTGGCCGGGCACGCCGGTCACCGTCTGCTTGCCGGCGTTGATGAGGTCTGGGTCGACCGCGTCGTCCTCTGGGAACGGCCCCATGCCGAGGAGGCCGTTCTCGGATTGGAGCCACACCTGCATGCCCGCGGGCACATAGTTCGCAACGAGGGTCGGCATGCCGATGCCGAGGTTCACATAGAAGCCGTCGCGGAGTTCCTGCGCGGCGCGCTGGGCGATCTGGTTGCGGTCGAGTGGCATAGGGGCGTGGATGATAGGGATTGCGAGCGCGACTCACCCGATCGCGAGCAGCGGGGCGGTTGGGTCGCCGAGGAAGGTGCGAATCGAGGGTACTGCCCCGGCCACGGTCGTGCAGAGAGTCGCGGTGGAGCAGTTCCCGCATCTGACGAGGACGACCTTTGGAGGGTGTCCAAGGACTGCGCTGCGATGGCGGAAATCGAGATCCTTCGTCAGGATCGCCAATCCTCGAGCCCGGGCCTCGCTCCAAAGCACGGTATCGCTTGCGCGCTCGAGGCCCAACGAGAGCACATGCCTGCATCCGGGGAGATCCTGTTCCAGGAAAATCTCAAGCACACGAGGAAGGTTCTGGTCGATGAGCAGCGCCACGGGTTCGCTTGATCAGAGCTCTTGATGAGAGTTCTTGATGAGAGCTCTTGATGAGAGCTCTTGATGAGAGCTCTTGATGAGAGCTCTTGATGAGAGCTCTTGATGAGAGCTCTAGGCAGCAGGCGGAGCGATCGAGAAGTTCCGCTCGCGCTCTGCGGCGAACGCAAGGCAGGCGCGAATGTCTTCGAGCTCGAGTTCCGGGAAGTCACGGACGATCTCGGCCTCGGTCATGCCGGACGCGAGGTACTCGAGGACATCGACGACAGCGATCCGCATGTCACGGATACAAGGCTTTCCGCTCCGACGGTCGGGATGGATGGTGATTCGGCTGCGCCAGTCCATGTGGGGGAGAATAGCCGCCTCCACCCCTTGCAACAATACGGAAACCCGCGCGGACCGCCGCTATCCTGCGCATCCCCATGGCTTCGAACATGCATCCCGTCCTCGTCCGTCTCGGTCTTGTGAACCACCCCAGGCTCTGCGCGCCCGGCACGGCGAATTCCGTGACGAGCGACAACCCCGCGACGGGCGAGGCGCTCGCGGCCGTGCGGCTTGAGTCGCGCGCCGACTACGAGAGCGCCGTCGCGCGCGCCGTGAAGGCGCAGGCGTCGTGGCGGCAGCTGCCCGCGCCGAAGCGCGGCGAGATCGTGCGCCAGATGGGCAACGCCTTCCGCGACGCGAAGGACGCGCTCGGCGAACTCGTCTCGCTCGAGATGGGCAAGATCAAGGCCGAAGGCCTCGGCGAAGTGCAGGAGTCTGTCGACATCGCCGATTTCGCGGTCGGCCTCGCGCGGCAGCTCTACGGCCTCTCGATGCACTCCGAGCGCCCGGGCCACCGCATGTACGAGCAGTGGCAGCCGCTCGGCGTC
>JBILDS010000042.1:0-15645 GCA_044352505.1 Phycisphaerales bacterium
TACACCACCATGTGGTTCCAGGCCGACGAAGCAACGGGCGAGGAGAAGTTTCACCGCCTCTACTGCACTGAGTATTGCGGCAAGGATCACTCGCGCATGAATCAGCGCGTCTTCGTGCTCGGAGAGGTTCAGTTCTCCGACTGGGTCACGAAGCAGGGACGCTGGCTCGAAGAGCTCGCTCTCAAGCACCCCGATGATCCGAGCATGCTGTGGAAGATCGGCGCACCCAGGCTCGTCGGCCGATGCGTGAGTTGCCACACCCTTGACGGTTCGCCCGGTACGGGGCCTTCGTGGGGGAACTACGACGGCTCCGGCGACATCTGGGCGCGTATCCAACCGGGTGCAGTCCACAAGGTCGACGGCGGCAAGCCGATTCAAGACTTCATCGGTCCAGGGAAGCAGTACGAAACGCCCGAGGCGTATCTGCGTGCGTCGATCCTGAACCCCGGCGAGCACGTGGTGCAAGGCTACGGCAACGTGATGCCAACATTCCGCGGCCAGCTCCGCGACCAAGAGATCGACGTTCTCATCGACATGATGAAGAACCTCAAGGAATTCGACGCGAAGGGTAAGTACATCGGCGGCGCGTCCGCCGCAGCGAAGTGATGCGGAACGAACCACCGACGATCCAGAGCCAGATTGATTAGCGAGCGACGCCATGACGACACTCGACGCACGACCCCCGATCCCAGCCGAAGCGCCCGACAACTACCTCACGTTCCGGCGCGGCCTCCTTTCTTGGCTCTTCACGCTCGATCACAAGCGGATCGGTGTGATGTACCTCGTGGCGGTGCTTGCCTCGTTCTTTGCCGGCGGCGTGATGGCGCTGCTCGTGCGAACGAAGCTGCTCTTCCCAGGTGAAGTCGCGTGGATGACCGCCGATCAGTACAACAAGGCCTTCACGCTGCACGGCGCGATCATGGTCTTCTTGGTCATCATCCCGTCGATCCCTGCGGCGCTTGGCAACTTCATCCTGCCCATCATGCTTGGCGCAAAGGACGTTGCCTTCCCGAGACTGAATCTCTTCAGTTTCTACCTGTGGATGCTTGGCGCTGTGTGCGCCGTGTGGTCGCTCCTTGCGGGCGGCTTCGATACCGGTTGGACGTTCTACACGCCCTACAGCACCACGTCGCAAACGGGCGGCATCATCCCAGTTCTCATCGGCGTCTTTATTCTCGGCTTCTCGTCGATCTTCACCGGTGTCAACTTTGTGGTCACCATCCACAAACTGCGCCCACCGGGAATGACTTGGTTCCGTATGCCGCTCTTCCTCTGGGCCGTGTACGCGACCGCGATCATCCAGATCCTTGCCACGCCGGTGCTTGGAATCACGCTTGCGCTCCTCGTGATTGAGCGCGCCTTCAACATCGGCATCTTCGATCCGTCGATGGGCGGCGACCCGGTGCTCTTCCAGCACTTCTTCTGGTTCTACTCACACCCCGCCGTCTACATCATGATTCTGCCGGGCATGGGCATCATCAGCGAGATCATCTCGGTGCACAGCCACCGCCACATCTTCGGCTTCCGCTTCATCGCATTCAGCTCGATCGCCATCGCCATCTTCAGCTTCCTTGTGTGGGGTCACCACATGTTCACAAGCGGCCAGTCGGCGCTCATGAACGTGCTCTTCTCTGCAATCACGTTCTCGGTGGCGATTCCGTCGGCTGTGAAGGTGTTCAACTGGCTCGCAACCCTCTACAAGGGTTCGATCTCGCTGAATACCCCCATGCTCTACGGTCTCTCGTTCATCTTCTTGTTCACAATCGGCGGTCTCACGGGCATCCCGCTCGCCGTTCTTTCCACCGACATCCACCTGCACGACACCTACTTTGTCGTGGCGCACTTCCACTACGTGATGATGGGCTCCGCGCTGATCGCCATGATCGGCGGCCTGCACCACTGGTGGCCCAAGATGTTCGGCGTGATGTACTCCGAGTTCTGGGGCAAGATTGCCTGCGCGCTCGTCTTCGTCGGGTTCAACCTGACCTTCTTCACCCAGTTCATGCTGGGGTCGCAGGGCATGCCGCGCCGCTACTACTCCTACGACCAGATCGAAGGCATGGCCGAGGCATTCAAGATGTATCACCACATCTCGACCGGCGGCTCGTACATCATGGCGCTTGGATTCGTCATCACCGGCATCTATCTGCTGCACTCGCTCTTCGCAGGAAAGAAGGCGCCGGCCAATCCATGGGGCGGCGCCAGCCTTGAGTGGCAGTGCACGTCTCCGCCGCCGCACGACAACTTCTCAAAGACTCCGCGCGTCGGCGACTGCTACGACTTCAGCGCCGTGCGTTGGGACGAGACCCAGCAGGGCTACGTCGTCGACTCCGAAGCTCAGGCGACCTCGTCGACGTCAGGAAAGGGGCACTAATCCGTGTCGCACACGAACTCCGACGCACCGCATGCGCATGACTCGCACGGCCATGACGACCATCATGGCCACGGCGAGCACGCGAAGTACCCGTTCCTCGCGCACCACTTCGACACCCCGAACCAGCAGTTTGAATCGGGCAAGCTCGGTATGTGGGTGTTCCTCGCGACAGAAGTCCTGTTTTTCGGCGCGCTGTTCGTGATGTACGCGATCATGCGCTTCCAGAACCCTGAGGTCTTCTCATACGCGAGCAACTTCCTCGACACCATCCTTGGCGGGATCAACACCTGCGTGCTGATTCTCTCGAGCCTCACGATGGCTGTCGGCGTGCGCGCCGCGCAGACCGACAAGAAGGGGCTTCTGGTCACGTGCCTCGCGCTCACACTTGCTGGAGCGATCGGGTTCCTCGTGATCAAGTACTTCGAGTACGCGCACAAGTTCCATCTCAATCTGAAGTGGGGCATCGGCTTCTATCAGCCGGTTGACGAGGCAGACGCAGAGTTCGTCAAGATCGCCCCAGCGCCGGTTGAGAATCCGGTGCTTGCAATTGCCGCGCCGAATCCTTCGGTGGGGGCAACCCCTGGTCCGCTTGTTCCGCTTCCGGCTGTGGACCGCAGCGCCATCGCGGCACCGAAGTCTGGCCCAAGCGGTATCGCGCCAGTCTCGCTTGTTGAGAAGGCGCAGCAGCCCACGTCGCTCAAGCCAGAGACTGAGGATCACCTTCTCGATCCGATGCTCCCGGCGGGCACGCACCGATTCTTTGCGATCTACTTCATCATGACCGGCCTGCACGGTATTCACGTGCTTGTCGGCGTCGGTGTCATCGGCTGGCTTCTCGTCATGGCCATGCGCGGTGCGTACAGCAGCAGTTACTTCACGCCGGTTGATCTCGTTGGCCTCTACTGGCACGTGGTCGACCTCGTGTGGATCTTCCTGTTCCCGCTCTTCTATCTCATCCACTAACGCGCGCCCTGACGTCTCGCGATCACATCAATCGCGCAGAAGGACCGCTCCGAAGGACAGCACCATGGCAAGCGCATCACACGCAGCCCACTCCCACGGACATGAGCCGCATCCGCTCGTCGGACACCTCGTGCCCTACTCAACGCTCTTTGCAACTGGCGGAGCGCTGCTCTTCCTCACGGTGATCACGGTTGCGGCGCGCTACATCGATCTCGGTGAGGCGAACATCTACCTCGCCATCGGTATCGCTGTGGTGAAGGCCACCCTCGTGTCGCTCTTCTTCATGCACCTTCGCTGGGATCGCCCCTTCAACCTCATGGTTCTGGTTGGTTCGATTCTGTTCGTGGTGTTGATGATGGTGTTCTGCATGATGGATGTTGGGCAGTACAAGGCAACGATCAACCCAGGCAATCCTGTCAAGGTGCAGCAGTTCCTTGATGCGAACGCGCCGTACGCACCAGTAACAACGAAGTGACCGTGCAGCGGCTGCCTTGGCAGCCCGGTCTTCGGATCGGCCCATGCTGAAGGAACGCGAAACCCCATTTGATGACCCAGCGGCCCGCTTCGAAGCGGGCCGCTTTGGCATGTGGCTTTTCCTCCTCGTGCTCGCGGTGCTCTTTATCGCGTCGATCTTGGGCTATCTCGTGGTGCGAATCGACAACGGCGCCGCATTTGTGCCACTCGACGCACCACCTCCGCCGAAGCTTCTGCTCTTGAGCACGCTGGCGCTCGTCATTTCAAGCGTCACCATGCAACGCGCTGCGAACGCCGGAAAGCGCGGTGACCCAAGCCAGGGCGGGCTCATGGTGGTCACGATGGTTCTTGCTGTGTCGTTTCTCGCGATGCAGGCGGTGGCGTGGTCGGAACTGTTACGCCAGAACGTGACCATCACCGACAACCTCTACGCGTGGAGCTTCTACGTGCTCACTGGGCTTCACGCTGCGCACGTGCTTGGAGGGTTGCCGCCCATGGCGATCACGTGCTGGCGAGCGATCCACGGTCGATACCGACCGGAGAACCACCGTGGAATCGTCTACACCGCCATGTACTGGCACTTTCTCGATGGTGTTTGGATCGTGCTCTACGCAACGCTGTGGCTCGGATCCATCCGTTGGGTGTGACGTCGCGCGATTCGGCGTTCAGAGATCCGTGAGGACACAGGATCCACCAGACTGAGAGACGTGACACTGAGAGATGTGAGACCTTCAAAACGCGGCGCAAAACGGACACCGCCGTTGCTTGCGCAAACGGCGGCGGTCCATCCACCAGGAGCGATCGGAGAATGATGGGGCCCCCTCCATCACGCCGACGCCCCGCCACGGGGCGATTGGCAGATCCGAACCCACCATCGAAGGTTCGGACGTTCGGAGACGCAAAGGTCCGTCGGAACGACCCTCAATCACAGTCTCACGGCAGCCATTCGAACCTTCATGCGACAAAGACGTTGCGTTCCGCCAGAAACCGACGAACAGTCCAAAAAGAATCTTGAATTGTGTGGGCGCGGCGACCGTCAGCCCTTCACCGGTCGCTGCATCGCACGCAGAATCCGATCCAAGGCGGCCGCAGCCTCAATCCTGATGGAAGCGAACCCCATCACGCTCCGCAAGAATCGCCGTGGCTGCAAAGGCAAGAATCGGTACGGCCACAACCGGCGCGCCATCGGCGCGCTCCACCCGAGCAACGGCCGGGCCAACTGGGATCGTCACGAGATACTCGACACCATCGATTGTCCGACGCACGGTTCGATCTTGCCCGAGCCCGGAGCCCGCGAGGCGCTCAATCGCCAAGAGCGTCCACGCACCGCCCGAATCAGATCGGATCGCAATCAGCGGACTCTTGGGTCGCAGTCCGAGCTGCGCGAGTTCCTCTTCGTTCGGCTTCGGCTCGAATGGAGCCTGGAAGTGGCTCGAGAGGAAGTAGTGCGCATAGGAGATCTCCTTCATGCGCCGAATCATGGTCGGATCGCGCAACGTCACCGTGGTTGTCGGATGTCGCGAGAGCCAGTCAGACCACGACGTGATGCAGACATTCGGGAGGGGCGCGAGCACAACCCCGTCGCGCGCCAAAGGCCCGGCGATGGCTCGGGACTCAAGCTGACTGAACAGGCTCGTTGCGTGTTGCGCACTGGATACGACGGCGCCGGACGCAGCGGCATTTGCGGCACGTACTCCTTTTTCCGAGAACGTGAGATTCGAGTCGTAGAGGAGTCCGCTCACCTCAAAGTGGCGAACTTCGCCATCGATCGTGCGGTCAAACACCATCGCCGTATCGCAAAGCGGCGAATACGTGGCTAGGACGGCGCGGCCCGCGACGGTGTCGTTCACCACTTCGTGCACGTTCATCAGCGAGAGCGGCCACGCGTGCGCCTTTCCGTCGATCACGATTCCAAGCACGCGATCGGTGGGCACCACGTACTTCGGGCGATTCTGCTCGTTGTAGACGAGCATCTCGCTTCCGCGGAGATGCTTGGGATCGTCGAGGGACGGCAGAAATCCGCGGGGATTTCCAGAGCCCACGAGCGTTGCGCGATCGATGAGAACGGTCGAGAGATCGAATCCGTAACTCTCGACCGAGCGGCCATCACCAAGCGGCCGGTGACCGAGGATGACGGGAAGAAGGCTCCAACCGAGAAGGAGCGCGATCAAGACGCCCGACAACGCGATGATCCAACCGCCGCCGCGAAAGGTCAGCGTTGGCGAACCTTCACGTGGCGCAGCCGACTGCGAAGGCGTGCGTTCCCCCGGGGCGTGCGCGTCGATGCTGCTCGTGCTGTTCCCGGTGCCGCTCTTGTTGGTGTTCTCGTCGCGATCCGCGTTGCTCATGGCATAGCCTCCGCTTGCGTATTCGATGGCGAGGTGGTCTCAAGCACGGCCTTCGCCTCATTCCGCCCGCGGAGAAAGGCCTCTGCATTGATCGAGCCGCGATCAAGGGTCATGATCGCGAGCATGAGCGGAAGGTACGTGATGCTGCCGAGGAACAGCTTTCGCGCGCCAGCATGATCGCGCGTGCGATAGAAGCCAATCGCAAGCCACGTAAACCAGAGCCCGAGTACCAGCGCGGCTGCGGCGCTCCAAACTCCGGCCAGGCCGAGCAGCGTTGCACTTGCCCCAAGCGGAATCAGCGGAACAGCAGTCAGCACCACCGCTTGCGCTGTGATCTCGCCGCCGTGGTCGCGGACGGGCAGCATGGCGTGACCGCCGCGCGCGTAGTCCTCGCGATACATCCATGCCAGCGCTAGGAAGTGGGGGATCTGCCACACGAAGAGGATGCCGCCGAGGAGCCACGCGCCAGGATCCAGGCTACCCGTCGCGGCGGTCCAGCCGATGACCGGCGGAAGCGCACCGCACACAGCGCCGACGAGCGTGTTGAACGTCGTCCGCGGCTTGAGCGGCGTATACAGCACGGCGTACAGAAGAATATTGAGCGCCGCCAACGCCGATGGGAGAAGCCCGACCTTGAGTCCAAGGAGCGCTGCGCCTGCGTAGCCCGCCAACACCGCCGCGACGAAGACGGTAATCGGCTCAATCTGCTTCGCGGGGAGCGGTCGGCCTCGGGTGCGGTGCATGAGTGCATCGCGTCGCCGTTCGAACAGTTGGTTGAAGAGCGACGCACTGGCGGCCGCGAGCGCTGTTCCAGCACAGGTCCAACCAAGGCGCGCCCAATCAATCGCACCGATTTCGCCGAGCGCATAGCCAACAGCAGTGGTTCCGAGGACAAGCGCATTCAGACGAACCTTCGTGAGCTCGGCCCAGACCCCAAGCACGCCGCGTGCGCGCGGTGGCGGGTCGCCGCGCGGATCTTCTGCGATCGCATCGCTGGCGCCCCGCAGTACGGTCGCCGCCGCGTCGGCCGTTTCAAGGGCCGTCGCCGCGGTGGGGATTGCATGATTTCTCGCGGTTTCCGGCATCTGCGTCTCGGGGTCGAAATCCTACTATACGCCTCACGTCGTACGCGGTCATTGCGCACGAATCAGGGTGAATCGCCACGCATTCCGCCACGCATCCCGCCACGCATCCCGCTGCGCATCCCATCGCGCATCTCGTCATGAACCCATCATGAACCCATCATGAATCTCGTCATGCTCCCCATCACCTCCAACGCCGCACTCGGCGTGCCGGCCTCTGTCCTTGCCCAGGCCGCCGATGCAGCCGCCGCGTCGCCTTCCGAAGTCACGCCGCTGGTCACGCTGCTGATTCTCTTCCTTGCAGGATCCGCCCTTGTTGTCGGCGTCGCAGCGCGCATTCGCACCGTGCATCTCGCGCTCGGCTTCGCGACCACTGTCGCTATGTGGGCGATCGGATACGTCGCCATGCTTGCGCCCGGTCTCTGGATCGGCGAAGCGCTCTTCATCCTCACCCTCGCCATGCCTGTCCTGTTCGGGGCACTCGCGCGCCGAGGCGGAGCATCGCCGCTGAAAGTCGGCTTGGTTTCTGCTTTCGCCAATCTTCTTGTGATCGGCGCCTTCCTGCGCGACGAGCAACAGGGCTCGCGCCTCGCCCCCGTGCTCTACGTGCTCGGGCTCTTCGCTGCCAGCGGCGCGCTTGCCATGATCGGCGGCCTCCTCGCCCGCAACGCACGCCCGATTCGTCTTCCTTCAAGTGCGGGCCTGTTTGCCGTTGTCTCCGCCACAACCGTCCTCATCCTCCTCGTCACCGGTGGGCTTGTCACGGGTCTTGAGAGCGGTCTCGCGGTTCCCGACTGGCCAAACTCCTTCGGCCACAACATGCTGCTTTACCCGCTGAGTGAAATGAAGGGCGGCATCTACTACGAACACGCGCACCGACTCTTCGGCATGCTCGTGGGAACAACCGCGCTTGTGCTTGCGGTGGTGGTTTGGCGCGAAGACACCCGCAGCTGGGTGCGCGGGCTGACGTTTGCCTTCCTCGCGTTCGTGTGCGTGCAGGGTCTGTTCGGCGGCCTACGGGTCACAGGTCGAATCACCGTTGAAACCGATCCGACCGCGCTGACTCCAAGCACCTTGCTTGCGATCGTGCATGGCATGTTCGGGCAGGTGATCCTTGCGCTCGCATGCGTGATCGCGTGCGTCACAAGCAACGCGTGGCGAGACGCGAAGCCCGCCATCGGTCTCAGCGATGGAGGCCGTCTGCGCACGCTTCCGATTGCCCTCCTCGCGCTCTTGGTCGTGCAGCTCTTCCTCGGCGCAAGCTACCGCCATCTGCAAATTCCGCCGGCCGACGGCAATCCTGCCGTGCACCCCGCGTGGCCAATCTGGGGTCACGTGATTGGCGCGTTTGTGGTGGTGATCGTGGCGGTCATCACTGGCGCACTCGCATCGAGCCGAGGAAAGGAGCATGCGCCGCTGCGCATCCTCGGGAAGGCACTTGTGCATGGCATCGGGCTTCAGTTCGCGCTCGGACTTGCGGCGCTCTTTGTGGTGCTGATCCGCGTCGACGCAGCGATTCCGGCATACGAAGTACTCACAACATCGGCGCATCAAGCGCTCGGAGCCGTGCTTCTTTCAACCACAGCCATGCTTGCCGCGTGGAGCATGCGACTGGTGCCAGAACCTCACGCAGTCGACGCCGGCATCATTCCGTCGTCACGTGCGGCTTGATCGCCTCTTGCAGCGCGAGCACGCAGTAAATCGTTACGAGATCCTCGTTCGATTCTTCCCATCGCGGCGTGTCGTTCTTCCAGAATCCAGCAGACGCCCCGGCAACCGAGCCGTCGTCTCGCTGTTGCGCCACGATTGCATCAACGAGTTCCGTGCGCCAGTCGCGCGCATGTCCCGTTGGATCAACGATCGTCCCGCGCCGCGATGCATGCAACGCGCGGGACATCGCGTGGACGTAGTAGAAGTAGCCTTGCTGTCCGAGGCCAGGATTTTCAGCAAACGTGAAGTGCCGCGAAATCCAGCCGAGTGCATCCTTTACGCGAGGGTCATCGGGCGAAAGTCCGGCGTACAGCATGCTCTTGAACCCCGCGTAGGTCATCGAGCCGTAGCTGCGCAAACTCTTCGACGCGAGCTTCTCGCCGTAGCGTCCTTCGCCCGCATCTTCGCTGGCGAAACTCTCGCCGCCGTTCGCAGGCGAGTACACGAACCCGCCGTCCCCGGAGCCATGCTGCGCCCACGCAGCCGGGTTCGAGGCTTTGCGGTTCTGCGTGCGGGCAATGAACGCGAGCGCGCGCTGCATCGCCGGATCGTCCGGTGAAACGCCCGCGTCGTGCATTGCTTCCACCATCATCTGCGTGTTCGAAAGATCGGGTCGCTTGCCGTTGCCGTAGCCAGCGCCGCCATACCAGTCGGTCGTTGGATCAAGACCTTCGCCTTCGTCCCACTGGTTTGTGCGGAGCCACTCGATCGCGCGCGCAGCGCCTCTCTTTGCGTCGGCGTCGCCCGCCGCAGCAAGTCCACTTGCAACGGCACTCATCACGTAGTTCCCGATGCCACCGTTGGTCACCAACGCAAGGCTCTTCTCATCGGACAACGTGCGCATGATCGCCGCACGCGCTCGCGAACCCGCATCACCCTCAAGCGCACCAGCTTGCGCGAACGCCTTCACCGCAAGGGCTGTCACTGCCACACTTGCAGCGCGTTTGCGTGGCTCCATGTCGGTTGGGGTGACTTCTTTGCCGACAAAAAATGCGCCGTCCGAAGATTGGACGCGCGCGAGGTAGGCAAGACCCCGCTCCATGGCGGTGCGCGCCTTCAGATAGGTCGCCTCCGACGTGGGCACGTGCGCAGCGCTCGCAGCAATGCGGTGGATTGGAGTTGGCGGATCTGTCCGCACCAAGTCGCTCACCGTCGAAACGCTGGGCGCTGGCAACGTGGTGATCTTCGAGCGATCCACGCGGGTGTCGGCCGAAGTTGTCGATTCCGGGGGCGTTCCACCGGGCGAGGGCGGCGTACCCAACGCAGAGGCGCTCGCGAGGACTAGGACCGTGCAGAACGAAATCGGCATGACGACAGTGTAGTTGTGGCGATCGCCGGAGATCGCAGCCGCGTGCCGATTCGTACCTCGCACGAGAGAGGCGTCGTGTCGTAGAAAGAGCGACGCAGCGCTCGCTGGCGCAAGGAGATCGCCTACGAACGCTGCCTCGAAGTAGGAGCAGTTGATGCGGAACGCTCAGCGTGCGCGAGCGATCGACGTCGCGCCGACGTGACCAACCGCAGCCGAAGCCGCAGCGGTCGCAGCCACGCGAGCCGGATCTGTCGCCTGCGTTGGCGCCTGCGTCAGGCCGCCCGCTGTGCCGACCACCGATTCGGGCGTCGAACGCGCGATCGACAGCAACACACCGGTGGGAAGCGAAGCCACAAGCGCCGGATCGCGAGCGATCAGGATCTGAAGCAACACTTCATTCGTGATATCGGTTTCGGTCCGGCTATCCGAAATCTGCACGCGGAGGCCACGGCGAACAATCGCCAGAACCTCGTCATGCGTCAGGTGCGTCGAACGGCTCGTGTCATAGAGACGGCGGTTCGGGTACTTACGGATGCGGATCACATCAGTGGATGGAGCCTGGAGGATCATGCTGCCGCTTTCGCAGCCGCGAATCGGCAGATTCGCTTCGCGCGGGGAAGTTGAAAACCGTCGCAGGAGAGCAGTTGCAGCCGCAAAACGGGCTTCACGCGCGCGCAGCGCCATTTCGACCGGCTACCGAACCGTGCCGAACAGCCAAAAATCCGACTGCTTGCCGTTTCCAACGAACCGGCAGGGGAAAAGAAACGGCCCGGGCGGGAGCCCAAGATCGGTGACGCGCACGGTCACCAGCACCGACGAGCCATCCGGCTTCTGGGAGACGATCTCGGTCCGCACCTTCGGATTGAGGCTCTGAACCGACGCGATTCGCGCAGCACCCATGTGCTTCACCTCAAGTTCGAACTCGGAAGAACCCTTGGAAGACATGACGCCGCAGTTCGCTCGGAACTCGGCGAAGCCGAACGCCGGGGTGATCCTGGTGGTCTCGTGGCGAACTCGTAGATCGATGATCGGGCACTTCGGATGGCTCGTCTCAACCACCAGAAATGGCGGTACTGCAAGCACATTTCCCGACAGCGGGCTCGGCGAGCTGAAGTCGTAGCGAAGCACATGGCGCACAGCGGGCTGCATCGCGGAACCGTCGATGGTGACCGGCGCGCGCCCGTCGACGTTCGTCACAACAAACGGCGCACCGTCGCTTGACACGAGTTCAAACACACCCTTCATGCGCTCAGGCTTGAGCGCATCGATGAAGTTTGGCGACGCACGCACTGCGTACGCCGTCTCCGCTTCAATCTTCACCACGAGAACCTGCGTGATTCCCTCGAAGGCCATGTTTACAACCGCAGTCTTCGTGCCGGGCGTCTGCGCAGTCTTCATCGACATGGGCATCTCGATCGAGCCGCCGCGCGGAATGATCTTGCCCACCATGTCGATGGTCGTGCAGGTACAGCTTGGTTTGGCCGCGATGATTTTGACGTCTTGGTCAAGCGGATTGACGAGCTTAATGGTGGCTGCGACCGTGGAACCAGGCTCGATGATGCCGAAGTCGACCTCGGCAGGCTCGGCTTTGATCGGCCCGGGCACCTCAACGCTCTTCGGGTCGGGACCCCTCTGGGCCGAGCCGCTCGCGCCCGCTTGGGCCGCTGCAGTTGGCGCGATTGCCGCGGCGAGCGCGACCGCGACCGCGCACGCGCACGCGAAGAGGTTCCCGATGCGTGCCGCGCGGTGCGGAAGCGGCGTCGAAGTCATGGCGGAAAGGTTCGCAGGCATAGGCGCGATCATACGACCCTCGCCCGTTTGCGCTGCAAATCCGTACACTCGACCCGATGCGCGCGCTCACAATCGAACGGCAGGGGTCTCCTGTCCTTCCCAACGTCGCCTTCGTCGCCGACCATCCCGAGCCGAGCCCGTCCCCGGGCGAGGTGTTGGTTCGAACCGAAGCATCAGCCCTCAACCACCTCGATCTTTGGGTGGGTCGCGGCCTCCCCGGAATCGACATTCGGTATCCCGCGATCTCTGGTTCCGATGGTGCGGGGGTGATCGAAGCGGTGGGGGCCGGCGTCGATCCCGCGTGGGTCGGTCGAAGGGTGCTTCTGAACGCGGCGGTGCCGAAGCCAGACCCCGAGCTTCCGGGTATGCGCCCTGCTCAGCCAGATATCTCGATGATCGGCGAGCACGGGCCGGGCTGCCTCGCGGAGAAGTTCGTGGCGCCTGTCTCGAATGTGCTCGAGATTGGCGACGCAGACCCGGTGGCGGCTGCTGCGTTCGGCCTCACCCATCTCACCGCGTGGCGCATGATGGTGACCCAGGCCGGTCTGCGTGCCGGAATGGTCGTTCTTATCACGGGTATCGGTGGCGGCGTTGCCTTGGCGGCGCTTGCGATCGCCCGGCACTTTGGCTGCGAGACGATCGTCACCAGTCGCCACCAGTGGAAGCTCGACCGCGCGCGCGCCCTCGGGGCACATCACACGGTGCTCGACACTGGCGCAGATTGGTCGCGCGAAGTCCGCCAGCGCACTGGCCGCCGCGGGGTCGATCTCTGCGTCGACAGCGTGGGGAAGTCGATCCACGGATCGTGCATCAAGAGTCTCGCACGCGGCGGAACGTTCGCCACGTGCGGCGCCACCACTGGCCCCGACGCCACCACCGATCTCACGCGCATCTTCTGGAACCAACTTCGTATCGTCGGGTCAACAATGGGCGATATGCACGAGTTCCGCGAGGTTGTTTCGCTCTTCCGCTCCGGCGCGATCGCACCGACGATTGATCGCACGTTTACTCCTGCGGAAGGGCGCGACGCATTCGCGCGACTCGAGGCCGGCGAACAGTTTGGGAAACTCGTGATCGATTGGCGACTTCGCGCGCAGTGAGCCGTTCGTCCGCCTCGCGCGCAGCACGTTTCGCCAGAAATTCGCCAGCAAAGCCTTCGCTGCGTTGGCGAACCCGCCTATACTGCGCACTTGCATCAGAGCCACCCGGGAGAATCCTCAATGAGCCAATCCGCGACCCAAGAGCCCTCGCGTTCGTCCGCAGCGGCAACCGCGACGCCGAGCGCTCGCCCTGAAACCACAGGGAAGACTGACACGCTGCCCCCTTGGAAGGTGCTGCTCCATAACGACGACGTGAACGAGATCGGATTCGTGATCGAGTCGCTGTGCCGTTTCGCTCGGCTCAGCGTGCCGGCGGCCACGCGCTGCACCGTTGAGGCTCACAAGAAGGGGCTGTCGCTGGTGCTCGCAACCCACCGAGAGCACGCGGAACTCGTGGCCGAGCAACTGACGTCGCTTCGCCTGACCGTGTCGATTGAGCCGTCCAACTGAAGCGGTCGAAGCCAAATCGACGGCTGCGGCTGCGGCCACGCCTACGCCTACGCCTACGGCCACGCCTACGCCTACGCCTATGGCGGCGACGGATTCGCGGCTCGCCAGTGCATCTTGCTCACTCAGTGCCAATTGGGGTGTTCGACGAAGCCTCGTCGCGCAATCGGCCAGTCCAATCCACCGGGTCTTCCACCGGGTCTTCCACCGGGCCTCTCGCTGTCTGTCAAGATTTGGACGAGAGGTTTGGATGAAGATTCGCGCGCCGCGTCGCGAGGTTGTCTGCATTCTCGGACGCTCAGTCGGGAGCGATTCGTTCTCGGACGACGATATCAAGTGATCTCGTCCCCCCAGACCGGAGTTTTGCAACCCGAAGTTGGCATCCTTTCGGGAAATCTCATCTCGAACCAAGATTCCGTTTGGATCGTCCGATCACCGCACTAAATTTGAACGGTCTCTCTGCGCCCCCGGTGCGTCCTGCGTACCTGAGGCTCAGACAGATCTTCGGTCAGTCGAGCGGGTTCGGTTGTGCTGAACCTTGCATAGTCCCGGTTGAGGTCGTGTGACCTCAGCCCATCAGCCTCGGCCCCACCGGTGGGGCCATCAGCCTTGGCCCCGACGGAGGGGTCATTACTAGGAGCGATGCGATGAAGAATTTTAGTGGTACGAGCCTGCTCGTGACCGCCGTCCTGACGGCGGGGTTCACGGCCACGGCGATGGGCCAAGTGGCGAACGACGAGTGTACGGGCGCCATCACGCTCGTCGACGGCGTGCCGACGGCATTTGACACGACCAGCGCAACCCCGAGCGCCGATCCCGCTCCAACCGACACGCTGTGTGCCGGCAGCTTCCTCGACTGGGGCACTGGCAACCGGGACGTGTGGTTCAAGTACACGCCCACGGCGAGTGGTTCGATTGACCTCAGCACCTGCCTTGCAGGCGGCTTCGACACGTCAATGGTGCTCTACTCGGGAGCGTGTGGTGCGCTCACCCAGGTCGCCTGCAACGGCGACGCATCTCCGGCTGACCCCTCATGCCAGAACTTCTTCTCGAAGATCACCGGCTTTGGCGTGGTCGGAGGCACGACCTATTACGTGCGCGTTGGTGGTTGGAACGGCGTCGAGTTCGGTGCCGCCTCCATGTTGGTCACCTTCACCCCAGCGGGCGCAGGTTGCCCCGCCGCGGGAAGCTGCGGCGAAGTCCACCCGACCCCGGGCTGCGATGACGCTGTGTGCTGCACGGCTGTGTGCGCTGCGAACCCGCTCTGCTGCGAAATCGAGTGGGATGCATCGTGCGTGGCCGCCGCCGGCCCCGCGTGCGGCATCTTCAGCTACCAGTGCCTCGCTCCGGCGTTCCCGAACGACTGCGCGACCAACGCCACCGTCTTCGCGGGTGATGCAGTGTTCGCCAACGTGAGCAACGTTGGCGCCAACACCGACGGCCCCACGCACCCCGGTGCGACCTGCAGCTCTGGCAACGACGACTTCTTCAATGATCGTTGGTGGCGCGTCCAGGCCACGGCGAACGGCACGATGCGGGTGAACACCTGCAACGCGACCAACTACGACACGAAGTTGGCCGTCTACAACATGGGAACCAACCCCGCGACGTTCAACTTCAATACGTTGAATCAGGCGAGCGTGCTTGTTGGCTGCAACGATGACGGCCCAGCTGAGTGCAACTCGTCTGGTACCGCCATCTTCCCGTCGGATCTTTCGGTGTCTGTCTCCCAGGGCAACTGGTACCTTGTTCGTCTCGCGACGTTCGACGTTCCCGGCGTTGCCACGCTCAACATCGATATGCCGGAGCCGTGCCAGCTTCCGACGAGCACCAGCAACGAAGCTGAGGCTTGCGGCGATGCCACGAACGACGGCTGCAACGCGGCTGGCGAAGTCGCCACCATCAACCTCGGTGATCGCGTGCGCGGCACATTTGCCACGTTCGTGGATCCCGTCACCGGTGATGAGTCGCGCGACACTGACTTCTACCGCCTCGATCTCGCCAATGACACCACCGTCACGGTGAACATCAGCTCTGCGTCGTTCGT
>JBILDS010000238.1:0-4583 GCA_044352505.1 Phycisphaerales bacterium
CGATCGGCGGCAACGCCTCGGCCGGTACCGACGTCGTGGTGAACTCCGCCGGTGCCGCAACCTTCGGTGGCGCGGTGAACGCGGGCAACGACGTGTCGCTGAACGCAGCTGGTGCCCTGAGCGCCGCCAGCGTGTCTGCCGGCAACGCAGCGTCGCTCGCAGGTTCGAGCGTGACCGTTTCGGGAGCGGCGCAAGCTTCTGCCGGTGCGCTGAACGTGACCACCACCTCCGGTGGCGCCTCGATCGGCGGCAACGCTTCGGCCGGTACCGACGTGATCGTGAACACGAGCGGTTCGGCCAACTTCGGCGGCAACGTGACCGCAGGCGACACCTTCAGCCTGAACGCGGGCGGCTCGGCCAACTTCCTCGGCAATGTGAACGCGGGCGATGACATCAACCTCGCGGCCAACAACTTCGCCTTCCGCGGCAACGTGCTGGCGGGGAACGACGTCACCATCGACGCCAACGGCGGCGCGGTGGTCTTCAACGGCAGCGCCGCCCAGACGGTGCGCGCGGACAACGGCGCCGTTCTGATCGACGGTGCGGTCACGAAGACCGGCAGCGGTGGCGGTGGCGGCGGTGGTGCGGGTCTGCTCCCGCCGGGCGACCTGCTGCTTGACGCAGGCACCACGCTCACCGTGACCGGCGCGATCAACGTCGCGGGCTCGCTGGACACGATCTCTGGCGGCACCTCGACCTTCGGCGGCAACGTCGTGGCGGGGAACAACGTCACCCTCGATGCCAACGGCAACGCGATCAACTTCAACGGCGCCGCGGGCCAGACGGTGCGTGCGGACAACGGCGCATTGCTGATCGATGGAGCCGTCTCGAAGACCGGCGGCGACCTGACGCTCGATGCGGGCACGACCCTCGAGGTGACCGGCGCTCTGCAGTCGTCGGGCGCGATCTCCTCGACCTCGGCCGGCACCTCGACCTTTGGCGGCGCCGTGACCGCTGGCGACGATCTCTCGATCGCCGCGAGCAGCATCCGGCTCTTCGGAAACCTCACCGGCGGTTCGGACGTGGGCGACACGATCACCCTCAACGGACCGATCGTGCTGAACGCCGCCGACTCGCGTTGGAGCGCCCATGGCATCCGCGTGAACGGTTCGATCAACGGCGCCGCACCCGGAGCCCAGACACTCCGTCTCGCAGCTGGTGATCGCTCGATCCTGAACGGCGGCATCGGCAACACGGCGCGTCTCGGCGAGTTCCGCATCGAGGACGGCTTCACGCAACTCGGATCGGTTTCCGGTGGCTTGTTTGTGGTGAACGCGGATCGCTTCGTGCTTGCGCCTGCGTCGCGCCCAAGCAACGTCGGCGTCGATCTCGCGAGCTCCGGCAACCTCGTGTTCAACACCACCCAGTTCACCATGGCACAGGGCACCAAGGCCACTGTGCTTGGAAACTTCACCATCAACAACGGCGCGGGAACTGCGCGCCTCAGCGACGTCAACACAACGGGCGTCTTTGAGGTCAATGCGGGTCAGATCGTGCTGGTTGCGCGTCCCGCGGGCAGCTCGTTCACGTCGATCGGCGGAACGCTCGACACCGGCCTCGACTTCGTCTCGCTCGGAGGCTTCCGCTTCTCGGTTGCCCCGATCCTCGATGGCGCAGGACTGGTGCGCTTCGCATCGCCAAACGCAGCGGGCGACCTCAACGGAAACCTCATCGACTTCGTGATGCTGAACCTCAACGACGCCGATCTCGGCGTGAGCAGCCTCACGGGTGGCTTCGGCATCGTGGGCGCCGACTTCTTCGACGGGGCGAACTTCTTCGACCTGATCGCGGACGGCACCGCGAACACGAGCAGCGCAACAACCATCGCTGCGCTCGCGCCGCAAGAAACGCGGGGCGCACGCGAAGCAGGCGGCGTTGCGCT
Organism: Phycisphaerales bacterium; assembly: GCA_044352505.1. GTDB lineage: Bacteria > Planctomycetota > Phycisphaerae > Phycisphaerales > SM1A02 > QWPT01. Next base: position 1,883 of record JBILDS010000238.1, read on the forward strand.
CTCGGTCTCTGAGCGACGCCAACTTGAAGCGTTGCTTGGTGGAGCCATCGAGATCCGTATGCCCGACGTCTCGGAGATTCTCGAAATCGGAACCGGCTCGGTCGCGTTCCGTGACCAGGGGCGTGCGGAAGTCGCAGCGCTCGCATCGAGCGCCGCGAGCGAGACGGTTGCGGCAAACAGTCGATCGACCGAATGGCGGCGCCCGCTGCCGTCGGTGGTTCAGCGCTTCTCCGGAGCGCGCGTGCGTGATCTGCTCGCGACATCGGAAGCGCTCCGCAAGGTGTCCCGCGAGTCGGCGTCTGCGTTCTCCGCAGCGGCAGGTTCGCTCGCCAGCGCGTATGCGGCGCAGGAGCCACTCGCTGCTGTGGTCGATCGGGCTCGTTCGGCCGGCAACGCTGCCGAGTTGGATGCGCTCCGCGTGATCGGCCGCTGGGTGAAGTTGGGCGAGGAACTCGGTCTCTCCACCGCAGAGCGCCTCCGCGCCGGTGATCCGGCGTCGAAGACACTGTGGCCGCAGACGACGGTGGCGCTCGAGGGCGGCATTGAGTTCAAGGTTCCGGCCTCGGCTTTCGATGCTGAGTTCTGGATGGCGCTCGATCGCCCGGTTGCTTCGAAGTGAGTTTCGCGATGCACCCGCCGACCTCCGTGGTCGGCGGGTGCGTCGGTCTCTCTCGGTGGTGTTGGTGTGTTGGCTGACCGATGGGTTCATTTCCGGAGACCGGTGGTATGGCCGACAACCGAGACTCGATGGCATCAGGGCTTCTCGAGTCGCTCGGCGAGGAGGAGTTGCTCGCGGTTCTCGCCGAGGGTGTGCGGCGCGTGCCTGCGGAGAGTCGTTGGCGCGCCGATGACGCGGGACGTGCCGCGCGAGTCCGAGCGGTTGTGCGCACGATCCTTGAACGCTCGTTTCCAACACTTCGCGCGGAGTCTGAGCTTGCGGCGATTGAGGGCGATGTGGCTGAGGCGATCCTTGCACACGACGCGTCCGTACATCGGCTTGAGCGACTGGCGGCAACGCTCCGTGCTCGCGATATCGCTGGGAATGGAGAGCACGCGTGAGTCGCAGCGATCGCCGACAAGACCAGGAGTCTGAGGCGATCGTGCTTCCGGAGATCGCGCTTGCAGCGCTTGCCTCCGACAATCAGATCAGCTCGCTGCTTGGCTTGGTGCACGGAATTGCGCGCGAAGTGCATCGGCGGCTGAACGGTCGCATTGAGATCGATGAATTGATCTCAGAGGGATACCTCGCGCTTGTGCAATGCAAGGGGCGCTACGACCCATCACAGGGTGCGTCGCTCGCAACCTTCGCCTATCGCCGCATTGAGGGTGCGATGCTCGATCACGCCCGCAAGAAGCGCTGGTTCGACGCGTCGCGCTACGCCGTCGGTGGGTACCTCGAGTCGGTGCGCGAGGTGTTGGACGCCTCGCATGGCGATGCCGAGTGGGACGGCGCGTCGCGCGCTGGTACTGACGCTCGCTGGGCTGCGCAGGCTGTTGGACGAACCGCCGTTCTGGCGATGGCGCGACGCGTGTTCGGTGATGCCGCGGCCGACAATCCTTCGGAGCGGCAAGAACTGCTTGGACTCATGCGCGACGCGATGGCGCGTCTTCCCGAGCAGGATCGACACGTCCTTCGTCGACTGTGGCTCGAAGGTTGGTCGCTCTCCGACGTCGGAGGCGAGTTGGGTGTGAGCAAGGAGTATGCTCGTCGCCTGAATGTGCGGGCGATTGACCGCATGCGAAAGTTGATGGGACTTGCGACAAGCGCCGCGCCGGCTTCCGGCGATGAGCGATGCAATGCCAACGGCGTCACAGATGCCTGGAAGGAGCGCTAGGGTGGCGGTACTCAGGATGGCAAATGACATTCTCGACGCGATGCGCGCCGAGACGGCTCGGCTCTCAGAGGACGATCGCGAGTCGGCGGAGCGGGCGCGCTTGACGGGTATCAAATCCCTCAATGGCCGCGACGACGCCGTGATCGCAACCACAAGCTCAACCGACAGCGACGTACTCAGCAAGGCTGAGACGGACTGGCGCACGGCAACCGAAGATTGGGAGCGCGAACTCGAGGCGACGCAAGAAGCGCTGTTTCGCTCGAAGAGTCCCGCGCTTGCGATTCTGAACATCTGGGCGCTCACGCGCCTGCAGGGAGCTTCTGGGTTCCGTGCGGGAGTGGACGTGCTGCTCGAGGTGCTCTCGACGGCGGCGGATCCGATGGAGTCTGCGGATCTTGAGCGCTGGGAGATGCTCGCTGGTCTCGATGCCGGCGAAAGCGATGCTGTGCTCGCGCGTGTTCTTGGCCGAGGTGGCGTCTTCGACGCTCCACCCGCGGTCGACAATCCGACCTCAATCGATCGCGTGGTTCGAAGCAAAACTGGCAATCTTCAGGGAACTGAGCGCGGAACGAAGACGCTCGCATCACTCAAGCAGGAAGTTGCTGCACTCGACGACGAGTTCATTGTGCGGCTCGAGGCGATGTACCGAGAGACGTCTTCGCAGATTGAGAAGCTCCAGTCGGCGGCGGCGAGCGCCGGACTTCTTGAGGGTTCGCGCCTGCTTGAAGCGTGTCGTGCACTTGTGTGGCGCTCGGCCGAGGTGATTCGGAGCGAGGCCCCAGAGTTGTTCGCGGTGGCATCCACGGCAAGCGACGCAGCGAGCGGCTCGAGCGATACCTCAGGGCAGCAGGGAGGTTTGACTGTGG
>JBILDS010000043.1:0-15461 GCA_044352505.1 Phycisphaerales bacterium
TCAAGAACACCATGGTGCCGCCGAGAATGAAGGTGACAAAGAACACCGGTGCCGCCACCGGCGAGCGATGGAGCGGCTCCGCGCCATCAGCTCCTGCGATGCCTGTCATCTGATCGCGCATGATGTCTACCCAACCCTCGAGCGTGAGGATGCCGAACATCGTGAGCATGCTCTTCCAGAGCGCTCCAAAGCGATCGGGATCGTTCTCACCAAAGAGCGAGACACCCATGACGCTGTAGACGTAGAGCAACAAGAACAAGAGCAGCATGATCCAGCCGAAACTCGGAAGGCTGCGAAGAAGTGCATCCACAATCATCCGTAGCCTCGGCAGTGCCTTGACAAGCCGAAGGCTTCGCGCAACGCGCGCCAATCGCAAAACCTGCGAAAATCGGCCATCAAGCGGCAATAGGCACACCACCGTGATCGTGAAGTCGAAGACGTTCCACGGGTCACCGAAGTACCGCATGGGTCGGCGCCCGGCCGCAACGATCTTGAGTGCCGCCTCGATCACGAACATTGCAACAACGATGTTGTCGATCACACTGAGAAGTTCGCCCACGGCCTCGCGGACCGATGGAATCGTCTCAAGTCCGACGACGATCGATCCGGCAACGATCGCGCCGATGACAGCCGTGCGAAATGCGCGCGATGCCACGATGCCGCTCGCCCAACCGCTCACGCCACCTGTATCCGCCACCTGTGCTTCGGCCATACAAACCTCCCGCCCGCCGGAGGCCGGCGGGCGGGAGAAATCTAGCGGAGAAGTTCGTGCGGCGTGTATCCGCACTCGCAGCGCACAGCGTCAATCTGCGGCCATGCGCTCCTTCACCTTGCCGATGAGATGGAAGATCGCGGGATGGAACTCCGCGGGTGCAGCCTTCAGTCCGGCCTCGAGTTGCTTCAGCACGTCGGGCATCGCTTCTGCGGGAAGCTGTGACAATTGCTGCATGGATTGATCGACCATTTGCTTCTGCGCGTCGCTCAACGACTCGTACGAAACGGTTGGAATCGCAATCGGCGCGTCGAGTGCGGCGACCTTCTCCCAACTCGTCTCTTCCACCGGCAAATCAAGCGCGCCCTTGCTCACCACCATGGCAGACGACTTCGGCAGTTCGTCACGAATCGGCTCGGCGCGACCACCAAGATGCTTGGCGAGGAACGCCTCGACCACCGCGTTGAACGCGATATTGTTCTCTGGCTTCGCAAAGCCATGCCCCTCGTCTGGGAAGAGCACGTAGGTCACAGGAAGATTCTTGGCCTGCATGGCGCGCACAATCTGATCGCTCTCTTGACGCTTCACGCGCGGATCGTTTGCGCCTTGCCCAACGAGAAGAGGCTTCTTGATTTCATCAACGTGCGTGAGCGGCGACATGTCGCGCAGCTTGCGACGCCCTTCCGGCGTTCGCTTGTCCGCCACGCGCTTGGCAAACATCTCCGTCATCGGAGCCCAGTATGCGGGCACCGACTCGAGCAGCGTGATCAGATTCGACGGGCTCACGATCGCAACGCTTGCAGCAAAGAGGTCAGGCGTGAACGTCACGCCCGCAAGCGCGGCGTAACCGCCGTAACTCCCGCCCATGATCGCAACCTTCTCTCGCTGCGCGATGTTGTTGGTCACCGCCCACTCGACCGCGTCAACAAGATCGTTGTGCATCGCGTCGGCCCACTGACCATCGCCCTTGTTCACGAACTCTTTCCCGAAGCCGGTGGAGCCGCGGAAGTTCACCGACAATACCGCGTAGCCGCGATTTGCAAGCCACTGGTGGTACGAGTTGTAGCCCCAGGCGTCTCGCGCCCACGGCCCTCCGTGAACAAGCAGAACCGTCGGAAGCGGCTGCTCCGGCTTTCCGTCGCGGTCTGTGTCGGTCCACGTTGGGAGCGTGAGATACGACGGCAACTGCAACCCATCGCGTGAAGGGATTTCGATCGACTGCATCGAAGCGAGTTCGAGCCCCTCAAGCTTCGAGTTCGAGGTGAACAGCTTGGTCGCCATTCCTGCGGCGCGATCGTAGAGATACGAAACGCTCGGGCCAGCATCGTGCGAGAAAGACACCGTCCACTTCGAGTCGTCGAGCGAACGCGAGGTGATGAAGAAGTCACCAGTATCAAGTCCGCGGAGATATGCGAAGTCCTTCTCGACCTTCGGCGAGAGAACCGTCCATTCGGTTCGCAGATACTCACTCGCCACCGCTTCAACGCTGCCGTCAATTGGATTCACAAGTGCATCGGCAACATCGGAACGTGTCGGTTCAAACACCTTCTCGATTTGGCCTGACGCGAGATCAATCGATGCAAGAATCGAGAGGTTGCGCCCGCGAGAATCATTGAGGTAGGCACGTCGTCCGGAGCGATCGATCCCCACGATTGCGGTCGACATCGCGTCCTCGTATGGCACCTCAAGAAGCGGACGATACGACGTCGCATCATTGCTCGCGTCCACCGCAAGATAGGCCATCGAACCATCTGGCTTGCTCTCCGCAACAACGCGCACGAGCATGCGATCATCGACAAGCGTCTGCGCAAAGCGCGTGTTTTCAAACACCAACTTGCGCTCGCCCGTGAGCGCATTCACCAGATGAACGTCGAAGTACTGCGGATCGCGGTTGTTGACAGCGACTGCCACAGAATCTGGGAAATCTCGGCTGATGTGCGCAATCGAGCCGCGCGCCCCGTCAAACGGAGTGAGGTCGATCGCGGCACCCGATGCAAGATCGACCGAGTACACGCGGAAGTTCTCGTCGCCCTTCTGATCCTGCATGTAGAGAATGTGCGTACCACTCGGTATCCACGTGTGTTGCCGGATGCCGCGATCGGTGTCTTTGGTCACAGGCTTCGCTGCCGCAAGGTCACCGATCGGCGCGACCCACACATTCAGCACGCCATCAAGTGGTGCGATGAACGAAACGCGCGTGCCATCCGGACTCACGCGCGCAGAGATGCGCTCTGGATTTCCAAAGAGGACGTCGCGCGCGATCACAGCCGGCGGATCGCCCGGCGTCGCCGCAGCGACCCCATCACACAGCGCAGCGAAGAACGGCGCGCCAAGCATCGAGAACGCGCACGCGACGCGAGCGAAACCGATGGGCGATGGGCTCTGGAGTCGGACGGAACGTGGAAGATTCAAGTTGAAGTTGTTCATGTTCATGGAAAATGCCTCTCTCAATCGGGGCGCCATGTTAGGGTCCGAGCGCCGCGAGTTGCAGAGTGGCGATTCTGCGGGGTCGCGGATTCCACCGCTTTTGTGGGTTCCGCGAGGACTCCCGTACGTTTCGGAGGGGTTCGAAGGGACATCGGGGCGGCGCACACCACCCGCCAACACCGAGGATCTCCCCCGTATTCGACAGCGCCCACCCGCAAAGGTCTTGGAACGCGCGCCCCCCGCCGCTACCGTGGTCGCATGCCGCGTCGACTCCGTCTCGCCCACCGGACGCCGATCGGCGCCCTCGCCTCCGTGTTCCTCCTTCTCGCATCGGCCGCGTCGTTCGCGGCACCGCTGGCCGCGCCACCCGCAGGCTTTGTGGTCGACACGATTGGCGGGGCGTTTTCGGAAGTCGTCGGGGTGACGAATCTCCCCGACGGCCGCCTCCTTGCGTGGGAGCGCGGGGGGCGAGTCTGGATGATGGGCGCAGACGGCACGCGGTTGCCGAACCCCGTGCTCGATATCCGCGGCGAAGTCGGCGCGTGGCGCGACTTTGGACTTCTCGGCCTTGCGGTCGATCCGAACTTTCCGAACTCGCCCCACGTGTATCTCCTCTACGTGGTCGACCGCCACCATCTGCGCTTTGCAGGCACGCCGCAGTACAACCCAAACGTCGACGAGTACTTCGCGGCGTCGATCGGCCGCGTGACGCGCTACACGCTCGACGCTTCGACGAACTTCTCAACCGTCATCCCAACTTCGCGGCGCATTCTTCTTGGCGAGTCGATGTCGACGGGTATCCCGATCCTGCATCAATCGCACGGAATCGGGACGCTCGCGTTCGGACAGGACGGCACACTGCTCGTCTCGACCGGTGACTCCGCGAGTTACCTTGAGGTTGATCTCGGAGGTCAAGTGTGGGACGGCTACGTCAACCAAGCACTTGCCGATGGAATCATCACCCAGCGCGAAAACGTGGGCGCGTTTCGTTCACAGTTGGTCGATTCACTCTGCGGAAAAATCCTGCGTATCGATCCCACGACCGGCGACGGTGTGCCGAGCAATCCGTGGTTTGACGCGTCAAACCCACGAGCGGCAAAGAGTCGCGTGTTCGCACTTGGTCTTCGCAACCCGTACCGCATGACCATGGTGCCGGGGACCGGTGACCATGACCCCGTGGTTGCAAATCCCGGCACGCTCATTGTTGGCGATGTCGGTTGGGTTTCCTGGGAAGAGGTCTCTGTGGTGACCGGTCCAGGCCAGAACCTCGGTTGGCCGGTGTTCGAAGGGCTTGAGTTGAGTCCCGAGTACTCGGCATCCGCACTGGCGAACCCCGACGCCACAAGCACAGGCTGCGCGCCGAGCCCGTTCCGCGATCTCCTGCGGCAGGATTCACAATCGCCAGCGCGCTTCATCCGAGGTTGTGCCGTTCTTCAAGCGGAAAATGCCAACGCAAGCAACGCACCTGTCGTCACAAGCGCGTTCGGCTTCACTGGTTCAGGCTTCCGTGACATCCGCTCCGGAGGGCCAACGTGGATCGAGTGGACAGTCAACGTTCCTGCAAGTGGTGTGTTTCCCATTGCGTTCCGCTACTCGAATCCCGACGTGGCTGCGCTGCCGCAAGACGTCCTCGTCGACGGCGTGGTCGTTGCAGCAGCGCTGCCCTTCCCGTCGACCGGCGCAGCGACGGATTGGCGCGTGGCCACCTCTCCGCCTGTCGCGCTTGCAGCAGGTGCGCGGAAGATTCGCCTTCGTCCCTCGGGGCAAAATGGCCCGAACATCGACGCCATGTGGGTCGAGGGGATCGCGCTTGATGGAGTCGGAACCCCCGACGTGCCCGCGTCGATTGCGACGTTTACACACCATCGACCCGCGCTCGATTGGCGCCACCCACCCGCTGGCTCGCGCACGCCGGGGTTCGGAGCTGTTGGCAACGCGCTCGCGGTTGAGGTCGGAAGTGCGGGCGGCGCAACCGGATTTCAGTTCGCTGGATACTGCGCACTCGCCGGGCCAATTCTCGACTTTCCTTCGTGGCCGGAATCGTGGCGCGGCAAGTTGATGTTCGCAGACTTCGTGAGCAATTGGATTCAAGTTGCGGATGTCGCGAAGAAGAGCGAGTGTGGAAACCCGAGCGAGAGTTGTCGTTGTGGAATTGCCATCACGGGCATCAGCATCTTTGACACCGGTGTCACCGACAATGTTGGGGTCTTCGCGGACGCCGTGAATGAGTGCATCTACGTCGCGCGTTGGAATCAGATTTCGCGCTATCGCTATCTGCCGAACGGATCGCAACCGCCGGTGGTGTCGCTGGCTGCCACGCCGGCCTTCGGATCCTCTCCGCTCACCGTGCAATTCGATGCTTCGGCGACATTCGATCCAGAAGGTTCTCCGCTGACGTATTCTTGGGACTTTGGTGATGGCACCACGATGGATGCTGGTTCGGTAGTCAGCCACGTGTATACATCGAAGATTGCGCAGGGGCGCACTGCAACCGTGACTGCACGCGATGCAGGCGGCGCAAGCGCTTCGAAGTCAATCCGCATCGGCGTGAACGACGCACCGCCCACCGCGCGCATTGTTTCGATCAACGACGGGCAGCTCTACCCAATGAGCAGTTCGACGACGCTCGTCTTGCGCGCCGAGATTGCCGACGACCACGACGGTGCCGATGGCGTTGCATGCTCGTGGGTGACGGCGCTGCATCACGACACGCACAATCATCCGGAGCCACCTGTGCAGACTTGCCTTGCGGAAACTGTGATCTCGCCGATCGGGTGCGTACCCAATGCGACCTTCTGGTACGTCATCACGCTCACAGTCACCGACTCGTCCGGACTGGTCGCCACCGACTCCGTCGCGCTCTACCCCGATTGCGACGGCGTGCTCATGTGCCCAGGCGATCTCAACGGCGACGGTAACGTGGGCGCAGTCGACCTCGGCATTGTGCTCGACGCGTGGGGTCTCGGCGGTTCGGCCGATCTCGACCGCAACGGCACCGTTGAGGCTCGAGACGTTGCGTTGCTCCTCGACAACTGGGGCGTGTGCGCGCCTTAAGTACGCGCCTTAAGTACGCGCCTTAAGTACGCGCCTTGAGTGCGTGCCTTGAGTGCGTGCCTTGAGTGCGCGCCTTGAGTGCGTGCCTTGAGTGCGTGCCTTGAGTGCGTGCCTTGAGTGCGTGCGGGTTCTCACCACCCCAGCCGCGGGCAACGCGCGGCAGCATCTCGGAACGATCCAAGCCGAGAACCTGTGCCCTTTGGCGGGCATCCTGCTTGAAGTTTGGTCACCCTCGGTGTGATTCCCATGACAATCGGGCGCCGCACTTGAATCTGGTCGGTTTCGCCGTCATTCTGCGGCTATGACCAACTCAATCGCACTGCGTCCGTCGTACAAGCTCGCCGCTCGCGTTCGTTTCGCGTCGCTCGCGCTGCTTGCTTCCGTCGCAGGAGTCGTCGCAGTTCCAGCGCATGCAGACTGGTCCAACCTCGGCGGCGGCTCAGGGCGCAACGGCTTGGTTCCGGCATTTGGGCCAACCACAGCCACCTCGCGTTGGAACGGCGCGCCGACGAGCCTCATCAGTTGGACACCTATCGTCGAAGGCGATCGGCTCTTCGTGGTGCGCCAACTCCAAGCGCAAAACCCGGTGCAAGGCCCTGGCGACTCACCCGTCTATGCCATGCGCGTTTCAACCGGACAGGTGTTGTGGAGCTTCGATTGCCCATTCGATTCGGGCGACTGGACCACGGTTGTGTATGGCGCGAAGAACGGCCGCGTGTTCGTGGGGCGCGGCGGCAACGGCTCGTCGGTGAGCGCGCCCGTCTATTGCCTCGACGCGGCAACCGGTTCGGTGCTGTGGATCTCGACCGATGAAGTCGCGACCGGCGCGTACGACGGCGTGGTGTTCGCTGACGACGGTGATCCGATCTTCGCATCGCATCTCTCCATTCGCAGAGTCGATGCGGTTACTGGCGCAACAGTGTGGACGACGCCACGCTCATGTAGCGTGAGCGGCGACTGCGGGCCGGCTCGCGCCGGCAACTCGATCTACATCGATGAGGTTGGCTCCGGCGGGCAGAAGCTCACGCGCATCGACATCGACACAGGCGCGAAGCTCTACTCCAGCGCGATTATGCCGGGATTTCTCTCGCAGAACACGCCGTTTTGTGGCCCCGATGGCCTCGTCTACTACCCGCGCACGCAAGGGAATCAGACAACCGACTTCCTCTACGCGTTCCGCGATACGGGCAAGGGGTTCCAACAACTTTGGACGTCGCCCACGCTGGCCGGAGCTGGAAGCCAACACGGCATCACCGCCAATGGGGGCGTGGTGATGTTGAACCTCTCAGGACGACTTGAGGTGCGCGACCAAGTCACAGGCGCGCTGCGCCACCAGACTGCGAACTCGGTGGCGGCCTCGATCACGCAGTCGCACGTTGCCGTCGACGGAGCCGGACGAATCTATTACGGAAACGGCGGATTCCCCGGCACGATCTACTCGTTCAACCCGGACCTCACGCTGCGTTGGTCGATCTCTGTGCCCAATCTCAATCAAGGCGGACCGGTGATTGCAGGTGATGGCACGCTGCTTGTTGCAGGAAACAGCACCAATTTCCGGGCGTTCTACACGCCGTCCTGCGCGGCCGCCGACTTCAACTGTGACGGCGCTGTTGGTGCGGCCGACTTGGCGACGCTTCTGAGTGGGTGGGGCGCTGCGGGCGCAACCGATCTGAACGGCGACGGCTCGACCGGCGCGCCGGATCTCGCGATTTTGCTGGGGGCATGGACGGCAAACTGATGTGCGCGGTGCGATTCGCGCGGCGAGAATGCGTCGTGTGGCTCGCCTTCACGCCGTCGCTCGCTGTCCAACAAGCCGATGGGTGAGCTGCGACTTGCTGTGCACGCCAAGCTTTCGGTACAGACGTTTGGTGAGGGTTGCCACCGTGCTCACGGTGATTCCAAGTCGATCGGCAATGTCGGTTCGCGAGCGGCCGTTGACAATTCCGACCGCAACTTCGCGCTCGCGTGGTGACAGGACACCGACACCTGCACCCGCGGGTGGATGGTCGCCTGCGGTCGAGTTGCCGAGTGGCCGACATGTCACCATGGGTGCCGCCGGCTGCGAGGCTTCGATTGCATGCACCGCCACGTCGATGCTGTAGTTGCAGTGCACCGCATCAAGGGCATCGTCGCCGACATACTTCGCTTCAAGAAGCCGCACGAACGCCAAGAGATCATCCACACGACCACGGAGTTCCTCGGCATCTTGCTGATCGAGATGCGTGGCCAACCGGAGTTTGCGCCGGAGATGAAGCGGATCGTGCGCCTGTTCTGGTACGAGCGTCTGCACACGCGCAGCCGACGGCGCACCCTCCGCCGCAATGCGCGGCAGGAGTTGCTCGAGTGCGAGCTCGTCACCCGGATCGCTCGGTCGATACTCGACCACAGCATCGTGCCGAAGGCACGAGTACGCGGGCGCGCGGCGGCGACCGCGCGCGGGGTGAATCCGAACAATTCCATGCTCTGCAAGCCGGGCGACCGCGGCTTCGACGTCTGCCGCAGTGCAGCGAAGGCTGCGCGCGACTGCGGCTGCCCCCATGGTGCGACCATAGCGACGCAGCAACTCCCACACCGCCAGCGCGCGGCCGTCATGAAGCAGCGTCAGAGCGCTCTGGTCGCGGATATCCACGATGTGCGAGTGACCTCGATGCGCGCGGGGGTGGTCGGCGTGCGGCTCACTCGCCGGCGTTTGATTCGCGTGCGCCCGATTCGTTTCCGTTCCGTGGGGTGACATGGTGCCCTCCTCAGCGAGGGGTCTGGCATTCGTCGTACATCCTTCGAATGCCTCTCGCCGCGCGCCCACTTCCGGGCGCCACCATCCGTTTCTCTCATCGTCACGATTCCCGGGTCAAATCAGTAAGGATGTACCCCATTCAACCGACTATCTGTGGACTGACGTTTTCTAGGACGTTCAGGCGACCGGCATCCCCAAGATCCGGTCATGCGCGTCGCGGAGCAGGAGCGCGCGACAGCGGTGCGCTTCATTGTCTGTCGGAGAAAGCAGCGCTGGGTTCTTTCTGAGGGATCACCGCAACCGGCGTCTTCGCGCTCGCGTTCGGAAGGCGCTGCAATCAGCGGCGCACGCGAACCCGACAGAGATCGAAAAACGACGCCTTCGTGGCGTCGTTCAGTGACTCGCGCGAATTGGTCCGCGAGTTGCTCAGTTGGGGTTTGATGCGCGCGTGCTGTCGTCGACGACGCGCCGTTCCTGCGCTCTCAGCTGTTCACTGCTTCAGGCACTCGCGCCAAACTGCATTCCGGCCTCAAACTCAAGATCGGGGCGCGCGTCACGCGGCACTCCGCCAAGACGAAACACCGGAATCGCGCTCTCCTCGCCATCCACGACGTTGCTCGCAATCACGCTTGGCAACTTGGTCTCCGGGCGAAGAATCGCGAATCGACCCTTTCCACGAATGACGATCGCTTTGGTAACAGCCGTTGTCGGACGAGCAAAGTCGAATCGGGCCGATGCGCGGTGTTCCATGCAGTTCCGTGCCTCCGTCATGCGCCCGTCAGGTTCGACGTGCGCGCTCTTGAATCCGCCCCGGACCCTTGCCCGGCGCACCGAGAGAATCGATTTCAGATTCGGGCGGTGCAAACGCGAAGACGGAAACGCTGTCGACCGCGTGGTGCGCAGTTGGGACAGATGCACCAGTCGGTACAGACGACTTCGCGCGCGATGCTGGTCGCAGCGTGAGACCGGGGTTGCACGACGAAAGTCGCGCGGAACGCCGTTAGACAGCGCCCGCCCAGACGAATTCGATCGCGGCGTCGATGTCGGGGTGCAGGCTCTTGTGGACGGGGCAGGTGTGGGCCGCGTTCTCAAGCATCGCCCGCTGGGGGTGGTCGGCGGAAAGCGGCAGCGTCAGAACCGTGCGCAGGCTCTTGATGCGGCGCGGGCCTTCCGTGGTCATCACCTTCTCGGTCCGCGCCGTCATGCCGCGGACATCGAGGCCGTGGCGCGCGGCCACGATGCCGATGATCGTCATCATGCAGGTCCCGAGCGCGGCCCCGACGAGATCGGTGGGCGAGAAGGCCTCGCCTTTCCCGTGGTTGTCGACGGGCGCGTCGGTGGTGATGGTGGACTTCGAGGGGCCGTGCTCCGCAATGCAGCGGAGCTCGCCCTCGTAGCGGATCGTGATCGAGACCATGGTGCCTCCGGGGACTTCGCGCGCCGTCAGTCGGCGAGCTCGACCGAGACGATCTTGTCGCCCGCCTTGATCTTGTCGATCACCTCGAGGCCCTGCACGACCTTGCCGAAGCAGGTGTGCATGCGGTCGAGGTGCGCGGTGTTCTCGCGGCCGTGGCAGATGAAGAACTGCGAGCCGCCCGTGTCCTTGCCCGCGTGCGCCATCGAGAGGACGCCGCGGTCATGGCGCTGGTTGCCGCCCGAGGTCTCGCACTTGATCTTGTAGCCCGGGCCGCCGGTGCCCGTGCCCTGCGGGCAGCCGCCCTGGATCACGAAGTTCGGGATCACGCGGTGGAAGGTGAGGCCGTTGTAGTAGCCCTTCGCGGCGAGGTCGCGGAAGTTCTTCACGGTGTTCGGGGCGTCTGCGTCGTAGAACTCGACCTGCATGTCGCCCTTGTCTGTCTTGATCGTTGCCTTGGACATGGTTTCCTCAGACATGGTTTCCTCGTTTGGGGGAGAGGAAGGATAGACGATCCTCCGCCTTTCCGTGGGGCACGGGTACGCTGCGCGCATGAAGACGAAGGAGGACATCGTCCGCGACTGGCTCCCCCGCTACACGGGCCGCAAGCTCGAGGAGTTCGGCCAGTATGTGCTGCTCGTCAACTTCTCGAACTATGTCGAGATGTTCGCGGAGCGCTTCGGCGTGCCCGTGGTCGGCCGCGACCGTCCGATGATGTCCGCGACCGCGGAGAACATCACGATCCTCTCGTTCGGCATGGGAAGCGCGATGGCGGCGACGACGATGGACCTCCTGTCGGCGGTTGCGCCCAAGGCCGTGCTCTTCCTCGGCAAGTGCGGCGGGCTCAAGAAGACGAAGATCGGCGACTTCGTGCTGCCGATCGCGGCGATCCGCGGCGAGGGAACGAGCAACGAGTACATGCCGCCCGAGGTGCCGTCGCTGCCGTCGTTCCGGCTCCAGCGCGCGGTGAGCGAGGCGATCATCAAGCATGGGCGCGACTACTTCACCGGCACGGTGTTCACCACGAACCGCCGCGTGTGGGAGCACGACGAGAGCGTGAAGGACTACCTGCGGAGGATCCGCGCCGTGGCGATCGACATGGAAACCGCGACGATCTTCCTGGTCGGCTTCGCGAACGGGATCTCGAAGGGCGCGCTGCTCCTCGTGTCGGACAACCCGATGACGCCCGAGGGCGTGAAGAGCGCGGAGAGTGACCGCGCCGTCACCGCGCAGTTCGTGGGGCTTCACCTCGAGCTCGGCATCGACGCGCTGCGCGACCTGCGCGACTCGGGGCAGAGCGTGAAGCACCTGCGGTTTGAGTGAGGGGTGTCAGCGGGGCTTTCGCCGCATGTTCTGCCCGAACCATTCCGACAGCCGGCTCTCATCGATCTCGCCCGCGGCGAGCGCGTATATCGTGTCGTACGCGTCCGACTCGGTGGCGATGACTCGGAATCCGTTCAGCTCGACGAACAGGAACGATGCGATCAATGCGATCCGCTTGTTTCCGTCGTTGAATGGATGGTTCTTTGCCAAGCCGAAGGCCAATGCCGCGGCAAGCTGCGCGATGGTCGAGTCCGGCTCGTACGCGGCGCGGTTCACGCATCGCGCGAGCGCAGACTCCAAGAGCCTCTCGTCGCGAATCCCGTCCAGTCCACCGTGCTCGGCGAGCGACTCGCGATGAAGCGCCTCGACGGCAGCTCGACTGACGAATGAGGTCAACCGCGGAGCGGCCGCGGAGGACTGGCTCGCCTTCCCCGACCGTGTCCGCGTCTTCTTCGCGCTGGTCTTCCGCCCATCATTCGAACGCTTCATTTCGCGAGCTTCCTGAGCGCGCTGCGATAGCGCTTCATGATGGAGCGGCCGGCCTTCAACTCGGCCTCTAGCGCCGGGTCGTATGGGGTCAATTCGATTCCGCGCGGCGTCTCCACGACATGGAGCTCATCGCCCTTCGCGAGCCGAAGCCGAACCGCGAGGTCCTTCGGAATGATGATTCCGAGCGAGTTGCCGATGGATGTGACCTTGAGTGCGCTCATGACCAGAGTATAACGTTTGTAATACGCCGGTCAAGCGGATCCCATCACGCCCACGAGACTCGCAAGCTCCTCTCGGCTGAACACCCCGCCGCTGCGGCACGACGCGTGGAGATGCGGAGAAACCGCAAGCCACGCGGCCGCGTTCGCCGCGCGCACGCCGCCGCCGGGGATCACTTCGATCGGCGCGCGGCCGAGACGCGCCGCCTCGCGCGCTGCGTTCTCGACATCGCGGCGGACGACCTCGACGCGCGCGCCGAGCGTGGCGACCGACGCGTCCCAGCCGAGGACGCCCGCCGTGATGAACCGCGTGAAGCCGAGCGCGGAGAGGTCGCGCATGCCGCGCTCGCGGTCGACGAGGAGGTCGAAGGTGCGAAGGAACGCGACGACGAGGCCGAAGCCGCGCGCGAAGTCGATGAGCGCTGCGTTCGCGTCGATGTCGACGAAGCCGTCGGGCGTGAGCAGCGAGAAGCCGACGGAGTGGGCGCCCGCGCGGGCGCTCATCTCGATCTCGCGCTTCGCGAGGTCGAGGAGGTGCGGCGTTGTCGCGAACGCCGCGACATCGAGTTCGCGGCGACAGCCGGGGAACTCGGGGCGGATCATGGCGACGAGGGTGCAGGAGGTGCCTTCGACCATCTCGCGGGCTGCGCGGATGAGGTCTTCCTTCGGCGTCCAGCCCTCGCTTGAGAGGTCGTGGCAGAGCTCGAGGCGGGTCGCGAGCGGCGCAGCGAGGCGCGCGGCTTCAAGCGAATCGATGGGGACTTCCAGCGTGCGCTGCGGGTTTCGGGCCATAGGCGCGAGAGACTACCCGACTCATGCCGATACACCGTTGGCATGCCCGACTTCGTCACGATCGTCTCAGGACTCCCCCGCTCTGGAACGAGCATGGCGATGCAGATGATCGTCGCGGGCGGCATTCCGCCCATGACCGACGGCCTACGCGCGGCCGACGCAGACAATCCGCGCGGGTACTTCGAGTTCGAGCGCGTGAAGCAGCTGAAGACCGACAAGGCGTGGCTCGACGAGGCGCGCGGCAAGGTCGTCAAGGTGATTCACATGCTGGTCACCGAGCTGCCCGACGACCGCCCGTACCGCGTGGTGTTTCTCGACCGCGACCTGCGCGAGGTGGTGAAGAGCCAGTCGACGATGCTCGCGCGCAACGCGAAGTCCGGCGGCGCGCTGCCGCCCGAGCGGCTGATGGCGGTGTACGACGCGCAGCTGAAGCAGGTACATGCGTGGCTTGCGGCGCGGCCGAACTTTGCGGTGATGACGGTGAAGCACTCGGAGCTGATCCGCGATGCGGCGGGCCAGGCGCGGGCGATGAACGCATTCCTCGGCGGCGACCTCGACGAGGCGGCGATGGCCGCGGCGGTTGATCCGTCGCTGCATCGAAATCGTGCGTGACTCGGTCGGACTCCCCAAACGGGCGCACGAAGCCGACGCCACCAACCGGCGCACACCAACCGGCGCACGGCACGTGCCGTCCAGTACCTAGCACTGCGTGGCACGTGCCTGGCACAGCCCAAAATCCGCTGTAAATGGATGCAGAATAGATACTTACGCGCCGTCGCCGTCGTGCACGGCACGTGCCGTTCAGTGCCTGGCACTGCATGGCACGTGCCAGGCACCAGTCAGGTCGCAGCGAGGTTGTTGCGCTTCGCGAACGCCGACGGCCCGAACGGCATCTCGCGCGACCGCTCCGTCACCATCGCCGAGAGCCGCTCCACCGTCTCGCGCGACGCCGTCGCCTGCGCCGCATCGCCGCACTTCTCCGCCACCAGCGCCATCCACCGATGCGCGTCCAGCAGCCCCGGCTCGAACCTCAGCGCGAACTCGAGGCTCTTGCGCGCGTTCTCAAGGTCGCCGTGCCACGCGAGCGCCGCGCCCAGCAGCATGTGCGCCTCAGGCAACGCCTGCGTGATCTCGAGCGCATCGAGCGCATGGCCCGCGGCCTCCTCGAACCCGCCGAGCGCAAGCTGCGAGCGTGCGAGCCCGAGATGCGCCGCCGGATCGCGCGGGTTCCGCTTGCACGCCGCCTCGAACTGGCCGCGCGCCTCGGAATGTCGACCGCAAGCCGAGTACACGCTCGCAAGCGAAAGCGCCATCTCGGGCCGCTTGCCGACGGCGCGCGCCACCGCGTCAAGCTGCGCGCGCGCACCCGGCTCATCGCCCGCAAGCGACAGCGCCGACGCGCGCACCAGCTGCATCTCGATGCTGCCGGCGTCCTGCAGGAGATAGCCGTCGGCCGCCACCACCGCGTCGCGGAACCGCCCCGCTCCCACCAGCGAGTTCGCAAGGCAGAGCGCGTAGCGCTGCTCGCCAGGCATCCGCGCGACCAGCTGCTCGAACTGCACGACCGCCTCACGCGCGCGGCGCCGCGACAAATACGCAACGCCGAGGTTGAAGACGCTCTCGCGCCGCACGAGGTCGACCTGCGCCTGCACATCCTCTGGAAGCGCCGCCATGTAGCCAAGATCCACGAGCTGCTGCAGCGCGTCCGCCGCTTCGAGCGGGTCCATCCGCACATCCGCCGGATGGAGCCCCGCGTCGCCCTCGACCGCGTCCCACGACGGAATCCGCGCAGGCGGCGCGCCCTCGATCGCCTCCGCCAGCACGCGCCCGTCGAAATCCTCGCCAGCGGGCAACCCAAGGAGCGCAAGCGCCGTCGGCGCCACATCGAGGATCGTCGGCGACGCGACCTCGGCGCCGCGCTTCACGCCCGGCCCCGACATCACCAGCACCCCCTGCGGCCGATGCCAGCTCGCCTCGAGTTCCATGCGCCGCTCAGGCGGAAGCTCAGAGAGATTCGGCCGCAGATGGTCGCTGTGGAACCCGTGGTCAGAGAGAAGAATGACGGTGACGCCATCCCCGGCCACGCCAAGCAGCCGCCCGAGCGCCGCGTCGTGCCACTCGTACACGCGGTCCATCACGCCGCCGAAGAGCCGCTGCTCGCGCTCCGAAACGTGCGCCATCTTCGGCGCCACGAACTGCATGAAGTGATGTCCAACCGTGTCGATCGCATCAAAGAACACCATCGTGGCGTCCCACGCGCCGCCCGCACGCAGCGAGGCCACTGCGGCTCGCTCGATC
>JBILDS010000239.1:0-4516 GCA_044352505.1 Phycisphaerales bacterium
AGCGCGGTCGATCCGCGCGGGCGACAACCATGTCGTCCTCGCGGGAGGCGTCGAGAACATGGACCTCGCACCGCACATGATGCACATGAGGAACGGCGTGAAGTACGGCCCCGGCACGATGCAGGACCACATGGCGGCAGACGGCCTCACCTGCGCGTTCGAGAAGTGGGCGATGGGCTGCGCGTGCGACTTCATCACCACGAAGCACGGCGTCTCCCGCGAGGAGCAGGACCGCTTCGCCGCGCAGAGCCATCAGCGCGCGGCCGCGGCGACCGCCGCCGGCCACTTCAAGGGCGAGATCGTCGCGCTTTCGGCCGAGCAGTGCATGGCGAAGGTCGGCGTCGACGCCGATGAGGGCATTCGCGCCGACACGACGGCCGACGGCCTCGCGAAGCTGAAGCCCGCGTTCGGCAAGGATGGCACGGCGACCGCTGGCAACGCGAGCCAGATCTCGGATGGCGCGGCCGCCGTCCTCGTGATGAGCGAGGAAGGCCTCAAGAAGACGGGCGCGACGCCGCTCGCGAAGATCATCGACGCGAACACGGCCGGCACCGCGCCGAAGGAGCTCTTCTTCGCGCCGAAGCTCGGCATCGAGGCGATCCTCGCGAAGAACGGCCTCACCGTCGCCGACATCGATCTCTTCGAGATCAACGAGGCGTTCGCGGGCCAGGTGCTCGTCGACATCAAGCCGCTCGGGATCCCCGAGTCGAAGCTGAACATCTGCGGCGGCGGCGTGGCGCTCGGCCACCCGATCGGCGCGAGCGGCGCGCGCGTGCTCGTCACGCTCATCCACCAGCTGAAGCGCACCGGCGGCAAGCGCGGCATCTGCTCGCTCTGCCTCGGCGGCGGCAACGCGGTGACGATGCTGGTTGAAGCGTAAGCTGGGTTCTCGCCGTAGTAGAGCCTTCGCTCGTTCGAAACGCGCGAGGGCAACACCTCGCCGCTGGGCGTGACGCTCCACGATCCAACAACGATCGTCGGCATCTCGCCATCAGCGCGCACGGTTTCGCACGCGCACTCGGATCGTCTGACACTCGTCGAGACTCGTACGAACGGTCAACTCGATCGACTTCCAGCGTCGGCCGTCTGCGGTTTCCTGCCACTCGAACGCAGGATTGTCGTAGGCGTCTGACGATTGCGCGAGCTCATCGATTGCCTCGAAGTCGATGTTGATCGCGCCATGCCCTGGTTCAAGCGGCGGCAGAATCTGCGCCACGCGCGGCTCGACGCCGTAGACATCGAACGCTTCCGTGACGAATGAGCCGTCGGCCGCTGAACGGTCGAGGTTGACGGCGAAGTTGCGCGCGCGGTCGGGTCGCATCACGATCGGCGGCCGCGCACGCAACGGGCCGGCGACCTCAAAGTTAATCCGAAGGCGAGCTGCTGCGGCATTCGCCGACAAGCCATCACCCGACACTCGAAAGTCGATGCGATGGCTTTGCGAACCGAAGTTCCACGGTTCGACCGCAATCGGCAGCGTGTACACGTCGCCTGGATCGATGCTGAACCCTGGCGCCACCGCCGGGGCAAGGCACGCGCAGGTGGAAATCCATCCGTCGACACGAATCGGCTTGTCGCCGTCATTCGCAAGCGCAACCTCAAAGCTGCGACGCTCGCCGCAGGTCGAAACGGATCCGAGCGCGACAACGTCCGGAGCGACGGTCAAGCGCGCGAATTGCGCCTCGCCCGATGGAACCCGCCGTGCGCCAAATGTGACGTCAGGCTCCACTGGCGCCGACGCAGACTGAGAACCATCACGGTCGCCGCTGCGATTCAGGTACATCCCGATCGCGATCAGCGCGGCGCCTCCGAGGAGGGCGAGGAGGTTCACGGGACGACGACGAGCCATCATGGAATCCTAAGGCATCTGCTGCCGAAGCTGCTGGGTCGATCAGCGAGCCGCGCCGCGGCGCGAGGCGATTGACACGCCGAAACAACGCACCCGACGCAAGGATACGCTGTCCGCATGCGAATCCTCATTCTTGGCGGCACTGGTTTCCTCGGACCACACCTCATCGACCTAGCGCTGACAAAGGGATGGTCGATCACGACGTTCAACCGCGGGAAGAGCGACCCTCTGCGGCTGGCAGGCGAGAAGTACAAGACCGTTCGCCAACTGCGAGGCGACCGTGATCCCAAAAAGGGCGATGGCTTGCAATCGCTTCAGGCGATGGTCGCGGAAATGCAGACGCGCGGCGAGCGATTCGATGCTGTCATCGACAACTCGTCGTATGTCCCACGCATCACGAAAGCCTCAGCTGAGCTGCTTGCGCCTGTCACACAGATGTATCAGATTGTGTCGACTGTTTCTGTTTGGATGGACAATTCTATTGTCCCCGACGAGTCAACGCCTGTCAGCACAATCGCCGACCCAACCGTTGAAGGTGTGACCGGTGAGACCTATGGACCGCTGAAGGCACTCTGCGAACAGGCCGCTGAGGAAGCGTGTCCTGGCAAAACGTGCGTTGTTCGGCCGGGTCTTATCGTTGGCCCCGGCGATGACAGTTGCCGCTTTAGCTACTGGCCCGTTCGGATCGCGAAAGGCGGACGCGTGCTCGCACCGCGCGCGCCGGATCCAGAAGCTGTACGAGTCCAGTTCATCGATGTGCGGGACCTCGCCGCGTTTCAGTTGCGGCTGATCGAGGATGGCCACAACGGAACCTACATCGCAACGGGGCCGGCGGGATCATGGACGATGGAGGAGATGCTTGCCGGCATCAAGGCGAGCGTTGCGACCCCGGTTGAGTTCGAGTGGATCGATGAGGCGTGGCTGCTTGAGCAAGGCGTGCAGCCGTGGATGGGTCTGCCTTTGTGGATCCCACAAACGCCAGAGTTTGCAGGCTCAGGTCGCGCGAAGATTGCGAAGGGTCTGGCACATGGACTTTCGTTTCGACCGCTGGCCGAGACGGCGCGCGACACGATTGCCGACTTCGAGGCGACGAAGGCGGAACGTCCGGCCGACTTTGCATGGGGCATGGGACGTACACCCGGGATTTCCCCAGAACGCGAGATCGAACTTCTCAAACTCTGGGACACCCGACCCAGCTAACCCAACACTGGTGCACGGCACGTGCAGGGGTATCGGCGAAGGGTGGCAAAAGCAAAGCATCCGGCGAGGTTGTCGCCGGATGCTTGAATGCTGTCTTTCGATTTCTGCCCGGGATCTTCGCCGAGCGCGGAAGACTCAGTAGCGGTAGTGATCCGGCTTGTACGGACCTTCCGCAGGCACGCCGATGTACTCAGCCTGCTTCTTGGTCAGCTTCGTCAGGCGCGCCCCGAGCTTCTCGAGGTGGAGGCGCGCGACCTTCTCGTCGAGGTGCTTCGGCAGCGTGGTGACGGTCTTGCCGTAGTGCTTCGAGTTCTTGAAGAGCTCGATCTGCGCCATCACCTGGTTGGTGAAGCTCGCGCTCATCACGAAGCTCGGGTGGCCCGTCGCGCAGCCGAGGTTCAGGAGGCGACCTTCGGCGAGGATGATGATCGACTTGCCGTCCGCGAAGACCCACTCGTCGACCTGCGGCTTGATGTTGACGCGGCGCACGCCCTTGACCTTCGAGAGGCCGAGCATGTCGATCTCGTTGTCGAAGTGGCCGATGTTGCCGACGATCGCCTTGTCCTTCATCTTCTTCATGTGCTCTGCGGTGATGATGTCGCAGTTGCCCGTGGCGGTGATGAACATGTCGCAGGTCTCGAGCACATCATCGAGCGTGACGACCTCGTAGCCCTCCATGCACGCCTGCAGCGCGCAGATCGGGTCGACCTCGGCCACCTTCACGCGGCAGCCCTGGCTGCGCAGGCTCTGCGCGGAACCCTTGCCGACGTCGCCGTAGCCGAGGATGAGCGCGGTCTTGCCCGCGAGCATGACATCGGTGGCGCGCATGATGCCGTCGACGAGCGAGTGGCGGCAGCCGTAGAGATTGTCGAACTTCGACTTCGTGACCGCGTCGTTGACATTGATCGCGGGGAAGAGGAGCTGGCCGAGCTCCTGCATCTGGTAGAGGCGGTGCACGCCCGTCGTCGTCTCCTCGCTGACGCCCTTGATGTTCGGCACCACGCGCGCGAACAGGCCGTTGTTGTCGCGGACGAGGTCGGAGAGGAGATTGAGGATGACCTTGTACTCCTCGACATCGCTCGGCTTCGCCGCGGGGACCTTGCCCGCCTTCTCGAACGCGAGGCCCTTGTGGACGAGGAGCGTGAGGTCGCCGCCGTCATCGAGGATCAGGTTCGGGCCCTGGCCGTCCGACCAGTTCATGCACTGGTAGGTGCACCACCAGTACTCGGGGAGGGTCTCGCCCTTCCACGCGAACACGGGGATGCCCTTCGGATTCTCCGGAGTTCCACCCTTGCCGATCGCGACGGCAGCGGCCGCGTGATCCTGCGTCGAGAAGATGTTGCACGACGCCCAGCGCACCTCTGCGCCGAGCTCGACGAGCGTCTCGATGAGGACGGCCGTCTGGATCGTCATGTGGAGCGAGCCGGAGATGCGCGCGCCCTTCAGCGGCTTGCGGCCCTTGTACTC
>JBILDS010000240.1:0-4506 GCA_044352505.1 Phycisphaerales bacterium
GAGATCACGCTTTCGTTTCGGATCAGGCGGCACTCCTCGAGCGCGAAGTGCCCGGCCAGCAGTTCCTCGAGACGCGCGAAGTTGAAGTACGACTGCACCGTGTCCTGCTCGTGGGCGGTCGTCACGATCTCCTCGCCGGCGAACTCGGGGTGATGCGCGCTGTCGTCGCCCGAGATGACATCGAAGTAGAAGGCCCCTTTGGGGTTCATCACGCGGCGGCATTCGGCGATCGCCTCCCTCGCCAGCGCGAACGGAAGGCTGTCGAGCACCCCGTGCGACACGATGAAGTCGATCGAGCCCGGCTCGTACGGCATCGCGGTGATCGAGCCGAGATGGAATCTCCCCGCGAGTTGGGCGCGGTCCTCCGCCGCACAGATGCGCTTCGCTTCCGCGATCGCGACCTCGGAGAGATCGATGCCATGGGCCTCAAGCCCGAGGTCGTCCGCGAACCGCACATGGCGGCCGATCCCGCATCCAAGGTCGAGGACGCGCGGGACGCGGCCGAGCGTGTGTCGGTCGACGAAGCTCCTCAAGCCCGTGCGCTTGCGCACGTGGCGCGACATGAAGCGGATCACCTCCTCGTGGGGATAGAAGAGGTAGTTGTCGCCCTTGCCGTACGAGCGGTCCCACGCTTCCTTCTTCAGGGACTCGGCTCCATCGGCCGGGGTCCGCGTGACGCCGGTCGTGGTGAAGGACGTGTTCGTGGAGGCGGTCGTCATGTCAGGCTCCTCATCGCGTGTGTCCGTCGATCGAGCGCGCGCAGCGTCCATGCATGGGCGGGCTCGTCGGCGGCCTGGGGAAGATGGTTGGTGTCGAGCCGTGCGAGGGTGAGCGCGTGTTGCGGCGCGAGCTGCGCCAGGTCGAACTCGGTGGTGAACGCGGCACGGCATCCGAGACCTGCGCAGATCGTTCGCAGCGACTCGTCGTGCGCGCCGTACGGGTAGCACATCGTCCACTCGTCGAGCGAGACGCCGAGGTCGGCGAGGAATCCGAGGCTCGACTCGACCTCGGCGCGCTGCTCGGCCGCCGTGATCGTGTTCATCCAGCGGTGCTCCGTCCCGTGGCTTCCGATCGCCATGCCGTGCCGGTGCATCGTGCGCAGCTGCTCCTCGCTCATGTAGAGCTCACGCGCGAACGCGCGTTCGTCCTCTGCGACATGGCGGCGGAACAGCGCATCGACGACCTCGGCGCGCAGCGTCTGCGGCAGTTCGCGCTGGAGCAGGCGCTTGATGAAGATGATCTCCGGCGGGTCGAACTCGCCGCGATGCGCGAGCCTCTCGTAGAGCTCGGCGTTCGGCGCCAGAGCGTGGCCCTCGGCCCGGAGCCGATCGAGCTCGGCGAACACCTCGTGCAGCAGGGCCGCCGGCGCCGGCACGCTTGCGAGCACGAAGTGGATCTTGTTGACATCGAGCACGCGTCCATCGCGCACGGCGCAGACCGGCGGGAAGAACACCCCCTGGATTCCCTCCGCGTCGAGGATGGGGAACACGTTGAGGTAGTGATCGCTGTAGCCGTCGTCGAACGTGAGGAGCGCGGCGCCGGGCGGAAGCTCGTGCCCGCCGTGGCAGGCCTTGATCACGTCGTCGACCGTCACGAAGCGGTAGAAGCGCCGCATGTACGCGAGCTGCGCGCGGAACCTCGAGGTCGTGAGGCCGCGGATGGCAGGGAACCGCGTCTCGCCAAGCTCCCGCACATAGTGGTACATCACGATCGTGCAGCGGTTGTGCATGGCTCCTCGATCCGGTTGGGGCGATCCTGGTCGGCATCCGCCTTGAAGACGATCAGCCGCTGGCCCGCGCGAAGGCGGTAGGCGAAGTCGACGCGCACGTTCCGCTGCGCGAGCGGCTCGTAGTAGTTGGGGATCACGGTCTCGCCGTCGGCGGGATCGACCGCGAGCAGCCCGCTCCGCGCCATCGCCGACCCGTCGAGGCCATGCTCGAAGAGGTCGGCGCATTCCGCATCGCGCTCGACGAGGAGGCGCTGCAGTGCGCCCGCGAGGCCGGGAAGCGCGACGGGCGGCAGGAATCCATCGACGACGCGGATGCTGCGCGAGCCGGCCGCCTCGCAGAGACGCGTGGCGATCAGTCCGCAGACCTCGCCTTCGCGCTCGACGGCATGGACCTCGTATCGGTAGAACGGGTGCGCGAGGTAGCGCGACTCGAAGAAGCGGGCCGACTTGCGCGGAACCGCGCCCTCGGGCCACTCCCGCGCGAACAGCGGTCCGAGCGCGCGAAGGCCGCGCGCATCGAGCGCGCGCAGTCGCGGCGCGTCCGCGAGGTCGCAGTCGGACGCGATGCGGGGCGCTCCGGGCGGCACGCGCACGATCGAGAAGTCGTCGCGCGCTGGGTGGAGCGTGTACCGTTGCCGCGTCGAGCCGACGCTGTAGCCGAGCGCCCGGTAGAGCTTCGCCACCTCGGCGTTGATGCCGACGGTGCCGAGCGCCTCATGCGGCACGGACTTCGAAAGGAAGGTGAGCATGCGGAGGCCCGTGCCGTTCGGCGCATCGGCGCGCACCTTCCAGAGCGCAAGCCACACCGTCCGCGCCGACGCCAGCTCGGGATCGAATCGGCTCGTCGCGATGAAGCCCAGCACGCCCAGCAGTTCGTCGCCCTCGCTCGCGATCACATAGTCGTAGTCGCGGCCATCGGTGCCGCGATGCTGCCACTCCATCAGGCTGCGGCTCGTCGAGAGCACATGCCCGCGCGCCCAATGCTTGTCGATGAAGCGCATGAGCGGCGCGAGGTCGTCGTTGGTGGCGAAGCGGATTTCCATGCGGGTCTCTTGGGTCTTGCGGCCGCGGCCGGCGGCCCGCGGCGGTCAGCCGGCTGCCACGCGGAGCTCGACCGCCCTCGGCTTCGGATATGGCCGCGACAGATCCCACGTGAAGACGCGCTCCCCCGAGCGCTCGAAGCCTGACCGTTGCCAGAACTCGAGGCAGGGCGCGTTCTTCTTCGTGGGTTCGTAGTGGGCGACCAGCCGCGACGCACCAAGCGCGCGCGCCCCTTCGACGAGCTGGTGGACGATGGTCTCCTCGACGCGCTTGCCCATCACGCGGCAGCTCAGCACGAAGTCGGCGACCAGCGCGGTGTCGTGGTCCAGCTCGAGGCTGGCGATGCCCGTCAGCCCCGAGTCGCCGAACTTGTCCGCGACGCGGAAGGTCCACATGCGCCGCGTGGGCGCATGCGCCCAGTCCGAGAGCTCGACCTCGGTCATGCGGCGGGTCCGCAGGTTCATCTGGTTGGTCTTGTTGAGGAGCTGCGCGGTGCGCTGGCGGTTTGCCTCGTTGAGCGGCTCGGCCTCGACCTTGAGCTCGATGGTCTCGAGCCAATCGTCGAGCGACCCGACAGCCTGCGCGGACTCGAGCGCGACGCGACGCTCGCGTTCGGCGCCGTACATCGCGGCACGCTCGCGGTCCTCGTCGCTCAGCGCCGGGGCGTCGAAGCAGTCGAGGCGACGAAGGAACTCCGGGTAGAGCATCTTGTCCTTCGGCAACTCGGGGACGAGCACCTCGGGCAGCGCCTCCGCCACCCGTGCGCGCTCGACCGGGTTGTCGTCGAGGAACACCGCCGACTGGGGGCCGAGGTTCAGCTCGCGGAGAAGTTCGGCGACGTTGCGCGCCTTGTCGCTCCAGTTGATGCGCCAGCCCGCGAAGTCGCTGCGGCGGAGCACCATCTCGGGATGCCGCTCGATCGCCTCGAGGGCGACCGATTCCGTGTTCTTGCTGACGATCGCGAGGATCACGCCGCGGCGGAGCAGCGCCTTCAGCCCGCGCTGGAAGTCGGCGAGCGCCTCGCCGACCGCGTCGTGGCCGCCGAGCCGCAGTCGTTCCCATCCGATGTCGCCGACGATCCCGCCCCAGAGCGTGTCGTCGAGATCGCAGATCACGAGCTTGCGCGCCTCGCCGCGAAGGCCGCGGAGCGCAGCCTTCACGTCGGCGACGGCCGCCTTGAAGACGTCGTTCGAGTAGGGGACCTTCGCGAGGTACCACATCTTCGAGTTCACGGGCTCGCGGCACTCGAACCAGCGCGGGGCATCGAGCAGGTGGATGCCCGGACGCGCGGCGAGCCGCTCCGCAAGCCGCGCGTTCATCCGGGCGAGCAGGGCGCGGACGCCGAGGTTCGCCGCGTGGTCGAGCATCCCGTAGCCGCGATGGCATGCGGGAAGATGGAAGGTCGCGACGAAGGTCGCGCGCGCGCGGGCGCTCGCGGCCAGCACGGCGTCGGCGAGGACATCGACCTCGCGCAGGGCCTGTCCGGGGTCGATGGACTCCATCGCCAGCGCGCGTGCGAACGACTCGCTCGCGGCCTCGGGGCGCATCCAGACGAACAGCGACGGACGGTCGGTCCAGCACGCTGCGTGCGGATCGAGCAGGGTCGGAATCACGCGGCCGATGCCCGCGGTCTTCGCGGACAAGGCCGGGCCGCGGGCGTCGTTCGACGCCAGGCCTGCGAGCACTTCCGCATTGAAGTCAGAGAGGATCAGCAGTTGTTCGCGACCATCCACCGC
>JBILDS010000241.1:0-4454 GCA_044352505.1 Phycisphaerales bacterium
ACCGACCGCATGGAGCGACGCCGTGCGACTCCTCGACGCTCCCGGCGGCAACCTCATCGCCACGCTCGCGACCCATCCGTCGGGCGGCACGCTTGCGGCCGGCGCCAGCCTCGCGCGCGGCGTGACGGCGAATCTCCCGAACATCACGGGCGTCTACTTCGTCGAGGTCGTGGCCGACTCCGCGAACACCGTGGCGGAAGCCTCGGGCGAGTCGAACAACACGGCCACCAGCGGTGCCGTCGTCGTCGTGGCGGCGGACCTCGTCGCCATCGACGCGGTCGCGCCCTCGTCGATTCAGAAGCTCGTGCCCACGACCGTCTCCTGGAAGACGCGGAACAGCGGCGCAGGCGCCTCGTTCGGCGGATGCTGGCGCGACGACCTCCTGATCTCGGCCGACGCCGTCCTCGATGCAGGCGACACCGTCGTCTCGAGCCAGCAAGACTGCGTCTCGCCGTTCGCTGCGAACGCCACGCTCAACCGCACGGCGAGCTTCACGCTGCCGACATCGCTCGCCGACGGCGTCTACCACCTCTTCGTGCGGGTCGACGCGCTCGGCGCGCGGTTCGAGTCGAACGAGGCGAACAATGTCCTCGAGGTCGGCACCGTCGTCGTGACAGCGCCCCCGACGCCGAACCTCGCCGTGACGCTCGTCTCCGTGCCGTCCGTGGCCACGATCGGCGCATCGGTCGATGTGACCTGGACGCTCTCGAACGCGCGTCCCACAGCGATCGCTGCCGCCGTGACCTGGACAGACCGCGTCGTCTTCTCGCGCAACGCCGTCTTCGGCGATGCCGACGACAGCACCGTCGGCCTCATCACCGCGAACGGCCCCTTCGACGCCAACTCCACCCGCACCATCACCCGTTCGTTCCCCGTCCCGTCGCCGGATGGGCCGTTCCATGTGTTCGTCCGCACCGACGACTCGAACCAGGTGTTCGAGTTCGATGGCGAATCGGACAATGTCAGCCAGCCGGCAGCGTCCACCGCGAACTATCCGCCGCGCCCCGATCTCGTCGTGACGGCGATCAGCGCCCCCGCGACGGGCACGGCGTCGCAGCCGATCTCGCTCTCCTACACCGTCGCGAACAACGGCGAGATTCCCGCAAGCGGGCTCTGGCGCGACACCATCAGGGCAACCCTGGTCGGGTCGGGCACGCCGCCCGTCACGCTCGGACAGTTCTACCGCACGAGCGCGATCGCCAGTGGCTCCTCCGCGACCTACAGCGAATCCGTGCTTCTGCCTCTCGCGCTGAGTGGCGGCGTGCGGCTCGAGGTCACAACCGACAGCGACGCCCAGATCCCCGAGGGTGCAGCCGCCCGCGAGGCGAACAACTCGCTTGTCGATGACGCCACGATCGCAGTCGGCGAGCCTCCGCTCGTCGACCTCGTGATCGAGTCCGTGTCGATTCCCGCGAGCGGCACCGCCACCCAGACGGTGCTCGTCTCGTGGGTCGGACGCAACACCGGCGAAGTGGCATCGCCTGCCTCGTGGATCGACCGCGTCTATCTGTCGACCGACACGATCCTCAGCGCGGACGACGCGCTCGTCGGCACCCGCCTCCACGGCGGCATCGTGGCCTCGAAGGCCTCGTGGAGCGACTCGCTCACGATCCAGCTTCCCGAACTCGCCACGCCGCGCTTCGCGATCGTCGTGGCCGATGCCACGGACATCGTCGAGGAAGGCTCGGCAGAGGGCAACAACTCAGGCGCAAGCGGCGGGCAGATCGCCATCGCGCCCGCGCCGCGTGCGAACCTCGCGCCGGTCATCACCGCCATGCCGTCCACCTGGCAGTCGGGCGCGAGCGTCCAGATCGGCTGGCGCGTTGCGAACGGCGGCAACGCCACCGCCACCGGTCCGTGGACCGATGGACTCTACCTCTCGACCGACGCGGTCCTGTCGGCAGACGACCTGTCGCTCCGCCTCCAGCAGTTCTCTGGAAGCGTCGCCACCGGCGCGGCGTACGACCGCAGCGCCGCCGTCACCCTGCCGACCGCGTACGAGGGCGGGACGCGATTCCTCCTCGTGCACTCCGACATCAACTCGCAGATCTCCGAGACGAACGAGACCGACAACATCGTGGTCAGCGCTCCGTTCGAACTGCTCCCGACTCCGGCGCCCGATCTCGTGCCCTCAGCGCTCGCGACCGCCACGAGCCCGCTCACCTTCGGCTCGCAGGCGACATTCACCTTCACCGAGTCGAACACAGGCAGCGTCGCGGCCTCGACCGTGTGGACGAACCTCGTCACGATCTCGACAGACGCCACGCCATCCGCGAACGACCAACCCGTCGCCCTCGGCGGAACGGGCGGCTCGCCCATCGCAGCCGGCGGATCGGTCACCCGCACCGTGACGGGGACGATTCCGCTGTCGAACGCGCTGCCCGAGGGCCAGTATTGGTTCATCGTGCAGAGCGATGTGAACGCGTCCGTGACCGAGCAGCGCGAGAACAACAACGCGACCGTGCTCGGTCCCGTGCTCGTGTCGCGGCCGCCGCTTGCGAACCTCGCGGCCGCCGTGACAGGGGTCCCGGCAGAGGTCGGCGCAGGCGTCTCCTTCGCGGCCACGGTCGCGCTCACCAACAACGGCACGGTGGCGACCTCCGCCACCACCTATGTCGCGATCTTTGCGGTCGAGCCGAGCGGCGTCTCCACGCTCCTCCAGGAGTTCCCCGTCCCGGGCGCGATCGCAGTCGGCGAGACGAAGTCCCTCGAGCGCTCGCTCGCGGTTCCGCAGCTCGCAAGCAGCACCTTCACGCTGCGGGTCTGCGCCGACCACCGCGATGCCGTCGTCGAGTCGAGCGAGAGCGACAACTGCGGCGCAAGCGCCTCTGTCACCATCCGCCGTCCCAACCTCGTCGTCACCGCGGTCAGCGGGCCGTCCTCTGCGACGGCGGGCGACACCATCTCGGTGCAGTACACCGTCTCCAACACCGGCAACGGCACGGCCTCTGGATTCTGGGGAGAGAACATCGCGCTCTCGCCCGACCAGACCGTCGGTTCGGACCGCCTTGTCGGCCTGAACACCGTCGTGACTCAGCTCGCGCCCGGTGCGAGCGTCGTTCGCAACGCCTCGTTCGTGATTCCCGCGGAGCTCGAAGGTGATTACTCCTTCGTCGTCGTCGCGGACGCGACGGCATCGCTCGTCGAGACGGACGAGTCGGACAACGCGCGCCTGCAGGGCACCATCGCTGTGGCGGCGTCGCAGCGGCCGAACCTCACCGTCCTCGGGGTCACCATGCCTCCGACAGTGGTCGTCGGACGGCCGTTCACGATCAACTTCACGGTGCGCAACGCGGGCGACGCGCCCGCCACGGCAAACTGGATCGACTCCGCGTTCCTCTCCACGAACACCACGCTCGGCCCGGACGACCTCCCGTCGGGCAGCGCGCAGCGGGTCTCGACGCTCGCCCCCGGCGCCACATACTCGGGCACGATCAACGCGATCGCGCCCAACACGGCTGGCGTGTTCCGGGTCATCGTGCGTACGGACGCGACGAACGCCGTGCTCGAGGAGCCGGGCATCGGCGAAAGCGACAACACCGACACCTCGAGCGGCTCGATCGCCGTCACGGACGCCGATGTGGTCGTGGAGGCGCTGGCCACTGAAGTCGCCTATCCGAACCCGATGCCGATTCGCGTCCGCACTTTCGCCGCGGGCACCAACACGCCCGTCGGCGGAATCCCGCTGACCCTCCTCACGAACCTGCGCGGATTCCCGATCATCGCCGAGGTGTCGACGAACGCGAGCGGCGTCTTCACGGCCGACATCGTGCCGATGCCGAACCAGGCTGGTCTCTATCGATTTGGCGCGGCCGTCCGTGGCCGCTCCGTCACGCTCACCGCCGAGACGCTGAGCTGGGGCGTCGCGGTCTCCGGACTTCCGTCGACCCAGGTCATCGCGGGCCCGGCGACCGTCGCCGGCACCATCACGATCCGCAACCTCGGCGATGTGGCGATCAGCGGACTCGCGCTCTCGGCGAGCACGACGGCCCCGGGCCTCTCGGTCGAGAGTTTCCTGCCCGACGGCTCGGTGCTCGGTCCGAACGAGACTCGTGTCGCCAACTACACGATCACCGCTGCGAACGATGCCTCCAACGGACCCGTCACCTTCACGGTCACGACCGACCGCACCGCTCCGGTGGTGCGGCAGGTGCCCGTGCAGGTGGTGCTGCCGCAGCCAGCGCTCGTGGCGACGCCCGCTCCGGTGCAACGCAGCATGCTCGTCGGCGAGACGAGCTACTTCAGCGTGACGATCCGCAACCTCGGCTCTGCGCCGACGGGCCAACTCGATGTGCTCCTGTCGAACGCGCCGTGGCTGTCGCTCGTCTCGCCCGCGTCGCTTGCGCCGCTCGCACCGGGGGCCGAGGCCTCCGTCGACATCCGTCTGTCGCCCGCTGCGGACCTGCCGCTCGGTCCCTACAGCGCGACGCCGTTCCTCGTGGTCCGCGACCCCG
>JBILDS010000242.1:0-4452 GCA_044352505.1 Phycisphaerales bacterium
TGCGCGTCGTCTCAGTTCGGCGCAGAGACTCTGCGTATGTCGCGAGGATTCTTGCGCAGTTGCTGTCCGTCGAAGAAACACGCGTGGCGGCGGATCGTCAGGTGTCGCGCGAGTTTTCAGCCGCTCAGATTCTGGTTGATCGAGGGCGGAGTGCGATTCTCATCATTGGATCCCCAATGACACTTGATCTTGCTGAGGAGATTGTGCTCGACCTCGATCATGAGCCAGGTGTTCGCGCCGCACGCACGTTTCGCTTGTATGAGTTTGCAGAGGGCGAGGCGGAGCTTGTCGCGAAGTCGATCGAAAATCGATTTGAGATGGATGAACGCGACGAAGCTCCTCCAACCGTGCGGCGCCAAACGGCGCGGAATGGCGTCCTTGTTCGTTCGACCGACGCACAGCGCACGGTGATCGAGTCGATGCTCACGCGCGCGGTCGCGGGTCCGAGCGCACCCACGTCGGCTTCCACCAGCCGCATGATGGGCGTGGCTGAGCTCGGACTTGGTGTCAGCGAGACCGAGACGGTTGCG
Source organism: Phycisphaerales bacterium (assembly GCA_044352505.1). Taxonomy (GTDB): domain Bacteria; phylum Planctomycetota; class Phycisphaerae; order Phycisphaerales; family SM1A02; genus QWPT01. The sequence continues at coordinate 531 of JBILDS010000242.1, forward strand.
CGTGCGCTCGAGCGCGCGACGCAGCGCGGAACCGTTGATCGTGCAGAGCGGGTTCCCCTTGCGATCACGGTCGATCGCCCGACTGCAACGCTCGCATGCTTCGGCGAGCCAGAGGCTGTTGCGCAGACACTCGACTTGGCGCGACAGATGGCTGAACTCAGTTTGTCGATTCCACTTGCAACTGCGAGGTTTGCGGTTCCTGCGTCGGCCGACCCGCGCATTGTTGCATCACTTGTGCGCGCGATGTCTGATCGTCTACGGGACGACGCAGCACTCCGAATGCACCGCGATATGACTCGCTTCCCAATCGCGGCGATCGGAGCCGATGCCATGAATCGCGCCGTGGTCGTGACCGCAGCTCCGGGCGAGACGGTGATCGTGGAAGAGATGGTCAACGCAATCGTTCGAAGTCAAGGTTTGGAGACCGTCGCGATTCGAGTGCTTGCTCTCGAGCGTGCGAATGGAAGTCGGATCGTTGAGGTGCTTCGCGAGAAGACTCCGCGAGCTGAGGGCGTGCTCTCCGTGGCGCCGATGACCGACAGCGCGGGCATCGTCGTGTGCGGCACGCCGAGCGCGGTTGAGCGGGCAGCGCAACTGGCAGCGCGCTTTGATCGCATGATCGACGCGCAGGATCAAGAGGTACGCGTCGTTCCGCTGCGAAGTATCTCGACGGCCGATGCCGCATCGCTCTTGACGACGGCCGCTACGAACCTTGTGCGCATGTCGTCGATCGATCCAACAACCATCGGCGCAATCGTGCTGTCTGGCCCGGTCCACGTGCTCGACGCGCAGGGCGCGCTTTTGTCGGCAATCGACGAACCCTCGCCTCGCTTGCCCGCGACCGTGGTGGCGATTCCAGTGGCGCCGCGCGTGCCAAGCGACGTTGCGGCTGCATTCCGCGCGCGTCATTCTGGCGAGCAGACGGAACAGCATTCGCGCATTCGGGTCATTCCGTGCGATCAAGCGGGCGTTCTCTTCGTGCGCGGCGAGTCCGATGCGCTGGCTGAACTCCGGGCGATGCTTGCGTTGCCTGAGCCCTGAGCGTCAACACACGCGGGCTCGAACGTCATCCCAACCAACGAGCTGCGATCGCGCAGGCGAGCGTTGAGAGCGCGGAAAACGAACACGCGGTCGAGAAGCATGTGCTTCATCGACCGCGTCTGCTTTGGTGGTGCTGTGGGTTTGAGCCCCAACTCGCGCAGCGGACATCGGGGGCCGCCGCAAGAGATGTTGAAAGTGCCCGCAGAGGGCACTCTCGAGACTCACGTTCGCAGCCAAAGAACCTGCGAAATTCAAACTGGGGATCCTAGATTCGAACTAGGACAAACTGAACCAGAATCAGTTGTGCTACCGTTACACCAATCCCCAATCGGTGTCGCGGCATGGTAGCCGCGCTGGCGCAGAGATCAAGTCGTGGCCTCGCGGCCGTCGCGGATTCAAGCGGAACTTTGCGGGTTGCGAACGAAATTCCAGCGGCTCCCTCCGTGCTCGTCGATTATCGAGAACAGGGGTGAGATGCCGACGCGGCTGCTGCCACGCCGATAGCGGCGCGCGCGTGTGTCCTGTCTGGCAGGAAATGCTCCGCAATCTGAACGGCATTCAACGCCGCGCCCTTTCGAATCTGGTCGCCGCAGACAAAGAGTGCAACACCGCGATTGCCTGGCACGCTCGTGTCCATGCGAATCCGACCGACGAGCACGTCGTCATGGCCCGCTGCGTCGAGCGGCTCGGGGAAGCGATTCGCAGCGCGGTCATCGAGCACGCGAACTCCGGGGGCATTGGAGAGGAGCGCGCGCACTTCTTCCTCGCTCGTCTCGCGCGCGAGTTCAAGATGGAGCGCCTCCGCGTGCGCGCGCAGCGTTGGAACACGGACACACGTGGCGCCAACGCGTACCGAGTCTGACGCCCAGATTCGGCGCGTCTCAGTGAGTAGTTTGCGCTCTTCTTCGTTGGAACCATCGACACCGACGGCAGAGTTGTGGCTGAAGACGTTGAAGAGATATTGGCGCCCAAATATGCGGGTATCAAAGGGCGCACCCTGCGCGAATGCGTGCGCCTGCGACTCAAGTTCTGCCATCGCCGCCGCCCCGGCACCTGAAGCGGCTTGATAGGTCGCCGCCACCATGCGTTCAACGCCGAGTGCACGATGAATTGGTGTCACTGCGACAAGTGCGATGATCGTCGAGCAGTTGGGGTTCGCGATAATCGCGGGAAGATCCACAGCATCGAGCGCATGCGCGTTGACTTCCGGAACCACAAGCGGGCACGTCGGATCGGCGCGGAACGCGCTTGAGTTGTCAATCACGAGGCTTCCCAGTGCGCGAAACTTCGGCGCCCACTCGAGAGAGATCGACTTTCCTGCGGAGAAGAGCGCGAGGTCCACATCGCTCGGCACCCCGTGCTCCAACGCCTCGCACGCGATCTCTGAACCACGGAACGGGATCTTCAGCCCTACCGAACGAGGTGATGCGAAAAGGCGCAACCGGGAAACTGGAAACGCACGCGCGTCAAGTATGGCGAGCATTTCGCGACCAACGGCACCGGTGGCACCGACGATCGCGACAACTGGGTCATGGCGCAGCCGCAACATAAGGCGCGCATCGTAGCGTTGCCGCCGCGCGAGCGCCTATCCTGTCGTCTATGTCTTTGCAGTCGCCAATCGCCGAGCCAGTCACCACGCCGAAGCACGGCTCCGACACCGTCACCGACGGCGTGCGCGTCACCGTGCGCCCAGCGTTCGTGCCATCGCAGTCCAACGCGGAGCGTAAGCAGTTCCTCTTCAGCTACAGCGTGACGATCCGCAACGGCGGGTCGAGCCGAATTCGACTTGCGACCCGCCGTTGGAAGATCGTCGATGCGGACGGTGAAGAGCGCATCGTTGAAGGGCCTGGCGTTGTGGGTCAACACCCTGAACTCGGCCCCGGCGACAGTTTCGAGTACTCAAGCTTTTGCCCAATGCTCACCTCGTGGGGCACGATGGAAGGCCACTTCACCTTCGAGCGCGATGGCAAGCCGTTCGACGTGATGGTGGGTCGCTTCTACTGCGTGTCGTGAGCACTCGACGCGCTCGCGATGACCGCAGCACCAACTGTTGCTGCAGCAATCACGAACCTCAGCGCGTCTCACCGCTGCCTTCGACGCCGCAACGCCACCGCTCCGAACAGCGCCAGAACGCTTGGTGCGGGGACGATCGTGCCTTCAAGGGTGAACGCCATATCCCAGCGGCTTTGACCAAGTGCGGTCACCGACACGGGATCGGTGCCCAAACCGAACGCACCGCCCGGATTGTGCCACATCGCCTGCGCACCGTTTGTGGTGGTCGACATTCTCCAGTACCACTGACCACCCACGTCGAAATCTCGTTCCACCTGTGCTGCGATCCAATATGTTCCTGCTGCGAGCGTGATGCCGGTGAGATCGAACGTGAGGACGCCGTTCGACTGGATGCCGGTGGCGCTCGCGATGGTCGCGCTCCCGAGATTGGGTGTTGCAAGAAAGCGAACCGTGACAGCAGTTTCGCCTGTACCCGATCCGAATCCGTTCTCTCCATACACAGTGAGTGCGGTCATGTTGTACGCGTCGGTGATCGTGAAATCGTCGAACGCGCTGCAACTGTACAACTCGTATGGGGACGCGAAGATCTGTGAGGCAATTCCCCCTTCGAGTGCATCGGGTTGATCGATAATGACATCAGCAGCGCTGATGGAAGTGGCCGCGAGCACGGCGCAGGCGGCAGAAAAACAAGTCGTACGTCTCATCTCTTCCTCCAAATAGGCGCACAGAATCGCGCGCAGTGAGAGCGTAGATCAGCACTGAGTGCGCGTCGATGGTGCGCGCACAAGAGCCACGCGTTCTTGCGTGTTCACGCATGTTTCCCCGCGCAGAATTGCGCCTGCGCGTCAGATGTAGGAGAGTTTCCGCG
>JBILDS010000044.1:0-15072 GCA_044352505.1 Phycisphaerales bacterium
AAGCAATCGAGCGACTTGAGCGCGCAGGGATTCCGGTTCTGCTTGGCAGCGCCATGCGAACGCTTCCCGATCACACCGAACTGGTGATCGCCTCGGCCGCAATCAAGAGCGATCACCCCGAGGTTCTCGCGGCCAACGATCGCGGCATCGACTGGATCACCTACGCGGAAGCACTCGGACGCGCGCAGGTCGGGAGCACCGCAGTCTCGATTGCAGGCACGCACGGAAAGAGCACAACCACCGCGATGACGTCATGGGTGTCGATTCGTTGCGGACTCGACCCAAGTGTGATCGTGGGCGCCACGTGCGATCAGATCGGCGGCGGCTCACGCACGGGCGCGAGAGAGATTCCAAGCGGCGCGCGACGCGGATTCCCCGGAGTCCTCGTGTGCGAGGCGTGCGAATACAACCGATCGTTCCACCACCACCGACCCACGATCGCGCTCATCAACAACATCGAAGAAGACCACCTCGACTACTACAAGTCGCTCGAGGAAATCATTGGGAGTTTCCGCGATTTCGCGGCCATGTTGCCACCAGCTGCCGCGGGCGGGAAGTTGCTAATTGCCGAAGACGGCGCGCATCGCCGCGAAGTGACCGCTGGCATCGACTGTGAGGTTTCGACCTTCGGCTTCTCGCCGGAAGCGGATTATCAAGTGGTCTATGACGCCCACGTCCACCGTGTGGGCGTGCTCTGGCGCGGCCACTGGATTGCCCAGTGGACCAACCAGATGCCGGGGCCGCACAACGCACTCAACAGCGCAGCGGCGGGCATCATCAACAACTGGCTCGGTGCCGATTGGGATCTCGTTGCTGAGGCGCTCTCAGAGTTCCGTGGCCTCGATCGACGCAGTCAACGACTGGGCACGCGCGTACTCGAGGGCGGCCGTCGCGTGGAAGTGTTCGACGATTACGGACATCACCCCACGGAATGCGAGAAGACCCTGCGCGCACTCCGCGCCGCGCATCGACCGCGCCGACTCATCTGCGTTTTCCAGCCCCACCAGCACAGCCGCACGCGCTTCCTCCTGGAGCAGTTTGCCACCAGTTTCCGCGAAGCCGACCTTGTGCTCGTGCCGCAGATCTACTTTGTACGCGACAGCGAAGCAGAGAAAACCCGCGTTTCCGCGCAGGATCTCGTTGATCGACTCGACGCGAAGGGCACGCGTGCGCTCCACCTTCCCACGTTCGAGCAGATCGTGTCGCACCTCGAAGAACACTCCGAAGATGGCGACCTCATCGTCACGATGGGCGCGGGGCCAGTGAACACCATTGCACGCGACTTCCTTGCGCGCGCAGAATCCGCAACCGGGCGTGGGCAGCCGGCTGAGGCGGTGGCATGACCGTGGCGAGCCCGTCGAGCCTGTACTCCGACCTTGATGTCGAGGCGCAACTTGATGCGCCGCTCGGACCGCGCACGTGGTACGGCGTGGGCGGCCGCGCCGATCTCCTGGTGCGCCCTCGAACCATCGAAGCGCTCTCGACGCTCGTGCGCCGCTGCCGCCGCGATGATGTTCCGCTGCGCGTGCTTGGATCCGGTGCAAATCTCCTTGTCGACGACGAGGGCGTCGATGGCGTGGTGGTGACGCTCGATGACGCTGCCTTCCGCAAAGTCGAGTTCAACGTCGATGGACGCGTTGAACGCATGCGCGTCTTCGGTGGTGCGCAACTCGAAGCGCTCATTCACAAATGTGCACGCCAAGGCCTGCGCGGAATCGAGCAAATGTCGGGAATCCCCGCCACACTTGGCGGTGCGGTGCGCATGAATGCGGGCGGAAAGTTCGGTTCGATCGGCGACGTCATCGACGCTGTCGCGATGGTGGGTACCGATGGCGAGCTGCGCGTCTATACGGCGGCGGAACTTGAGTTTGGGTATCGCGAAACAAATCTCCCCGCTGGCACAATCGTGTGGGCCGTTCTGCGCATGCAAGAAGATGACCCCATTGCGTGTCGTGCCCGCGTGATGGAGATCTTCCAGTACAAGAAGAGCACGCAGCCCATGGCTGCGGCCAGCGCGGGATGCATGTTCCGCAACCCACTCATGGCCGATGGACGACGCGAAAGCGCGGGCAAACTCATCGATCTCGCGGGTCTGAAGGGGCTTCGCGTGGGAAGTGCGGTTGTCAGCACAACGCATGGAAATTTCCTTGCGTTCGATCGACCCAGTGCCAGTTCGGTTGCGCGCACCGATGACATGCGCGCGTTGGTGGAACAGGTGCAGCGCGAGGTTTCTTCGAAGTTCGGCGTAGAACTCGCAACGGAAGTCGTGTTTTGGCGTCGTGGCGAGTATGCTCGCTCGACTTCTTCATTGCGTTAGAAACGCAAGATGATTCCGGGGGGGATCCGGCCTCCAAGGCCGGAAGGAGATCCCTGAAATGACCGGTTCCGCTGAGGCAACCCATTCCACGCACGCGCCACGCACCGGCGCCCATCACACCAGAGTTTTGGTGCTCATGGGCGGTCCCGATGCAGAGCGCGACGTCAGCATCATGTCGGGCACCGAAGTGGCACGCGCGCTCCGTGAGCACGGCGCGTTCGATGTCACCGAGATGCTCATTGACCGTGTGACGCGTGCGGAGTTGCTTGCGAAGCGCCCCGAGGTGATCTATCCCGTGGTACATGGACCGTGGGGCGAGGGCGGCCCGCTGCAAGAAATCCTCGAAGAAATCCATGTTTCTGAGGGGATTCCATACATCGGACCGAAGCCGAGACCGGCCGCGACTGCCATGAACAAGCTTGCAACCAAGATGCATGCTGTTCGCGTCGACATTCGCACGCCGCGCTCGCGCGAAGTCCGCCGACGCGAAGCGCTCGACATCGCGCCGCCTCTTGTTCTAAAGCCATCAAACGATGGTTCGAGTGTCGATCTCCGTATCTGCCACACCGAAGTCGAGGCCGCGCTGGCGCGAACCGAACTGGAACAGCGTCGCGAGTACCTGATGGCAGAGCAGTACATTGCGGGGCGTGAGATGACGGTGGGCATCGTGAACGGCCACGTGCTGCCGATCATTGAGATTCGCCCGGCAACGTCGTTCTACGACTACCAAGCGAAGTACTTCCGCGACGACACAACGTACGTGGTCGATCCAGAACTTCCGCCCGGTGTTGCCGAGGAGATGCGCAAGGCAACGGTGTCGATTTACGCGGCGCTTGGGCTACGCGACATCGCCCGCGCCGACTTCATGGTGAACAGCGAAGGGTCTTGGTTCCTCGAGATCAATTCGGCGCCCGGAATGACCACCCATTCGCTCGTTCCCATGGCGGCGCGTCACGCTGGCATCGAAATGCCCGAGCTCTGCGCGAGTGTGGTGCGAACCGCGCTTTCACGCGATGACGACCCGAATCCGACCATCAGCGTGGTGACCCCCGGGGTGTGAGCCTGTCCGAACGCTCGTGACGTCGCTCGGGAGCCCGTACCTGAGGCCGACGGCGCTCGTCGAAGCCGGAGCCGCGCGATCGCCGATGAAGTATCCTCAGAGTGCGCCAATCGTCGCGACGGACGCGCGCCGAGGTGCCCCCGCGCAGACGACAGTGTTGATTCATCGCAGATTCGCCACAGAAACTTCGGGACACGTTCCGCACCCGAGCCATGAAGGAGGCCAAGGATGGCCCGCCAGAACCGCAGCAAAACACGCTCGCTTGCAGACCGATTCGACGCACTCCGCTCCGCGCTCCTTGGCGGAAACGACCGGGCGTCGACGATCGTCGCCGCACTTGTGCTCGCAGGGTGCGCAGCGCTCCTCTGGTGGGGCGTGCCGCAACTCCGAGCACGACTCGACGCGCGCGCGATGGCGCAAGCAACCACCATTGAGGTCGACTACATGGCCGCGCCGAGCTGGTTCGACGAGCGCCGCCGCGCGGAAGTCGTCGAGCGTGTCGCCATGGCAGTCGGTTACGGCTCACTGCTTGACCCCAACCGGCTCTCAAAGGCGAAGGCCGCACTTGAAACGACGGGTTGGTTCGAGTCCGTCGAGCAAGTGCGTCTCGCCGACAACGGCGGGTTTGTCGTAACCGCAACGTTCGTTCGCCCATTTGCGGTCGTTCGACACGGCGAGTTCGACTACCTCGTCGACGATCTCGGTCGTCTTCTACCCATGCAATGGACCGCCGGCCATCGCCCCGCGGAGCCGCACTACATTGCGATTGTGGGCTCGCGCGAGCCAAACCGGGGCGACTTCGGTTCGCCGTGGCCCGGCACCGACGTTGCTGCCGGGCTTGAGTTGGCGAAAACGCTCCGAGGCCGGACGTGGAGTGCGCACGTCGCGGCAATCGATGTCTCGGCGCACGCGAGCGACGCTTCGCTCACACTCATCACCCGGAACGACGGGCGGCTGCTTTGGGGACGCGCGCCGAGTGATCGCGCTGTGTCTGAAGTAACGCCCGACGCCAAACTGCGAACGATCGATCATCTCTTCGCCTCAAGCGGACGCATTGACAGCGGCGGCGGACGTATCATCGATCTCCGCGGCGATCTCGTGACGGTTCGTGCGGCGAATGGCCCTGACGTGCGTTGAGCCGTCGGACAAGAACACGCTCGCCGGATGGATCGGCACGTGCGTGACGTCGGCGCGTATCGTCGGTTCACGCAGATTGTTCGCGTGAGTCTATTTCCGCCACACTCGCATTTGTGTGTTGAGTGACTTCAGCCCCGCACTCCGCCCCACTGCACTGTTTCGAAGAGCCGCTCCGTGGAATCCAAGCGTCCTGACACGACCAATCCGGATGCACCGAGCCCGGACGCAGAGCCCAACGCGAATTCTCACGTGCGCACGGTCGTGTCTGGCGACGCAGTCACAGTTGCTGCCCTCAGCGATCCCTCGTTGCTCGCAAACCAACCCGTCACAGCGCGTCCGCTGTTGGTTCCGCGCGGTCTCGTGATTTTCGCAGCGCTCTGGGTGTTCCTCAGTTGGATGTTCCTCTTCGGACTCCGTCCGCCAATCCAACCACAAGCTGCAAGTTACGGCCCGACCCTCGTCTTACTCTTCACATCGATCGGTGTCGGCGTTTCGATTGCATGGCCCCTGCTCCGCCTCTCTGCGCGCCCCTCCGCAGCGCCCGCGCTGCAAGCAATCTTCGACGCGTTCGCACTCTTTGTGCTTCTCCAAGTTGTGATCTGGCCGCTTCGGCTTGTGAGCAGTTGGACCATTCCACGTATGTGGCTCATTGTGGGTTCACTTGCTGCGGCTCTTGCGATCTCCGCCGCGATTCTTGCAGCAACGCAGGGCGCATTCGATCGACGTGTCCGCACGGGCGCGATGCTGGTCGCGGTGTGCCTCACGCTTCTTCCGGCAGGATTTGGCGTGGCAACGGAGTGGGTTTCTTCGAAAGGAGCCGAGTCCGCAAACCAACAGATCGACAGACCACAAGCAGGCGGATCTCCGCTGGCCGCGCTTTCCCCGATCAGCGGTCCGCTCATGCTGTCCCGCGCCAGCGCACCGCTGCCGCTCGACCCGTCTGCAGACGAGTGGGCGCTCTTGCGACAATCCGGCTGGATTGCTGCTGGATTCTGGGTCGTCGCGTTTCCACTTCGACGAGTACTCCGGCGCGTTGGGAGTCGACCAGACGCGCCACTTCCGCTATCTTGACCCTCCGACGCGGGAGGCTTGTCTCCCGCGTCGCCTGTTTTGCCGAAACCGCCAATGCGGTGACTGAATCGGCCGCATAAGGAATCTCGCATGGACTTCATCACCGCCGAAGAGAAAGCAATGCTCATCGAGAAGCTCGCAGAGCTCCGTGCGATGGACAAAATGCTGATCCAGCGCATCGCGGAGGCGCGCGCGCTCGGCGACCTTCGTGAGAACGCCGAGTACCACGCCTCGCGTGAGGACAAGGCGATGAACGACGCCAAGATCAAAGAAATCGAAGAGCGCGTGGCGCGGGCTCAAGTGGCCGACTCCTCAACGCTTCCTGAAGGCATGGTATTCGTGGGTGCCACGGTTCGTCTTCGCGACGACGACCGAGGCGACGACGATGTCTATCGCCTGGTCGGCCAATCGAGCGGTCGGTTCGATCTTGAGTACGTCGAGGTCACCACCACGAGTCCGATGGGCGTCGCGCTCATGAAGGCGCGTGTCGGCGAGTCGATTCGCGTGGATCTCCCCCGCGGTGCCAAGCGCTTCACGATTCTCGAAATCGTGATGTGAGTTTCGCCCGCCCGAACGCTTGACGCTGGATGTCGCGAAGAACTGCCGCGAAGAACTGCAGCACGGTCGCTGCATTGCGCTTCAGTCAGCGCGTGGTCGCCGCTTCACGCGCATCGTCGCCGCGCTCCACAACCACGCGTCGCCCAGCGCTCGCCACTTCAACAACCCGCACAAATCCATCGGGAAAGCGAACCGTGACGAGAATCGGCGCAGCGTCAACCGGAACGCCGAAGTGTGCTTCCGGCGCGCTGTTCGATTGGAACGGCCCGCCGCCAACAATCCATCGTCGCTGCGTCGCACCGGCAACCGTAACCTCAACCGCAGCGCCCACCGCGTGGCGATTGCCGACACCCTTGCGTGGATCTCGGGGAACCACAACGATCCAATCATCACGCCGATCGTGGTCATTGCGAATCACGCGGATCGGTTCGTTCAGTCCGGCAATGATCACGTCGACGTCGCCGTCGAGATCAAAATCCGCAAACACAGCAGTGCGATCGACATGCGGATCAAGCTTCCACGCGCCAGCCTCCGCCAGCGCATGGAATCGAGCGCCTCTGCGCTCCATCAACAGCGGGCGCTGCGCATAGTCAGAGTCCATCGCGGCCTTCGTTGCCTGCGGGTACACGTGCCCGTTCACCACAAGTACGTCTTCATCGCCATCGTGGTCAAAGTCGAAGAACCCAGCGGCCCATCCCACGAGCGTGCGGCTCGGGGCTCCGAGGCCGAACTGATTGGTGCGATCGTCGAAGTTGCGCCCATCGAGATTCAGGTGAAGCGTGTTGGTGTCGCTCGAGAAGTTGGTGGTGAAGACATCTGGCCGCCCGTTCCCGTCGACATCTCCCACGGCAACGCCCATGGTCGCTTGCTCAATTCCCTCGGCATTCACCGCAATGCCAGCGCGAAGGCCGTCATCGCGAAATCGCCACGGCGACTCCTGCACAAAGAGGTTGCTCGGATGCGAATCGTTGCCCACATAGATATCCAGGCGTCCATCACCGGTGAAATCGAGGATGGCAAGGTTGAGGCCAAAACCTGGCTTCACGGCCGCAATGCCCGAATCAGCGCTGCGATCGACAAACGTCCCGTCGCCTCGGTTTTCATAGATCGCATCGTGCGCGGGCGGATATCCCCTCGGACCCGAAAGTACCTGCATGCCCTTGAATCGCGCCGGTGGCATCGGCCGCGTTGGATCGAAGTCAAGATAGTTGCAGACGTAGAGATCAAGGTCGCCATCGCCATCGAGATCCGCGAATGCGGCGCTTGTTCCCCAGCGAGCATCGGCAACGCCCGCTCGCGCGGAGATATCTTCGAAGGTGCCATCGCCCTTGTTGCGCAGCAGCACGTTCGGGCCGAAACACGCAATGAAGATGTCGTCGTGGCCATCGCCATCGACGTCACCCACGGTGGCGCCAAAACTCCAGCGTCGATGCGTGATGCCACTCGCAGCTGTGACATCGGTGAAGCGCATCGCGCCATCGTTGCGATAGAGCCTCGCGCCGGGCCCCGCTTCAGGATTCGCAAGCGTCGCGCCATTTGGCACGAAGAGATCCAGGTCACCGTCGCCGTCGTAGTCGATGAGCGCAAGGCCGCCACCCTTCACCTCAAGCACCGTCGTAGATGGCACCGCGCCGCTTGTGGGCGTGAAGTGAATCCCGGATTGCGCGGTGACATCGGTGAACCGAATCGCAGCGGTGGGCGCCTCTCTGGCTGCGGTGGGTTGGGTGGACTGGGTGGACTGGGTGGGCGGCGCGTGCGGCGTTGACGTTGACACTGGCATCGACATTGATGTCGACATCGACGTCGAACCAGCCTCAGCGCGCCACGCGAACACAGCGCTCCAAACAAGCGCAACACTCCCAGCCACACCGCACACACGAGTCGCGTCGTTGCGACGCGCGCGTGACAGCGCCACGTTGACCGTCGCGCCCGTCGCAACATTCAGCACACTCTTCGCGCGCGTCATCGTCAAGGCTTCTGCTCCGTGGTCGACGATCCGCTGCCTGCAGGCGCGGTTGGTGCCGCAGGCGAAGCTGGCGCTGCAGGCGCGGTTGGTGCCGCAGGCGCAGTCGCACCCGGGACTGGCAGCGTCGAACTCTCGTCATCCACGGGCTTCTGGCCGCGCGCTTTGAGAATGCGATCGGCGTTTGCGCGGAAGATGTCCGCCTCGTAGCGCTTCCCAAGACGATCTGAGACGCGCGCCAACTTCAGCCACGCCTCATGCTGCGTGGTGTTCAGCCGTAACGCCTGCTGCAGCAACTCTTCAGCCTTGGGGAGATTTTCGCGGCGCACAGCCACGTCGGACATGCGCACCAGAACCTTCGCCTGATCGTTCGGCTGCGGCGCGGCACGATTCGCAAATCCTTGGAGCGCCGCCTCAAAGTGGCGATCGGCGTCATCGAGCCGATCCTCGCCAAACGCAACAAGTCCGAGCCCGAATGTGCTGTCGGGCTCATTCGGAACCAGCTTGAGGTGCGCCTCGAACGCTTCACGCGCGGGAGCAAGTTCGCCTAGGTGAAACAGCGCCCAGCCGAGGAAGTGTGCCGCATGTTTGCGCTCGGGAAACGGCTGCGCAGAATCGCGCGCGCGAGTCAGGAACGGCTTCGCCTCTTCGTACCGCTTCTGCTTCACCAGCGCCACACCAAGAACGGCAGCCGCGCGGTCTACGTTGTCATTGGTCCTGAGCACCGTGCGCGCGGTCATCTCGGCAATATCGAAACCGCCGCGCGTCAGCATCTTCACCGCAGAATCGAGGCGAGGATCGTCGGGATACGACTCAATCTTGGGCGCGCGCTCCGGAGTTTGCTGCGTGGCGGGCGGAGTGGCCGCAGGAGTCGGCACGGCTTGTCCCGATGGGCTCAGCGCAAACGCAGAGTTGCTCGCGCCGAAGGTCGTGCACTCGACAGCGCACGCAACGCAAATCGCCACAGTCATGATGACCCCGCGACCTGCGCCGACACCAAACTCGCTCGTCAGACTTGGGTTGGCACCGAGAAGACTGCCGGGGACTCTCGCGCGGGGGTTCTGTACGACGTGGGGGCGCAGCATGGAGAGCCACTATACGACCCTGTTGCACCCGCGCTTTGCTTCCCGCGCGCGACGTCCGGCGATCGAATCCTCGGGCAGAACGCACACATTTCCCGTTGCGGGCAACACCGATCCGTTGGGCAACCGCCGAAAGATTTCTTTTTCACTGCAAATCATGCGGAACTCGACGAGATGCACAATTCGTCGGATAACTTCCGATGGTCGCGCGTCAATTCTCCGGTCGGAGTTCCGCCAAACTTCGAGCGCCCGGGAACCACCCGCGCCGCCAACCGAATTGACCCGCTCCGCCGGGAACCCGCTGTCCTCCAGATTTCTGCCCGACCCCTGGCAAATGCCGCCGGACTTCGCGACCGGCTTCTCCGCAAATCTCAGATCCTCGGCCAGTCACGCTCCACAACCCCACGCTCGAGAAATCCACGCTCCAGAAATCCACGCTCCAGAAATCCACGCCCCAGAAACCCACGCCCCAGAAACCCACGCGCTCGCGCCAGGCTGCGTCCGTTTGTGTTCCGAAACCCATCAATTCCGCCCTTCTCCGGCAGTCTCCCCGTGCAGGCAGCCCTCGCAGTGGCAGAATGTTCGAAGTGCCTGAGAGTGACAAGCCCGATCGACAACTCCCGAGCACGTAAGTCCGCCCAGTTCGCCCAGAAATCAGGAACGCAATTCTCTGCCGACCGACCCTTTGGTGTTCGTATGCCGCAACTGAAGACTCGTACCGCCATCCTCCCGGCAACCGTTCTCTGCCTCACAGGCGTCGTTTCGATGGCGTCCGCCGGAGTGCCCCCGCTTCAGCCGAAGGCCGGTGACCCACTCCACGGCCTCACAGCAGCCGAGATCGCGCTCTTCAACGCCGGGCGCGTGGACTATGTCACGCCGTTCAGCATTACCAACGGCCTCGGGCCGATCATGAACAAGTCGAACTGCCAGTCGTGCCACTCGAATCCGGTGGGCGGTTGGGGTTCCATCTCCGTCACCCACTTCGGTATGGACGACAAAGGCGAGTTCTATCCGTTGCAGGAGCTCGGTGGTTCGCTCCTCCAATCTTTGGCGGTCAGCGACTTCTGCCGAGAGACGATCCCGCCGGAAGCAACCGTCGTTGTCAGTCGCGTCACCAACTCCTCGATGGCATTCGGGCTGATCGAAGCAATCAGTGACGCTGACATCGCCGCCAACGAGGATCCCGATGATGCCGACAACGACGGTATCTCCGGGCGCGTGCACTGGGTGCTTCCGCTCGAGTCGAGTCCAGCCGACCCGCTGCGCGCCGGCCGCTTTGGCTGGAAGTCGCAAGTTGCAACCGTGCTGAGCTTCTCCGCCGATGCCACGCGCAACGAACTCGGCGTCACCAACGCGCTCATTCCCACTGAAAACGCCCCGAACGGCGACGCCGCTCGACTTGCAGCGTGCGACACGGTTGCAGATCCGGAAGACGTGGCCAATGCAAGCGGCTTCACGTTCATCGAGCGCGTCACGCACTTCCAGCGCTACCTTGCAGAACCCCCGCAAACACCGCGCTCAGGAATGAGCGGCGAGGGCGTCTTCAACGCCATCGGCTGCAACAAGTGCCACATCGCAGAGTGGACGACGCCGAACGATAAGAGCCTCGAAGAGGCGATCCGCGGCAAGGTCATTCGACCCTACTCTGATTTCCTCCTGCACGACATGGGGCTCCTTGGCGATGGCGTCCAAGAAGGCGACGCAAACGAATCCGAAATGCGCACGCCCACGCTGTGGAACTTGCGTACGCGCGACCCAATGCTGCACGACGGGCGCGCGGCCGGCGGCACGTTCGCCAGTCGCGTCGAGGCGGCGATTCTCGCGCACGGTCCGTTCGGCGAGGGTGCCGCCAGCGCTGCAGCGTATGAGGCGCTTCCCGCATTGCAGAAGGTGCAGTTGGTTGCGTTCCTCGATTCGCTCGGTCGCGTGGAATTCGATTACTCCGGCGATCAAAATATCGACATGGATGACTTCTTCGCGTTGGTTGCCTGTAAGGCGCGCGCCGGAGTTTCGCCCGACCACTCGTGCGCCATCGGCGACATCGATCAAGATGGCGACGTGGACGCGCAAGACGCAGCGCGCTTCGTCGAAGCGTTCGTTCGCGACGGCGGCACGCCTCCCGGCGACTGCGATGGCGACGGCGTCAACGACCTCGTGGCCATCTTCAACGGTGCGCCCGATGAGAACGCAGACGGCATTCCCGATGACTGCGGCGCATGCGTTGGAGATCTGACGGGCGACGGCTTCGTGAACGGCGCTGATCTCGCCACGCTCCTCAGCGCGTGGGGAAGCGCGGCCGGCGACCTCACGGGCGACGGCACCACGAATGGCGCCGACCTCGCCACGCTCCTCAGCGCGTGGGGGCCGTGCTAAGCGGCGTCGCGCGACGCCAGATACATCGCATGTCGTTCGAGATCCCACCGACACCAATCCCCCACCTTCGACAGCGCAGCGTTCTGATCCCGCAGATTTCTTGCTGAATTCCCCGCCGGTTTCTGATTGAATCCCCGCTGACGCGTCAGACGCCGACCCACCATCGATTCCATTGCGAACCAAAGACCACGCTATGAAGCCCCACTTCTTCCAACACACCGTCGCAGCTGCACTGGCGGCGTCGTCCCTCCTCGCCAGCTCCGCATCGGCGCAGTGGGTGAATTACGTCAACCAAACCTCGTCGCGCGTCATCGCCTCGCCGAGCCTTCTGGTGAACGACAACCTCGAGAAGGATTTCGAAATCGCCGACTTCGACCGAGACGGTGATCAAGATCTGATCTGCGTGCGCAAGTTCCCAGGATCGATCCAGGGCGGCTTCCGCAATATCCTCTTCATGAATGAGGGCGGCGTGTTGGTCGATCGCACCGTTGAGTACGGCAGCGCGGCCGACGTCGCTGGCTCACAGGGGTTCCTCGACCCAACCAACGACCGCGATGTGAAGGCGGTCGATGTCGACAATGACGGATGGCTCGACCTCGTGACCGCAACCACCATGAGCGATCACGTATCGCCCATGCTTGGTCAGCCGCGCGTGTATCGCAATCTCGGGAACGACGCGAACGGAAACTGGCTGGGCTTCCGCTTCGAAGATGGCCGCATCCCAACCATATTCGCGCTCAGTGGCGCTGCGGCAAATCCGCGCTTCTGCGACATGGCGGTCGGCGACTTCAACGGTGACGGCTTCGTCGACCTCTTCTACACCGACTACGACACGCCCGAGACGAGCGGAACCATCTGCATCGATCTCAACGCCGACGGCGACACGAACGATCCCGGCGAGTGCCAGCAGAGCCCCGGCGAGACGCCGACCCTCGACTACAACAACAAGCTCCTCTATAACCTCGGCGCGGCAAACCCCGGCTTCTTCGCCGACACACTCAACACGCGCATGACGCCGGCGCAGCTCGACTCCGCGTTCGGCAACGCAGCGGCCGCAGTCGACCTCAACGGCGATGGCAAGCTTGACATCGTTCGAATCAACACGCTCACCGGCGGTCAGAACGTCGCCACGATCTACTCGCGCCCGGACGGCCTTGGAAACAGCTTCCTTGGGCCAGATCAAGCCGTCGCCGGAGCGCCCTACAACATGGACGCAGGCGACATCAACGGCGACGGCCGCATCGATCTTCTGATCGTCGATGACGGACAAGACAAAGTTCTCATCAACAGCGGAAACGGCGCAGACGGTTTCGCCGATTTCACCAGCTACACCATCGCTGACAGTCTCGGCGAGTTCGGCAACACAGCGCGTCTTGTCGACCTGAACAACGACGGTCGGCTCGACGCCATCATCTGCGACGTCGACTCGGATCTCGGCCCGTTCTGCCCAAGCTCGGGTCGACGCACCAAGATCTACTACAACACCGGCGTCGTTGGCCCGAACCTGCTCGATGAGCAGGGCACGGTGCTCCCGATCGCCAATCTCTCGTCGGTCTTCGACATCGCGCCGATCGACATCAACGGCGACGGCTGGCTCGATCTCGTAGTGGGTCGCTGCGGCGGCATCGACGTGTTCATCAACCAGCCTCCGATCTTCGTCACCTTCAACTACCCAAACGGGCGGCCAAGCACACTCGCACCGGGAACCCCCACCCCGATGACGGTGAACACCGCCATTACGGGCGGAGGCTCGATCGTCGCGGGCAGCGCCAAGCTCCACGTCTCCACAAACGGCGGAACGTCGTTCACGGCGATTCCCATGGCCCCTGTCTCCGCGACCAGTTTCACCGCGACGTTCCCTGCGTTCTCCTGCACCGATTCCGTCCGCTACTACGTTGCGGCCGAACTCTCGAATGGTGGCCTCACACTCGACCCGCCGTCAGCGCCGGGTCAGAGCTTCGCGCTCGACGTGCTCAGTTCATCTGAGGAAGCCGTGAACGAGTCGTTCGAAGGCTCCACATCCGCTTGGAGCGTGACGAATTCTTCCACGCTCACGGCAGGCGCATGGGTGGCGGGCGTTCCGGTACCCACGTCACTCAGCGGGAACTTCGCATCGCCTCAAACCGACGCCACACCCGGCGCCGGAACCCGCTGCTTCATGACCGGCCTCGGCTCACCGGGTGGCGCAGCTGGCTCGCAAGACGTCGACGGCGGAACCACAACCCTGACGTCGCCTTCGTTTGACCTCAGCGGCGCATCGAGCGCGTTGGCAAGCATGGCGGTTTGGTACTACTGCGACGACATCGTCTCGAACAACACAGCGCAGGCCGACTACCTCCGCATCGAAGTCTCAAACGGTGGCCCATGGGTGCTGCTCGAAGAAGTCCGTGCGATCACGACAGCGTGGACCACGAAGTCGTACAACCTCGCCGACTTCGTCACGCTCACCGCCGACGTTCGCATTCGCTTCATCGCAAGCGACCTTCTGAACAACTCGGTCACTGAGGCCGCAATCGACGACTTCGTCGTGCGCTTCGGCTCATGTGTGGAGAACAACTGCCCCGCCGATCTCGACGGCGACGGCACCGTGGGAAGCCCAGACCTCGCAGCACTCCTCAGCGCATGGGGTTCAGGCAAGATCGACCTCGACGGCGACGGCGTCGCGGGAAGCTCTGACCTTGCAGCAATGCTCAGCGCGTGGGGCGGCTGCCCGTAAGTGGCGCGCAAGCACCGCGCGAAGTAGTTCACAGGCCGCCCCGCAAAGGGCGGCCTGTTTCTTTCGGTCGCGCTCTGCGCGGAGGGGGCTGTACCATCCGCCACGATGGCTGACCTCTCCGTCTTGCTCGCAGGCGTGCGCCTGGCAAACCCCGTGGTGCTTGCGGCGGGCACATGCGGCTATGTGCGCGAGATCGCAGATGCGCTGCCGCTCGCGCGGCTCGGCGCGATCACGACCAAGTCGATCACCGCCGAGTCGCGCGAAGGTAACGCGCCGTGGCGCATCATCGACAGCCCCGCCGGCATGCTCAACGCGATCGGCCTCGCGAATGTCGGCGTCGACCGCTTCATGCGCGAGAAGCTGCCCGACGCGCGCGGGTTGCCGTGCAAGCTGTTCGGCTCGGTCGCGGGGCATTCGGTCGACGAGTACCTCGCGGTCGCGAGCGCGTTCGACACGGCGGCCGAGATCGCAGCGGTCGAGCTGAATGTGTCGTGCCCGAACACTTCCGACGGCCTCCAGTTCGGCGAGCACCCCGACGCGCTGCGCGCGCTGTTGCGCGAGGTGAAGCCCGCGGTCCGCACGAAGCCGCTGTTCGTGAAGCTTTCGCCGAATGTCGGCGACATCGTGGGGATGGCCACGGCGGCGATCGACGGCGGCGCGCAGGCGCTTGTGGTCGCGAACACCTTCTCGGCGATGGCGATCGATGTCGAGACGCGCGCCCCGCGCCTCTCGCGCGGCCGCGGCGGCCTGTCGGGGCCGGGCATCCACCCGATCGTCGTGCGCATGGTGAACGAT
>JBILDS010000243.1:0-4414 GCA_044352505.1 Phycisphaerales bacterium
AAAGATCCGTCGTGCCATCGGCAGCCTTTGCTGTGAAGAGTTCGCTCGGCGTCAGGCCGTGTGTGGCGAAACCCTTCGTGGAGCCCTCCGCAAGTGTGGCAAGCGAGGCTGCTTCACCGCCGGCCATCGCCCCGCCACTACGCGCATACACCACCGTGTGCTTCGGAACTTGAGTGGTTTCAGCTGTGGCAATCACGAAGCGCCCATCGGGCGAAATGCGATAGTCCGAGTGATGGAAGTCGTTGGTTGTGACGCGCACACAAGAACTTCCATCGAGCTTCGCAACATGCAGTTGCTGTTGCACCGGAATGGCGCCACTCCACGCCGTGAACCAGAGTTCACCCGCCTCTTCATCCACCAACACGATGGAATCGACAGGCCACTCGCCAGATGTCACGGTTGCAAGATGCGTGCCGTCAAGTGCACGCAGCTCGTAGTGCTTGAAGCCCGTCTTCTCTGTCTCCCACAAGAATCGCGTGCCATCCTTGAGGAAACGCATGTTCGGCCGATTCTCCTGCCATGTGTCCTGGCGCTCGCGAACCACAAGGCGCGACGCGCCCGTCTGCGGATGTGCGGCAAGCACCTCAAGCACGTCTTGGCGTCGCGAGGTGCGCGAGTACAACAGTTCCGAACCGTCCGGCGTCCATCGCACGTTGTAGATGTAGTACTCGCCATCCGGCGCGGCGCCAGACTCCTCGCTGAAAGAGTCGACCAGCACCGTCGCCTTCGTTTCAATGTCGTAGATCAAGAGCGACGCCTTTGGATTCGCGTCGCCTGCTTTCGGATAGGCCTCACTCATCACGTTGGTGTTGGTTCCCGTCCATCCACCGAGGATGTAGAAGTCCTTCACCATTGACTCGTCGAAGCGATAGAACGCGAGGCGCTTCGAGTCGGGACTCCACCACATCGCTGTCGTTTGGTCGAGTTCCTCGCCATAAACCCATGACGCTTGACCGTACTTGATGTCGTCAATGCCATCGGTCGTGACCGCAACGCGCTCGCCGCCGCGGGGCGTGAGGAAGAGGTTGCCGCCTTCGCTTGTCGCAGTCCACGCACCGTCTCGGCTCTCTGCAGTTGTGAATTGCCGACCGCGCGGCGGGCGGCGTCCACTCTCTCCGCGCTGCGTTCGCGAAGCGGCCGCGCTCTCGGGCGGCTCGGCGTTGCCATCGACCGGCGCAACGGCACCGGTCGCAAGGTCAAGCGTGTGCCACGCGTCCTTCGCGCCATCATTCGCGCTGTTCAAGACGAACCAAAGCTGGTTTGCCTCGAGATTCCACCGCGCATTCCCGATCTCGCCCCCTGCTCCGATTCCGCCAATCGCGCTCTGCATTCGGCGCATGAGCTCAGCACCGGGAATCTCTTTGAGCGGCGTATACGTCTGCGCGAAGGTTGGCTGCGTACATCCCGCGAACACAGCGAATGAGTGCGCGATCGCGACGACAACGCGCTTCGAAGAAACGAATCGTGGCATGCCCGCAGCGTAACCGCTCACACGCGCGCGTGGCTTGCGAAGCGGCGGTACCGCTCCGCGAGCTCGTCCGCCGACACCCGCGCGACGCCGTCGAGACTGAACGCGCCGATCGTGAAGCTCGCCATCACAGTGCCCCACGAAAGCGCAGCCTGCAACGTCTCGAGATCAGTTCGCCCGGTGCGCGCGAGGTGCGCCATGAAGCCACCCGCAAACGTATCGCCAGCGCCGGTTGGATCAACCACCATGTCTTCCTCGGCCGGGAACGCAGGAACAACCGCCACACCATCGCGATGCACAAGTACCGCGCCGTGCTCGCCCTTCTTCACCACCGCAAACTGCGGGCCGTAGCCGAGAATGCGCCGCCCCGCAGTGATTGCATTGCGAATTCCCGTGAGATGCGCGGCTTCAGAATCGTTGAGCACAATTCCGTCGACCTTCGAAAGGAGGTGCACGAGTTCGTCGTGCGCGATGTTGATCCAAAGATCCATCGTGTCGGCAACCACGAGTTTGCGGCCTGAAACCTGCTCAAGAAGCCCGGCCTGCACCGCGGGGTGCGTGTTGCCAAGGAAGACGAGCTCACTGTCGGCGAACGCAGACGGCACCTTTGGGGGCGCCTCTGCCACCACGCCGAGCTCGGTGAACAGCGTCTCGCGTTCATTAAGATTGAGGAGGTATTTGCCGCCCCACGCAAACGTCTTACCGCCGTCGCGCGTCTCGAGTCCGCGAAGATCGACGCGCTCGAGCCCTTCAAGAATCGTGCGGTGATGCGCAGGAAGATCATCGCCCACCACACCCACGAGTCGCACGGGCGCAAGTCGGCTTGCGGCCGCCGCGAAGTACGCGGCGCTGCCACCCAACACGCGCTCTGCGCGCGCGACAGGTGTCTCGACGGTGTCGATGCCGATGGTTCCAGTGACAAGGAGCGAGAGTGGGTTGGCGGCTGTGGTGGACATGGCGAAGCAAGGCGTTTGGTGCGCGGAACTCAGAATCTTCGCAGCGTAGCGGCTGCAACAACTTCGGTTCGGTGCGCGGCGCACCGATTGCCGACGTTCGTTCCAAAGGCGATGGAACGTCAGGTGTGCTTCGGTTCCGCGAAACTTCGCATGAAGCCGAAACCGAGCGATGTTCCGGCAAGCGCACCTGCAGCCATGTCGATCGGCATGATGCGGAGAAGCCGCGGAAACCCGCCCTCGACAAGCGCTGCAGGGAGATCGCCGCGAATCGAGAACGCCATGAAGAGGTACGCGACTGCGAAGACCGCCATGGGAGCCGCCGCGAGGTACACCGGTGTTGTGCGCGGCGCCAAAGTGCGACCAACGGCACCGGATACGAACCCTCCGACCACAGCCGCGCCGATTGCTTGACCCTTTGTGAGTGTTGCAACCGCAAACCAGGCCGCGACCACACCGGCAACGCCAGCAAGCCACGAGATTCGCGCGCTTCGTCCAACGGGCGAGTCGATGTCATCCTCGTGCGTTTCCGGGATGTCGGGAAGTCGACCGCCGACGCGGAAGATCATGTGACTTGCACCCACGATCAGCACTGTCCACGCCACGCATTCAACCGCGGCCAAGTGCAGGCTCGACTCGCCGAAGACGAGATCGCGCACGGTTCCGCCCTGCATGGCGAGCAATGCGACGCCGCACCCGAGTACGAAGAGTGACACCACCGCGTTGACTTTGCGCGCGATGTAGGCTGCAACCGCGGTGCATGCTGCGAAGGCGGCAATCACCGCGAACACCGCGAGAATCGGCCGCCCGCTGTCGGCGATGGTCGGACCGACGACACCGCGCGTGCTGTCGAGCGTTGGAACCGCTGCCGCAAACACCACCGCAACAAGGGCGATGGCAAGGCCGAGCACGATCACGCGGTAGGTCGATGCGTCCATCATCGCAGTGTGCGCGAAAGCTGTTCCTGCCGCAAGCGGTTCGTGCAGACAAACGCACGCGTCGCCGCCCGTATATTCCCCGCTTCGATGGCCGCGCAACCCAACCCCTCGTTCTCCACAACTGGTCGTCACAATGTGTGCGCCGAAGCCGTCGTTCTCGACGGTTCGCCGCTTGTTCTCAACGATCTCGTGCGCGTGGCGCGCGCGACGTCGGCGTCGCCGGTGCGGCTCGAGCTCGCACCCGCCGCACGCGAGCGCGTGGCGCGCGCGCGGCGCGTGGTCGACGAGGCCGTGCGCGGTGGGCGCGCGGTCTACGGCCTCAACACGGGCTTCGGCAGCCTCTCGCGGGTGAGGATCGAGCACGACCGCGCCTGCGAACTGCAGCGGAACATCATCCGCTCGCACGCCTGCGGCGTGGGCGAACCGCTGCCGCGCGAGGTCTCGCGGGCGCTCATGGTCACGCTCGCGGCAAGCCTGGCGCGCGGCGTGTCGGGCGTGCGCGTCGAGACGCTCGAGCGCCTGATCGAGTTCATCAATCATCACATCGACCCCGCGATCCCCTCGCGCGGCTCCGTCGGCGCGTCGGGCGACCTCGCGCCGCTTGCGCACGCTGCGCTCCTTCTCCTTGGCGAAGGCGAGTGCTGGGTCGGTGGGCGCATCGAGCCCGTGGCGTGGGTGGCGCGCAGCCGCGGCATTGAGCCGATCGAACTTGCGGAGAAGGAAGGCCTCGCGCTCTTGAACGGCACGCACTTGATGTGCGCGACGGGCGCGTTGCTGTGCCACGATTTCCGCGCCTTGTTCGACGCCGCGCTCGCGGCGGCCGCCATGGCGATCGACGCAGCGAAGGCGACCGACGCGTTCCTCGACGCGCGCATCCACGAGGTGCGCCGCCAGCCAGGGCAGATCGAGGTCGCGACGCGGCTGCGCGGGCTGCTCTCCGGCAGCGAGATCGTGCGTTCGCATGCGGAGAACGACCCGCGCGTGCAGGACCCGTACTCGCTGCGCGCGATGCCGCAGGTCCTCGGCGCGGCGCTCGACGCGTTCGCGTTCGTCGA
>JBILDS010000244.1:0-4336 GCA_044352505.1 Phycisphaerales bacterium
GCCGGTCTTGTTGAGCAAGTCACGGTCGAGCAGGTGACGATCGGGAAGACGCGATGATGGAACGCGGGCGCCGGGCGCAACACGCGTCTCGAGTTCTTGCACTTCTGTTCGCTGTAAGCACGTGCATTGGCTGCGCGCTCCCGTTGCGGGCACCGAACCCATCGTTTCCAATCTCAAAGTCGGAAGCCAAAGCAGATCTCGATCGCATGGCTGCGAATCCGGTTGCACTTGAGCGGCCGCTCCTGGTTCTTGCCGGAATTGGCGATCCTGCCATTTCTTCAAGCGCGATTGTGCGCGGTATTGCGCCCGGCCTTCGAGGAACGATTGTGGACATCCACTTCTTCAATGAAACCAGTTTCGCAGGCGCGCGCGCCAAGCTCTTTCGGGAGGCTGCAGACGGCCTGCAAGCCAGCCCTGAGCGACTCCCCGAAGTGGATGTGGTTGCGTTTTCGATGGGCGGACTCATCGCCCGCGAGGCAGCGATCGCGGATGTGCGCGGTCGTCGTCTGCCCATTCGACGCCTCTACACCATTGCAACGCCGCACGAGGGTGCGCGCCTTGCGGGAGCACCTCTCGGCGTCCCGATGGGCGAAGATATGGCGCACACGTCGGACTTCATGCAGCGCCTCCGGCAGACGCGCCGGCTCTACGAAATGCACTGCTACACACGGCTCGATGACGTAACTGTTGGCGAGGAGTTTGCGGCGCCAGACGGCGAGCCGCTTTGGTGGGTGCCCACACCTTCTGGGGAGTGGTCACATATGGCCGCGTTCAGTGACGAACGCATTCTTGCCGACATCGCCCGTCGGCTCCGGGGCGAATCGCCGTTGGTGCGCCCCCCTGCGGCCCCGCTGCCGCATTGACTCACACCGCCAGTTCGCCCCCGCCCAACGTGTCCGAACCGGTTCCCGCGCCCCGGAACCACATTCCTGCGGCATCCGTTGGCCCCACAGTTCGTATAGTGTTCGTCGATGGCACCAACACTGTCCACGCGCCGTTTCCTCCCGCTCAACCGCCGCAGCGGCTTCACGATCGTCGAGATTCTCGTGGTCGTTGGAATCATCGCCGTGCTCCTGTCACTGGTTTCGATCGGGCTTCGCCGCGGCGGCGAGACCGCGCGACAAACCTCGGCACTGAATGCGCTGCGTGAAATCTCACGCGCATGGGCCATCTATGGCAACCAAAACGACGATCGCTGCTTGCCAGGCTATCTCGACGAGGGCGCACAGCAGAACTTCCGCATTCGCACCTACAACCAGTCGGGCGAGTTGATCGACCGAGACCTCTGTCAGACGTATCCGTTCCGACTGCTTCCGTTCCTCGACTTCGACCGTTCGCTGCTTTACCGCTACATCCTCGACTATGAGGACAGCTCGTTGATCCCGGACAATGTGATCCGCGACAATCCAGCGTTCGGCTACAACGCCTATTACGTGGGCGGCTGGTACACCACCGACCCGGGAACGAACGTCACGCAAATGACCTTTGCAGGCGCGGGCTATTTCTCGTCGCCCGGAAACCTCGTTCCCAATCAAGAGGTTGTGGCGCGCTCTGTCGCGCAGATCGAGCAGCCGACCGAATTGATTACGTTCTCCTCAAGTGCAGCCGCGACGCCTGGTTTCTACAAGAACGCGGATGAAGTGGCGCTTGGCTCGGCGTGGGTTGTGCCGCAGCGCCTTGGACAGGAGCAGATCTGGACGGCGGCCGACGGACCGGCGATCTCGCTCACCCGAGGCGGCGACATCGGGAACGACGGCGTGTTCGCGTCACTGCGGGGCTCGCTCGACACGCTTCTGACGTCAACGTTTGGGTCAGACGCCAACGCCGCCGCGACCGAATCTCGGTTCACTTCGCAGGCCATTCGCGTCCAGCAAGGAAGCGGAATCGAGGTCTTGGTTCCGCAGAGCGTTCCGCTTCGTCGCATTCGAAACACCGTGCAGACCGTCCGTGCCGACGGATCGACCGCTGTGCAGAGCATGAGTGACCTCATGAACATGCGCAAGTGGGTCAACCCCGCATCGCGCGCTGCGAATCCCGTTGAATTCTCGCACCCGTGACGCATGCGCGTCAGGTTCGCGTGTCGGCCGCGCGTACTGGAATGCACGTGCCGCGCGTTACTTCTTGACCGACCAGTTGCGGGTGGGGCCGAGTCCCTGCTTCGCGGCTGTGACGATCGCCTCGAAGCGTCCAAGCGCGCGATCGGCCTGTGCCTTGAACGCCATGTAAGGAAAGAGCGCGCCGAGCGCGATGATGAGCCCCGCTGCGGTCGTAATGAGCGCCTCTGCGATGCCGCCCGAGACGTCGCGTGGATCAACGATCGTGCGCGCGCCGCCGAGCAGTTCGAATGACTGGATGATGCCTGTCACGGTTCCAAGAATCCCAAGCATTGGGCTTGCGGTGATGATCGTCGAGAGCAGTCCACTGAAGCGCTCTGTTATGCCGCGCAACTCTTCAATCGTCTCCATTGCCGTCGAATCGTCGGGACCCTCTTCAAGCATCTTGCGCACGAGTTGGTCGTAGACGCCGCCGGGGCTCTCCAGTTGTTCCTCTGCCCTTGAGCGATCTCCATTGCGCAGCGCGCGTGTGAGTCGACGCACCCGAGAGGTTTCGCGCGCGGAATGAAGCCGCAACCAGAACCAGATGCGCTCAAGCGTGACCGCCAGCGTCACCACACTGATCGCCACGAGCGGCCACATGACGAAGCCGCCCTGCTCGATGAGTCCGAAGATGTCAAGTGACACGTCCATCGCGCGCATCCTACCCGTGGGCGATCGTCGCGTGATTTCGTACAGTGTCGCCCACGATGCCCGATTCCTCCGTCACGGCCCCGCTCGACCCAGCGCTGCTTGATGCGGTGGA
Source organism: Phycisphaerales bacterium (assembly GCA_044352505.1). Lineage (GTDB taxonomy): Bacteria > Planctomycetota > Phycisphaerae > Phycisphaerales > SM1A02 > QWPT01. The sequence goes on from JBILDS010000244.1 coordinate 2,860, forward strand.
GGCCGCGCTCGCACAGTTTCTGTCGAAACAAGCGCTCCCAGAGAATCTTCGTGCGGCCTGCATGCATGCCGTGCTTGCCGGCGGCAAGCGGTTGCGGCCGATTCTTGTGCTCGAAAGTGCCCGCGCGGCCGGGGGTACGGTCGAAGGCGCCATGCCCGCCGCGATCGCGATTGAGTTTGTCCACGCGTTCAGTCTTGTGCACGATGATCTGCCCGCGCTCGACAATGACAGCATGCGGCGCGGAAAGCCAACGTGCCACGTGGCGTTTGGTGAAGCAATGGCGATCCTCGCCGGCGATTGCCTTTTGGCCTTGGCGCCGGTCGCGGCATGCGCGGCCGCACACAACGCAGCGGAAATCCAACGCGAACTGATGTCGGGCACCGTGCGCATGATTGCGGGACAGGTGTACGACACGCTGCAGGGCTTCCCCCCAGGCCTCGGTGACGGCGAGCGACTGGAGTTGGTGCATCACAACAAAACCGGCGCGCTTCTCGAGGCGTCGTGCCGCATGGGTGCCCTTGCTGCGGGCGCCGATCCGGACACTCTCGCGCGACTCTCCGCCTATGGACGCGCAACCGGGCTGATGTTTCAGATCGTCGACGATCTCATCGACGCCACCCAAACGGCGGAACACGCCGGGAAGGCGACAGGCAAAGATCAAGAGGCCGGGAAGCTCACCTATCCGATCGTGCATGGCCTCGACGGGAGTCGTGCGGAGATCGCCCGCCTCCATGCTGCGGCAGCGACGGCAATCGCCCCGCTCGGCTACCGCGCGGCTCGTCTCGGGGACCTTCTTGAGTTCTTGGCCACGCGGACGAAGTGACGAACCGAAGTCCGTGCGGTTTCGTCTTCTGGCTGCGCGGAGTTGACTCGGGCATGCCGGCTCGATTTGCGTAGAACTGCCCAAGTCGCTGCATCGGCAGCGGATATCATCGCCGAACCCATCCACGGCGCTCATCGCCCGAGAATCGCGCGCGTGTCGTGCCGCGCCAGACGAATCCCATCACCCATCTGAGTGAACCGCGTGCCCCACACCATTCTTCCGTCGCTCTCCTCACCCGAACTGCTGCGCTCGATGTCGATGGAGGGCCTGCGCGACCTCGCAGCGGAGATGCGCACCGCGATCTGCGAGCAGGTCTCGCGCTCTGGCGGCCACCTTGCGCCAAACCTCGGCGTCGTCGAGCTCTCGATCGCGATGCACCGCGTCTTCGACTTCGCGCACGACCGCCTTCTCTTCGATGTCGGCCACCAGTGCTACCCGCACAAGCTGCTGACGGGCCGCTACCCGCTCCTCTCGAAGCTGCGCCAGCGCGATGGCATGGCGGGCTTCCCTGAACCGCGCGAAAGCCCCTACGACCTCTTCTCGGTCGGACACGCAGGCACCGCGATCTCGACCGCCGTCGGCATGGCGCGCGGCGACACCCTGAACGGCGAGGGCTTCACAGAGGCGAATCCGAACGGCCGCCGCGTGGTCTCG
>JBILDS010000046.1:0-14705 GCA_044352505.1 Phycisphaerales bacterium
GTGGATCGATGCGCTGAAGGCAGGTTTGCGCGGATCCACGACCTATATCGGCGACACAACGCGCGCCCCATTCCACCTGCTCGACTTGGGCGCCAAGGTCGACGCGAAGGGCATTCCCCAGCCGCAGACAGCAACCGGACCTTCCGCGTCGGCACAGACGGAGCGTGACCGATGACGAGCGAGCCAAACAACCTCGGTCCCGAGTCGGAGGACACTCCGGTGAACGACGCGCCGCGTCGCGCGGCCAGTGCGCGTTTCACGGTTGCGAAGCCGGGCGAGGAGTCGCTGCGCGAGGCGTTGGACCCTGCGACGAACTCGCTGGGCGACGCACTCAAGCTTTCCTACCGAATTCTGCAGTTGGGTATTGTTGCGCTGGTGGTGTCGTTTCTTTTCTCTGGCTTCAAGTCGGTGAATGAAGGTGACACCGGAGTGCGGACGCTCTTCGGAGCGATCGCGGGTGCGGACGGAGAGCGCGAGCTTCAGCCTGGATTTCAGCCGTTTTGGCCGTATCCGGTTGGTGATCTGATCGTTTTCCCGGCTTCGTATTCGGGCGATCGCGGTGTGCTCCTTCTGCGCGACTTCTGGCCGCGCGGCGCGCCTCAAACTCGCCTTGAAGACCAGATTGAAAGCGCGAGTCCCGACGCCGGACTCCGACCCGGCGCAGTCGGCATGGGTGATGGCTCGCTCCTCACGAAAGATGGCGACATTGCGCATGCGCAGCTTGAGGTGGCATTCGAGATTGAGGATGCGGTTCGATTTGTGAAGAGCATGGAGCCAAGGCGCGCGGTTGAATTCGTGGCCGCGACGGTGCGTCAAGGCGCGGTTGAGGCCGCGAGTACGCTGACTCTGGCGGAGTTCACCGAGTCGCGCGACATCCTTGGCCCTGTGATCGCTGAGCGCGCGCAGCGCGTTCTTGACCGGCTTGATGTGGGTATCCGCATTTCATCGGTGACTGCGACGCAGCGGATTGCGCCGCTCGCCATCCAAAATCGTCTGCGAACGGTGCAGGCCGAGCGCGAGAACGTCAAGGCGGCGGTTGAACGCGCGCGACAGGAGGCAGTCACGCTGCTCACCGAAGTTGCGGGCGGGCAGGTCTACCTTGAGTTGTTGGCACTGATTCGCGAGTACGAGGAACTCCTTGGAGCCGGGAAGACTGTTGAGGCTGAAGCGAAGCTCGTGGAACTCGGTCGACGCATGGAGAGCCCCGATGTGGGCGGTGAAGTGGCGCGTGAGATTGCGCGCGCCAAGGCAGCGGAAGCTGGCGTGCGCGTGAGCCTTGAGCGAGATCTGCGTCGCATTGAGAGTTTGGTTCCGAGCTACCGTGACTCTGGCAATCAGGTGGTTCGCCAGATCTGGCTTGATGCCGTGCGACAGGTGCTTGAGGATCCACAAGCGGAGGTGTACGCCGGCCCGGATCTTCTTGGCTCGATCGCGCTGCGCCTCACGAGCTCTGCTGAGATCATGCAGCTTCGCCGGAATGCGGAGATGGAGCGTCGCAAGGCGGAGCAGTCGGCGAAGGAATCGGGTCGATTCTTCACGCCCAACAGCGAGCAGATCATGATCGACCGCGCAGGACGACTTCTCAAGCGTGACGCGAGCGGCGGTCTTGGAACCAGCGGTTCGTCGAACGCACCGTAGCCGCAATTCGTATCACGCCGAAACGACCGCGCCTCCGGGGCGGCTCTCCAGATCGAGTGAGGAACCAGCATGGCGATCCAAAAGCGAGCGGCAGGCGAACGCGTTGTTGACGCGGTCGGCCTGACCAAGACATTCACCGATTTCTGGCTGCGCTCGACGGCGAAAGCGGTCGATGGGATCGATTTTCACATCGATCGCCACGAGATTTTTGGTCTGCTCGGCCCAAACGGATCTGGCAAGTCGACCACGATTAAGATGATTCTTGGTCTTCTCCATCGCACTCGCGGGCGATTGGTGGTGTTCGGTCGCGACCCAAGCGACGTCGCGGTCAAGCGTCGGATTGGCTATTTGCCCGAAGAGACCTACCTCTATCGCTTTCTCAATCCGACTGAGACGTTGGACTACTACGGGAAGTTGTTCGGTCTCGATCGTCGTACGCGCGTCCGACGAACCGGCGAGTTGTTGGAGATGGTTGGACTTGAGGGCGTTGCACATCGCCCCGCAGGGGAGTTTTCGAAGGGAATGGCTCGCCGACTCGGCCTCGCACAGGCGCTGGTGAACGACCCGGAACTCTTGATCCTTGATGAGCCGACGTCAGGCCTCGACCCGCTCGGAACGCGGCAGGTGAAGGATCTCATCTTGGAGCTCGGTCGACGTGGGAAGACGATCCTTTTGACCTCACACCTTCTTGCCGATGTCGAGGATGTGTGCGATCGAATGGTGATTCTGTATGGCGGGCGTGTGCGCGCCGCTGGCACGAGCGACGAGTTGCTGTCTGATACCCAACACACGCTGATTCGAACCCCTCGGCTTGATGACGCAGCGGTCAAGGCGGTTGAGCAGGCGCTTCATGCGTCGCAGGGCGTCGGAATCGAAGCGATCGAATCTCCGCGCCAAACGCTTGAGGCGCTCTTTCTCGACATCGTCGAACGCGCGCGGGCGGAGCAGCTCGCGACGAGCGGCGCGCAGTCGGGTGGCCGCATTGCGTCGTTCCTCCAGAGCGAGGAGCAACGACCTTCCGGCGAGGCGGTGATCGACGATCTTGTTCGCGCGGTCGCAGTTCCGCCGCCGGGTAGTGCAGTTCCGCCGCCGGGTAGTGCAGTTCCGCCGCCGGGTAGTGCAGTTCCGCCGCCGGGTAGTGCAGTTCCGCCGCCGGGTGCTGCAGTTCCGCCGCCGGGTAGTGCAGTTCCGCCGCCGGGTCCCCAATCCGCCGTCCTCGAAGCTCTTCTTGAGCCAGAGTCGAGGCCAGAGTCGAGGCCAGAGTCGAGGCCGGGGTCGAGGCCGGGGTCCAGGCCAGAGTCAAGGCCGGATGCGCCCGTGGTGAAGCCGAACGCGCCAGATGTTGGTCGCGATTCCGCGGGCAACGAGCCTGATCGAAGCGTGATCGATTCGCTTCTCGGGCGTACGGATGATTCCGACAACGGACGCGGCGGGTCGGGAGGGGCGGCGCGGTGAGTAGCGCGGATCGCATTCGTTCTCGGCTCGATTCGATTGCGCGGGCGCGCTGGTTCCTCGTGTCGGTGGCCGCATTGTTCACGCTCGTGATTCTTGCGATCACCGCGCTTGTGTATCCCACGGCGTCGCGTCTCCACAGTCTCGGTGAGCGCGTTCCCAGAGTGCTCTCGGAGCTCAACCTCAACGAGAAAGATCCGCTTGCGCTGACCCTTACGGAGAAGGGAACGATCGTTGTCGATCGAATCACGCTCGGAAATGAGGCGTTTGCGCCAGTCTTCGCGCGCGCCTTCAACACCGAAGGTCGGCTTGAGCGCATCGGTGATCTCGCGGCATTGTTGGTCAACCCTGAGCGGCCAGACTGGCTTCCGCGCATGCTCGAGCGACAACCGGAGTTGCTGCTCGGCGGCGCTGCGATCGCGATTGCAGTGGTGAACTTTGCGTGCTTCTCAGGTCTCGCGCTTTCGTTGGTGGGCGTGGTGCTCGCAAGCACACTTCTCTTTGCCGTCGGAGCCCTGTTTGATCGCCCCGATCTTGCCGCAAGCCTCGCCGCGATTCCAGGCATTCTGTTTGCGTTCGCGCTATTGATTCGACTGCTTCTTCTCGGCCTCGATGGGGCAACGCCGCTGTTCGCGGTGGCATGCGGAGTTGTGCGCGAGGCAATGCGGCTGCGCGTTGCGGTTGTGTTCGCAGGTGTTGCGCTGATCGTGATTCCACTGCTTCCGCAATGGCTCGACCCGTCGTCGCCGCTTCGGTATCAGGTGCAGACGTTCCTGTCACGCTCGCTCGACACGATGTATCTCGTGTGCGCGTTTCTCACCATCTTCTTCGGCTGCGCAACGGTGGCCTTCGAGATTCGTGATCGGCAGTCTTGGATGACGCTCACGAAGCCGGTTTCGCGCATCTCGTGGCTCGCAGGAAAGTGGCTCGGCCTTGTGGTGTTGAATGCCGCGATTCTGACTGTTGCGACGCTGACGATGGTTGGGTTTCTCGCGCAGGTCAGCGCGCGACCCGCGCTCGATGTGTACGACTTCAACGCGGTGCGCGATGAGGTGCTTGTTGCCCGCGCGGGTGGTACTCCGATCTACAGCGGAATGACCTCAGAAGAGATGCAGACCGCGGTCATGAACGCGATGCGCGCCGACCCAAATCTGCAAGCTGATCTGCGGGAAGGCGTGCGGACGGAGCTTGAGGTGCAGAAGATGCTGGCGCGACAAATTGCGGAACAGCATCTTGGCATGCAGCGATCAATTCCTCCGCAGGCAGAGAAGACGTATCGATTTGAGGGGCTTGGACAAGCACGCGATGCAGGTGCGTATCTGACGCTGCGATACAAGTTCTACTCGGGAAGCAGCGATCCGCACGCGCTTTATCCCGTGATTTTCCGCTACGGAGAGGAAGATGATGCGCGATGGGTTGATCGCCAGTTTGTCGCGGCCCAGTCGAATGCGCTCATCATTCCTCCCGAGGTGATCGCGCCCGATGGTTCGCTTGTGCTCCGGATTGCCAATCTCCGTTTCAATCCGAACGCAGCGCCCGGCGCACCCGCGTTCGAGCCGGGAACATCGACAATCATCTTCGATCCCGACGGACTTGAGCTGCTCTACAAGGTCGGAGACTTCGGGCCCAACCTCGTTCGGGCTCAGTTGGTCAACCTCATGAAGTTGTCGTTCATCGCCATGCTGGCGGTGACGCTCTCGTCGTTCTTGAACTTCCCTGTGGCCTGCTTGGTGGTCTTCACGGTCTTCGCCGCCGGATCACTCGCGCCGTATCTCGCGACAACCATCGACATGTTCCGAATCCGGAACCAGTCTGGTTTTGCGCAGTGGTTTGAGGCGATTGTGCGGGGCATTGCATCGGCAACCGAGTTCACGGTGCGCGCGTTCGGCGAAGCGCGGGCAAGCGGTCCTGTGGTCGAAGGCCGAGTTGTGAGTGAGGGCGTTGTGCTTCGCACGCTCGGGCTCATTGGAATCGCGTGGAGTGGAATCGTGCTTCTCGTGGGCTTTGGCATTTTCCGACGCAAGGAACTTGCCATCTACAGCGGACAGGGAGGCTGACGTGTCAGATCGTCTGATTCAATTCGGAGCAGGCATTGTGTGTGTCGGCGGCATTGCGCTGGCGGGCATGCTGCAGCCCAAAATGACGGCGATCGCAGACCGCGATCAACTTCGCTACACCGATATCTCGGTTGAGGGCGCACCTCCGATCGTTGCAATCGGCACTGCCATCGGTGCGCTCCGCGGCTTGATCGTCGATTACCTGTGGCTGAAGGTCACAATCCAGAAGGAAAAAGGACTGCTGTACGAGGTGATGGCGGACTCCGACCTCATCACGAAACTGCAGCCGCGCTTTCCCGACGTCTGGGCGTTCCACGGACACAACCTAGCCTACAACATTTCGGTCATGACCAACACGCCGGAGGAGCGGTGGGCGTGGGTCAACAACGGAATCTCGCTCGTTCGCGAGAAGGGCATCCGCTACAACCCCAACGACCTCGAACTGCACAAGGAACTCGCGTTTTGGTTCTCCCACAAGATCGATGGGATTGCAGATGACGCGCACTTGCATTACAAGCGGCAGTTCGCGCGCGAGTGGCAGTTCCTTCTTGGCGTTCCCCCTGTGGATTACGAGCGCCGACAAGCGTGGATCAAAGCGATAGCCGATGCGCCCAACAGTCTTGAAGAACTGTTCCAGCGCGAACCCGATGCGCGCGCGTTCGTTGCGGAACTCGAAGAGCGGCTGAAGCCCCTCGGTTCCCGCTTCGCGTTCGGCGTCGACAAGCGGTTCCTCATGCTGCTTGGAGAGTGGCTCGCGCGCGAGAACTCACCGTATGCGCGAGCGCTTGGAATTCGCACGATGGATGACAACGCTGCGATGCTCGTCAAGGTCTTCGAGACAACGTTCGGCGATGCTGCAAAGCAGAAGCCAGCATTGGCATTCGCAACCTTCCTTCGGAAGCGCGTGCTGCTGGACAGCTACAACATGGATCCGCAACTCATGTACGAGTTCACCCGCGACACAGGGCCACTCGACTGGCGGCATCCAGCGGCGCACGCGCTGTACTGGTCGCGGCGCGGGTCGCAACTTGGTGAGCACCGAATCACCGATGAGCTGGATCTGCCGAAGATCATCAACAACGATCGCACTGAGATTCAGGCGATGCACGTACTCGCCAAGTCTGGGCTGATCGGCTTCGACCCGTTCAGCAACGACAACGTTGCTCGGCTCAACGACCCGCGTTGGATCAAGACCATTGATCGCTACTTCGAGAAGCTCTACACGAAGCACTACGACTCTCGCGGCGCTGGCGGCGAGACCTTCATGCACGGGCACCAGAACTTCATGAAGCAGGCTGTGCGCGAACTCTATCGTGCTGGAGATATCGAGGGCGCACAGGAGATCTTGACGCGACTTGACCGTCTCTACGGGCGCGGCGCCGCAGTTCCGCATAGCGGCTACGACAAGCCCCTCGATCTCTTTGTGCAAGAGGTCACCTTTGGCGAGTACGAGATGCAGCCTGAAGTCGCTCGGAGCGACGTGTACTCGGTTCTCGAGCGCGGATTCCGTGAAGGCTTGCTTTTGGACAACGACAAGTTGTTGAAGGAGGCATTGACATTCGCTCGGGATCTCACGCGCTACTTCCGAGAGATCCGCTACAACGCGTTCGTGAACAAGTTTGGCGAGGGACGCATGCGAGACCTCCTCGGCGAACTCGACCAGTCGGTGCCCGCGGTGCTTACAAAGGTGCTTCTCGATACATCGCAGCCGCTCCTCGATCGATTGGTGATCTATCGGAAGGCTCCCGAGGATCTGCGTGCCTTGGTGTATGACCGGGTGAAAGCGCCGCTTGAACTTGAGTACAAGAACAGCAGGCTGGCAGCCACAGGGATGGCGTTCGACGAGATGCTGCCTTTGCCGCCTGGAATTGAGAATGTTCGTCGTGCACTTGCTGAGGCCGCGCAACGCAAGGCGCGTGAGCAAGAGGAGACGACGCGCTCGGATGCGCTGCGCCGATAGCGCCGCCGCCGGTACAGTGCGGGGATGCACACACGATTTCCACGTGCGATTCTTGCCATTGGACGGAATTACGCCGACCACGCCGCTGAGATGGGCGGACGCACCGACGAGCGTCCGATGGTGTTCATGAAGAATCCGGCATCGGCATGCGGCCCAAGCGACACGATCGTCATTCCGCCAATCTGCCGGCATGGTGGCCCGCAGGTGGACTACGAAGGTGAACTCGCCTTCGAGATTGGGCAAGATTGCCGCGACGTGCCAGAGTCAGACGCGCTGTCGGTTCTTGCCGGCTATCGCGTGGCCAATGACGTGAGTGCACGTTGGTGGCAGAAAGAGGGCTCGGGCGGGCAGTTTTGCCGCGGGAAGAGTTTCGACACCTTCTGCCCGCTCGGTCCGCTTGTTCCCGCAGCGGACATTCCTGATCCGCACGTACTCGAGATCGAAACGATCTTGAATGGTGCGCGCGTGCAGCATTCCAACACGTCGATGATGGTGTTTCGCGTGCCGTACTTGATTGCAGAGTTGTCCCGCGGCATGACGCTGCTGGCGGGAACCATCGTGCTCACTGGAACTCCGGCGGGAGTTGGTGCGGGTCGAAAGCCGCCGCTCTTCCTGAAGGACGGCGACGTCATCGAAGTGAAGATTTCTGGTGTTGGTCACCTTCGAAATCTTGTGCGGGAGGCGTAATCGCAACGAGTCAGGTTGTGGTACGTCGATCAACTTGCATCAATCAAGATGCGCAGTCGTTGATCGCGTCACCGACTCTTCGCTCGGCGGCACCGGATCGTGACCACAGCCACCCCAAGGATGGCATCGCAGCAAGCGGCGCCAGGTGTATCGAAGTCCGCGACGGGCGCCGTGTCGCTCAAACGCTTCGATGGCATAGAACGAGCAACTTGGGCTGAAACGGCACTGGCCGCCCAAGATTGGGCCAAGAATGCGCTGATAGCCCCGAACACACAGTATGCATCCGCGCGCGGCAAGCGATGGCTCGATCGGCGCGGAGGGCGTTGTACGGGTGTCGGTCATGGCGCCTCCTCGGGTGCGACTTCGGGTGCGACTTCGGGTGCGACTTCGGGTGCGACCTCGCGCGCCTTCTCGTGCGCCTGTGTTGACGGGCTCGACGATGTGTCGTGCGGTGGCGACTCTGCGCGCCGTGCTTCGCGCTTCCGCCAGATTTCGTCGACACGCTCGAGCGCAGATTGCAGCATGCGCATGTAGTCCGCGAGCGAGATTTCCTCATGTGGACGAACCACCACCACAAGGTCGTACGGTGCCGGACGACTCGATGGGTGCTCGCGTTGGCTCAAGCGAAACGCCTCGCGAATGAGCCGTTTCACACGATTGCGCCGTGCGGCCGTTCCCACGCGGCGCCCGATCGAGATTCCGAGGCGACAGGCGACTCCGCCGTTCGGACGCGCGTAGACCGTCACAATGTCTGCATCGCAACGCGCGCGCGCGTCGATCACTTCCTTGAACACACCTCGCCCTTGCAGCCGAGCGCCTCGTGTGAACCGAAGCCGCGGTGCGTTCATTGGTCGCGCTCCATCTGGCGCCGCCAAAGCCGCATGAGGCGTGAGCGCGTCAGAACCCCGATGACCGCGCCAGAATCGTCGGTGACCGGTAGCGGGCCACGCTCGATGCGTTCGAGCGCGAGGTCGAGTGGTAGATCGCGATCGACCGTCCGTACCCCAGTGCGCGCCACGTCTCGGATCTGGAGAAGCGGAAGTGCCTCACGGTTGACGAGCGCAACGCGAAGCTCGTGTGATCCAATCATGCCCTCCACGGCACCCACGTCGTCGAGTACGACGAACTCCTCAGTTTCCTCAGAGAGATCAGCGAGCGTGCTTGCCGAATCGGAGCCGCGCACGAAGGTGGGAGCCACGAGTGCGACGTCACTCACTCGAAGTCGGCGAAGAGTGGAATGATCCGCGACGGTTCCGAGTCGAACGCCGAGGGCCGCAAGCTCAGCGGTGTACACGCTGTGTCGCTCGAACAGCCGCGCAACGATTGTGGCGAGCGCCGCGACGAGAATGACGGGCAGCAGGATCGACGGCTCGCGCGAGAGTTCGTAGACGAGCATGGATCCGGCGAGCGGGGCATGTGTGGTTCCCGCAACGAGTCCGGCCATTCCTGCAAGCGCGAGTCGTGCGGGGCCTACGTCGGCCACAAACGGAATGAGTTCACCGAGACTTCCGTAGGCTCCGCCGACAAGGGCGCCGACGAGAAGTGCCGGCGCGAACAGCCCACCGATACCGCCTGATCCGAGTGTCAGACTGGTGGCGACGCACTTCACAACCGCAAGACCGACGAGCAGAGCGGCCACGACAAGCGCAGTGTTCTTCGCGTAGAACGACGGTTCAAGCACGGCGCGCGCAACCGGGTAGCCGTTTCCGTAGAAGGGTGGAAGTACGCCCTCGCCGAAGTTCGGCATGTCCTTGGCGAGTGCCACATGCAGTACGCCAAGGAGCGCCAGAATTGCAGCGCCAGTTGCTGGCAGCATCCAACGCGCCACCCGGAGTTTGGAGAACGCCACTTCAGAGGCCTGCAGCGTTCGAACGAAGAAGACACTCGCGATGCCGCACACGATTCCAAGCAACGCAAACGCCGGTGCTGTTCCGATCGTGAGGCTCTCACCTGCATCTTTGAAGATCTCAACACCAACACCGAAGAGGGGTTCTTGCGTGCCGAGCATCGTTTGCACCGTCGCGGCTGCAAACACCGATGCGATCACGATCGGCGTAAACGTGCGCAGCGAGAAATCTCGCAAGAGCACCTCGAGCACAAAGAAGATCCCGGTGATTGGCGCGTTGAACACGGCTGCGATACCAGCGGCGGCTCCGCAACCGACAAGCGTGGTTGCGGTTTGCGGATCGGCGCGTAGGAATCGAGCAATCGTCGATCCGAGCGTGGCGCCGATTGTGACGATCGGTCCTTCAGGCCCGGCAGAACCGCCCGTCGAAATGATGGCTGTTGATCCAAGCCACGTGCGCACCGCGAGAAGCGGCGGCAGTTGCGCCCGTCGACGATGGATTGCGTAGAGGACACTCGAGACGCCATGGGCGCGAATCTTGACGCGAAAGATCGCCTGTACCGCGCCGCAGAGGAGCGCACCGAGCACCGGCACAATTGCCACAGCGATCGGCACCTGCGCGGGGTTTGCAACGGCCCATTGGGTCGCCGCGTGCTCGAGTTGTTGGATGGGCCAGATAAACGCAAGCGCGATCACAGCGAGCGTCATTCCCGTGAAGGCGGCCCAAAGAAGAAGGCGGCGTTCCCGGTTGAGGCCGATGCGATTCAGTATGCGCGCAGCGTGCCGACGGGTTGAGGCGACCCGGGGCGCCTGCTCGAAGGGCAGCCGGAACAGCGGTTCCGGGCCCCTCGAGCGCCTGTCGGACCCCGACTCCGGTCGCCCGTTCTCCTGGCGGGAGCCAGAATTGTTCGGGTCCTCGGGCTCGGTGGGGGCCTCAGTCATAGTGTCCGGTGCAGGAGTCGGCGCGGACGCGCGCGCGGCGGGCGGGTTGGTCAAGCGATCTGGGAACGCGCGAACGGGGGCGAGCGGCTATACTACCCGTCTTTCCCAGAGCCGCCCTGCGTGCCCGGGTAGACGCGCTGAACGCAAGGATTTTTCATGATCGAAGCATTGAAGAGCGATTACATCGTCGAGAAACTCGGCGGCCGATTCAAGTTGACCGCGCTGATCCAGCGCCGGCTTGCTGAGATTATCGATGGCGCTCGGCCACTGGTTGAGCGCAACGGACGCTCTGACCTTGAGGTCGTGATCGAGGAGATCATGCAAGAGAAGATCACACTCGAGATCGACCCAGAGCACATCGAGAAGATGCGCGGAACGCCATCGCGACGACGCTAGTCGTTCGCCCAGACGCGACCCGCTTTTTTGGTTCGTGCGCGGGCGCGGGAGTGCTGCGCTACTACTGCCATTCGCGCGGTCGTTCGCGCTGCCGTCGGAAAGTGAGCGTTCATGCAGCCAAACCCGCAGCACCAAGGCGATGGGCTTCCCGGCGACAGCGTGTGGCGCGAAGAGTCCTTCTCTGCAGGTTCGTCTGAGGCTCGGGTTGCCGCCTTGCGCCCGCACGTGGCCTCGAAGCGAATCGCGGTGGGGGTCTGCGCCGGCATCGCTTCGTACAAGGTCTGCTCGGTCGTCAGTGCGCTCGCCCAAGCGGGCGCGGAAGTCACCGTTGCTCTGACGCCCGACGCACAGCGCTTCGTCACGCCGCTTGTGTTCCAGTCACTGTCGGGCCGGGCCGTCCTTACATCGGTTTGGGAATCGTCGGCACCGGCCGATCCGCAGCACATTCGGATTGCGTCTGCGCTCGACCTCTACCTCATCGCCCCCTGCACGATGGACATGGTCGCGAAGCTCGCGACCGGTCGCTGCGACGACATCGTGTCGCTTCTCGCTGCGTCGATCGATCGCACGCGGACGCCAGTTGCGATCGCGCCGAGCATGAACACCGAGATGCTGCGACAGCCAGCGACCGTTCGCAACCTTACGACGCTTCGCGGCGACGGCTTTGCGGTCATCGAGCCAGGAACCGGGTGGCAAGCATGCCGCAGCGTGGGGCCGGGAAGGCTTCCTGAGCCGGACGACCTCCTTCGGGTTGTTGTCGAGTTGTTGGGGTCGCGATCCGTGTGATCACCCGCGTGATCCCTCGCGTGATCCACCCAGGACCGACACAGGAGCGACGCAGGAGCGACCCAGGAGCCGCCGTCGTCGTACGGTTGACCTTGGCGGCAGGTGCCAACCTTGTTCTCGCCCCCGCCCAACCCGTCTCGGCACGAAACTGTCCTCGACCCGGGTACGGTTGGGCGATTCGCACGTCTGCCCAACTGTCCGAATCTCGCCGCGCACCAAGGCTCGGCTTTTCCTGCCCCTTTTCCGGGTTACCTTGCGGATAGGGAACAGCGGGCGACGGATCGCCCGCACACCATCTCTTTCCCGCGCACATTCCGATCATCGCGCGGAACCCGGGTCGCACCCCGACCACCTCAATTGGAGAACGCCATGCATCGCTCGTCTCGCATGCTGACCGCACTTGCCCTCGCTTCGACGGGAGTTCTTTCTCCGGCGTTGGCGGCGTCCTCGCTCGCAGCAGCCGATTCGTCACCTCGGGCGAACGTTGTCTCGGCATCGTCCTCTGCGGCTGCGATCTTGGAGAAGGCAGATGCGCAGATTCGCGTGCAGGCGCGAAGTGCGCGCGACGGCAAGTTGGATCGCACGGTGAAGGCATCGGGGCAACTTCCGCCCCGAGCGGCCGGCATGACAGGTCCACGCATGACGGGCGAAGTCATCGGGGTCAAGGACACGCCGTGGCTCATCGCGTCTCCTTCTGGATCCACTGCGGGTGCTGGCGACGGTGGCGTTGCGGGCGGGTGTACGCCCGTGGTTTCGTCGCACACAAACGCCAGCTTTGAGGGCGGCCAGTACATCGTCCAAGCGGGCTTCGCGGAGCAGGAGATCGCTGCGGCGTCTTACACCGTGAACGCCGAGGACTTCCCGATCCGCATCGACCTCTGCGAAATGATCTTTGCCACCAGTAACGCCACCGTCACAACCACCACAAAGTGGTCGATCATCGTGTGGTCTGGCACGCCCGCGACCGGGCAGATTCAGTACATATTCTCGTCGGACGGTGAGTTGCTTCCGCACCTTGTGATGCAGCCGGGTACGAACGGCACGAACGTCCAGTTCCTCATTGACCCCAATGACCCGGAGCAGATGATCATCCAGAACGATGGCTCGAACACCTTCAGCATTGGCTATCGCATCGACGATCACAACAATCAGACGCAGAATCCGTGCTTTGTTGCGCCGCCGCCCGCGTCGAATGCGTTCCCAACAACCGATGTTGGTGGCTTGCAGCACCCGACAAAGAACTGGCTGTTCGCCGTGAACTGTGGCGCGTTGGGCTGCAGCGCCGGCTGGAGTAGTTTCTCCCAGTTGCCGACATTCTGCCGACCATCGGGTGACTGGGTGATGCGCGTCACGTGGACGCCAACCACCTGCGCGCCAACCGGAGCGTGCTGCCTGAGCAACGGCACGTGTCAAACTCTGACCGAGGCAAACTGCATTGCTCAAGGCGGCAGTTTCACAGCGCCGGGGGTCATCTGCACAGCCCAAACGTGCAACGCTTCGCTTGCGCCATGCTGCTTCGTTTCAACCGGCGGATGCCTCACGTTGTCGCCCGCAAACTGCGTGGCTGCGGGCGGCATTGCTGGTCCCGCTGGCCTCAGCTGCACGGGCTACGTCTGCTTCCCGATCGGTGCGTGCTGTCTGCCGGATGGATCATGCGTTGGCGGGGTGAGTCCGGAGCAGTGCACCTCGCAGGGCGGCGTGTTCCAAGGCAATGGAACCACCTGCACCGCAGGACTCTGCCCAGAACCAACGGGCGCGTCATGTTTCCCCAATGGCTTCTGTCTGGTGCTGACGCAGGCCCAGGCAGCGGCGGCGGGCGCAACTTGGAAAGGCCCCGGCACGACGTGCGTCGACGGCAACGGAAACGGAACCGCCGACGCGTGCGAGGCGACGCGGCCTGAGGATCTCAACAACGATGGCGTCGTGAACGGATCCGACCTTGCGATCCTGCTGAGTGCGTGGGGCACGAGTAACCCCGCTGCCGATGTCAACGACGACGGCACCGTGAATGGCGCGGATCTTGCGCTCCTACTGAGCGCGTGGGGTTGAACCTCGATCGCGCCACGTGCATGCAAGCGTTTCCCCGCGGCGCGCCGATTGTTGCGGCGCGCCGCGGTCTTGTGTTTGTGCACACATCGCGCTTCGCTGTGGCAGAATGTCGCGTATGAAGCCAATCCTCTTCGCGATCGCGGCTGGTGTGTGTTGGGGAATCGGGGAAGTCTGCACACGCAGCGCGCTGCACGGAGGCCGAATCGGGCCGATCGGTGCGATCACCGTGAGGTCGTTGGTGGCGATCCCGCTGCTCTTGTTGGTGTTCTGGCTGATGACTCGCGGCGCCGCGGGGCTGCGCGTGGAACCTGCGCTCGCAGCCGCAGATCGCGCGACGTGGTTGAAGCTCGTGCTCGGATCAGGGTTGGTCGCGGGTGCGCTGGCGATGATCTTCTTCTACGTTTCGCTCTCGCTCGGCGAGGTGTCGGTGGTCAAGCCGATAGCGTTCGCGATTGCGCCTGTGGTCGGGGTGCTGCTTGGTTGGCTCGTACTTGGTGAGTCGATGGACGCTCGCAAGGTGCTCGCTGTGGGACTCATCGTGACCGGCGTCGTGATTTTGACGGGAGGGGGGCGCGCCCCTGAGCCGCGTGCAGGGACGCATCCTCCGCCAGCCGCTGCGGATTGAGCAATCGCGGGATAACGCGAATTGAGAATAGGACGTTCCTTCGATTTGACGGTCGTCTGGCGCGATCGGGTGGACAGCGACACGAGTTTGGGCGATACTTCGCGCCCCGCTCCGCCCCTACGGGCGATGCCACTGGAGAGGTGTCCGAGCGGTTGAAGGAGCTAGTCTCGAAAACTAGTAGTGGGTTCATCCTACTCGTGGGTTCGAATCCCACCCTCTCCGCTCTCAAAAAACCCGTGGTCGCCTAAAGGCGAGCACGGGCTTTTT
>JBILDS010000047.1:0-14696 GCA_044352505.1 Phycisphaerales bacterium
CGCTCGAGCTTCTCGACGAATGTCCGCAGCTCGATGCGATCGTGGTCCCGCTCGGTGGCGGCGGAATGATCTCGGGCATCGCGATCGCCGCGAAGGCGCTCAAGCCATCGATCCGCATCATCGGCGCCGAGCCCGAACTCGCAGGCGACGCCGCTCTATCGAAGCGCACCGGCTCGATCCAGCCGCAGATGCCGCCCATCACCATCGCCGACGGCCTGCGCGGGACGCTCGGCCCGCTCACGTTCCCTGTCGTCCGCGACCTCGTCGACGAGATCGTCCTCGTCAGCGAAGCCGACATCGCCGCACATATGCGCCTCGTCTGGGAACGCATGAAGCTCACCATCGAGCCGAGCGCCGCCGTCGGCGTCGCGGTCGCCTGCAGCGATTGGATGCGCAAACAAGAGAACCACGCCGATGTGGGCGTGGTTCTCTGTGGTGGCAATGTCGATCTCTCGCAACAACCGTTCTCTTGAGTTGCTTGCCTGCGCGTTCACGCGTCGGGCAGCGACTGCGTTGTCGCGCCCGCATCGCGCTCCCGACGCAAATCGCGCATCAACTCCTCGAGCCGCTCTTCCATCTCTCGGAATCTGCGGTCGCGCGGACTCTCCGCAGGCCCCTCCCGGGGCGCGCCACCTTCCGGTGCACCGCGGAAGCGCTGCCCGAATCGCTGTTCCCACTGCTGCATCCGCTTCTGAAACTCCTCCATGGTGCGGCTGAGGTCACGCATCATCGGGTCAATTCCATCGGGCACCACACCCTCTGCGCCCTCGCGAAGCCGAGTTGTCAAATCGGGCAAATCGAGGCCGCCGAGATCAAGACCTTGCATTGCAGGAAGCCTGAGCTCGCGCCGCTTCCCATCGGGTCCCACGAAGAAGAGCACCGTGCCACCAGCATCGGGCAGCGCCGCCTCCGCGCGCGCGCCGAGCTTTGTCGCATCAAACGCAATCGTCTCGACGTCAATCGCCTTGGTCTCAGCGCCGCGCCGAACCGTAAGCGAGAAGCGCGTGCCGGGCGCGGCCTTCGCAATGCGATCACGAAGTGCTTCAACCGCCGCAGACTCAGTTCCATTGATTGCGGTCACAACATCAAAACGCTGAAGCCCCGCGGTCTTCGCAGGAAGACCGTCCATGACCTCGGCGATCAGTGTGCACTTCGTACGGTCGGCCAGTCCGAGGTGGTATGCAAGCGCCTCGTCAACCTCGCCGAAGCCAACACCGAGCATCGACGACGGTTGCGCGACAGCACTTTGCGGCTTCGCACCTGCCGCGCGCGCGTCGCGAGACTCGTCGTCGCGGAACTCCTGAATCTCAATACCACCAGGAACAGCGACCCCTCCGCGCCGTTCAGTGCGTGGTGCAGCGGGTGCGCTTGGTGCCATCGCGCCAAATCGTCCGGCAAACCGATGTATGACCGCCCCCTTCTCATCAAGCACTTCCACCCCATCGGGCGTCTGCCGAACGCGATCCGCCGGAATCGCCTCGCCATTCAAGCGCGCTTCCGCAACATCCCCGTTTTCCAGGCGCAACTCGAATTTGGTGCCATCCGCTCCGCGCGTCATGATCGACGACGATGAGCGCACGCCGATCGGCGGACCATCCTGCACACCCATCAAGCGAATGCCATCCGCTGTCGCTGGCGCACCGAGCAGCGACGCAAGCGCGAGCAGCGAAAGTGTGCGCATCACCATCGATCGCGAACATAGTTGGGTCGTATTCATTTTTGTCATGGAATCCTCACATTCGATTCAATCGGTTGCTCATCACGCGCACGCCTCCGAGTCGACTTCCCGCACAACCCATCAATCTTGTCTCGGGCGTTCGATAACGCGTCGGCCACAGTGGATGCGTCAGCGAACATGTTCCGTCCACGGACGCACGGGAATCGGCACAAGTTGTCCCGACTCGTCTGCGGGCGCCAACTGGTAAATCGCCGGAAGTCGACGGCGCTCAATCACCTGCCGCACCACAACAACTTCAAGGCCGCCACCATCCGATGGAGGGAGTTCGCGCGTTGCGACCAGCATCGGTGGCGCAACTTCGCCGAAGATCAAGCCGTCGGTACGCGCGCGATCGACATAGGCATCAAACGCAGCATCTGCGCTTGGGAATCCAACAAAGCCAGCGCGATTCTCAACCGATGTCGGCTCTCCGCCTCGAGGCGGAACAAGTGAACGGCCAAACCACGCCAGCGCAATCAACGCCGCAACGGCCCAGCCAATACCCGCGCGCGCTCGAGTATTCGATCGCTTCGGCGGCACAGCAACATCATCGGCAATCGCATGAATCTCGCGCGCGGCGCGGGAAAGACGCAACTCGTCTGCTTGCCATGCCGCAAGTTCGACGAGAATTGCAGGTGCCGTCTCTGCACGGCGCAGAATCTCTGCATGCGCTTCTGTATCACCCGCAACGGCGCGAGAGAGAAGGAGATCCACCAGATCGTTCATCGCGTCGTGATCGCCTCGCGATCCGTACGCTGCGTCTCCAAACGGTTCGGCATCATGCGTCATGGCTTGTTCTCCTGTCGCTCGACATTGAGCGCGCGGCTGCAACTCGACCGTGCGTCTCCTCAGACAGATTGCGGAACATTCGGCGCCCACGCGCCAATCGCGTCTCGACCGTGGTTTCAGGAACATCAAGCAGCGCAGCAATCTGTCGCTGGCTGAGTCCCTGCGTAGCCTGAAGGATGAGTGGCTCGGCGTACTGGGGAGGCAGTTGCGAGAGAAGCGCGAGCGTCTCACGCGCGTCACGCGCAACGGCATCGGACGGCGGCGAAACGCGACGGGCCTCTCCCAGTGTGTGCATCGCTCGCGTTTCAACAGCGCGACTGCGCGAGTGCATCCGCGCCACATTGATGGCGACCACACGCAACCAACCACGAATGCTTGCAGCATCTCGAAGGTGGTGCGCCTTCGCCACCAGTGTCGCCGCAACCTCCTGCAAGAGATCGTCGAGGTCAACGCCGCGCGGCGTATGTGCCGCCAACACCGCAGCAATCCACCGACGGTTCGCGCACCAAACCTCTGCGATCGCATCCCGATCGCCTTCGGCCGCTCGCAGAAAGAGCCGCTTCTCACGCAGATCGTGCACCGCCGCAGAATCAAGGTGCGGATCACGCCACGCGCCCGCAGCACCGCCATCCAACTCAGCGGAGCTGTCGGGCGCTCTGCCGAAGGGGGCGTCGCTTGAGGGTGGTGTGGTGCGATCGCTCATCACGCCCAAATGTCTCGCAAATTTGCGGAGACTGGATGCGCGATCGCGCGGAAACCGTCACCCGCGTTCGAAGTTTCCGCCGAAGCGCGTGCAATCTCGCCTACCAAGTGCCGAGAAGCAGCGCGAGATCCGCCGGTCCAACCGCACCGTCACCGTTCAGATCCGCATCGGGCGCGAGCGGATCGATGATCGCACCGCGATCGATCGGCCCCCACGCGCTCAAGAGCGTCCCGAGATCCGCGGCCCCAACGAAGCCGTCGCCGTCAATGTCAGCAACCGGAATGCAGTCAAGTCGCAAACGCCAACGCACACCGACCACCTGCACCGGCGCGGGTGCCTCCGGATCCGGCGGGTTGTTCGGGTCGATTTCATCGCAATCAAGCCCCGTGCGCCACGAGCGATCGGTGTCGCCCGCGCCGAGGATCAGCGTGCCGACTCCCTCCGACACCAGGAAGTTGACTCGGACTTCGCCGGCGCACAGTCCGGGTGACATCAGCCATCGCGTCTCGTTGGGTCCTTCTGAGCCGCCGGTCAGATACTGAAGCTCGATCGGGAACTCAGCTTCGAGCGTGGCACGCACGCGGCGACGCTGCGGCGCATCGAGCACAAACCACTCAAGATCCCTTGGACCGCCGTCGACAACCTTGCCCCGCAGCGCAGTCCCGCACGCGAGATCGATCCGGGGGTGCTCAGCGCCGGCAGCCCATCCATCGTTGAGCCGACGATAGCAAGGCTCTTCTTCATCTGGGATTCCATCAGTTGAAATCTCGCAGCGCGCCACACCGCAGTACGACGCCGCCGCACGCGCGCAGAATTCGTCCCACGATGCGAACGTGCACCACGGATCGATGGTCACCACGAAATCGCAGCATGCGAAATCCGTGCAGCCTGGCGTGGCGTGCGGATCATCGCACGCGCCCGCTGCTGGGCAGTTGATGTCTTCGCACTCCTTCAGTGCGATATCGACACAGTCTTGCCCCCACGCCATCTCACAGCAGAGTGGATTGATTGCGCACACGATTTCACAGCACTGCGGCATGATGCAGCCCGGATTCTCATGCGGCTCTCGGCAGTCGCCCGGGGCGGGACATTGCGCCAACGTACTGACGCTGCAAACAAGCGCGCTTGCCACGGCGTTCATCCTCGCGGCACGCCCAAGATGGTGCGACGACCACGTCATGGCCGCACCTCCTTGCGCGAGGTCGACGCATCGCGCACAGAAACTGACGCGGGTGACGCCGAAGCACTCGTTGGCGCGCGTCGCAGATTGAGAAGCCACATGGCGACATCGGCCGCATCGCGCACGCCGTTTTCGTCGAGGTCGTACACCACCACCGGCTCGCGTGGTTCAGCTCGCGGACGCTTCTGCGCCTCGTCTGGATGCACCGCCGCTTCGGCGTCGCCGAGATTGACTGCACCGGCAACGTCCGTCGCCCCACCACGGCGCAGTGCCGCAACGCCATCACAACTCGTCACCTGCGGTGTCGTGTTTCGGCGTACGAATAGCACCCGACCAGGGCCATCAATCCCAACGATGTCGAGATCGCAGTCGCCGTCAACATCGAACGCATCGAGGTGCCGAGTCAACTGGCCAAACTGCGGCGCAGCGTCGACTTCAAACTCAAAACTCCCGCTCGGCGCACCGCCAACGCGGCGCAAGATCGCAAGACCTCCGGGAAGAGCCTGACCTGTCACGGCGTCGACGTCGCCATCGCCATCGAAATCCGCACATGCGATCGCGAAGGCGTAGCCAAGATCGGCGCCGACACCAACGAGTCGCTGCGTGAAGCTGCCGCTGCCGTCGTTGACAAACGCCACGATCTTCTGCGGACTGTCGAGCAGGAGTCCAGGTAGCGCAATGTCGAGATCGCCATCGCCATCGAGATCAACCAATTGCATCGACGAGATTCCTGGTCGCTGCTCACCGATCAGCGGTGCGCGGTACTCAACCGCCCGAGGAAACCGTCCGCCTTCATTTCGGAGCACCGCCACGCGCCCGCCGCCGATCTGGTTGGCGACGAGATCGAGGTCGCCATCGCCATCAACATCACCAGCCAAGATCACGCGCGGGTAGCCGAAACCCCCCAGAAATGCGCCAAGGCGCACACGCGACGTTCGCTCGAAGCGCAGCGCGCCGGCCACGCGGCCTTGATTGGTGAACACGTCAACACCAAGTCCCGCGTACTGGGTCACCGCGACATCAATATCGCCGTCACCGTCAAAGTCGCCCACCGCGACGCCCTGCGGATCACGCCCCATTCCGGCTGCGGTCGCGCCGTCTTCCGCAACGCCAACCAATACTTCAGGCGCACCGAACATGCCTCCGCCAACGCCCGGGTACATCACAAGCCGAGGCACATCGCCGCGCCACGCTGTCACGAGGTCGACCAGGCCGTCACGATCAAGATCTGCAAACTCAAGCCAATCGGTAAATCCATCGGCTGGAAGGATCTGCATCACCGAGAATGTCGCGGCAACTCCGCCGCGCAGGACGAACAACCGCCGGTCGGGATCACGTCCGGCAACGGCGACATCGAGACGGCCGTCACCGTCGAGATCGCGCGCGCGAAACATGGTCGGAAAGAATGGTTCCGGGAAGAAGAAGTTCACCGCTGGCGAGAACGTCAACGGTGCTTCATCGGCGCACGCAGGCGCCGCAAGTCCGCAGAGCGACGCGCACGCGCCCGCGAGTGGCGCGAGCCTAGCAAGTCGCCGCTGCACAAGTGAAGTCTGCGGATTGCAACGTGTGACCATGACTTCGGATCCCTCCGGGTCTGAACACGGTACGCGCGAGCGACCCGAAAAGGCGAGCCTCAAGTCCAACCATTCAGCACAACCGCAAGATCGGCCGGACCCACAACACCGTCGCCATTGATGTCGCCCTCGCCCGCTCCGCCCCAGTTGTTCAGAATGATCGCGGCGTCTGTTGCGTTCACCACGTAGTCACCATTCAGATCGCCGAGAACGGCCGCCCGTGTGCCGAGCGCCACGATGGTGGCGTCAATCGAACTCGAAACGCTCACTTCAGTCACCGTACCGCTGATGAGGAGATTCGCGGTCGAGCCAGTCGGAATCACGGTCGGAAGCGCGATCGGCTGATTTGCAAACCCACCAGCTTTGATCGGCTGGGTCTGCTCGCTTGAGTCGGTGATGGCAAGTGCAAATCCCACTGCGTTGCCGTCGATCGACACGCTGCCGACAAGCGGAAGCGCGCCTGGAATCACCGCACTTTCAGCAAACGGCGCGCCCAGCACATCGGCGGAGAGCACAAGGTCAACCGGCACGACAACATTGATCGCATACCCGCCGCCCTTCTGAGCCACGAGAACACCAGTGGCAGTTCCACTTTGGATCGCACGCAACTGGGTGATGTTTGCGTCGCCAATCGG
Source organism: Phycisphaerales bacterium (assembly GCA_044352505.1). Classification (GTDB taxonomy): domain Bacteria; phylum Planctomycetota; class Phycisphaerae; order Phycisphaerales; family SM1A02; genus QWPT01. Next base: position 6,599 of record JBILDS010000047.1, read on the forward strand.
CACGGGAATCGTCACGCCGCCGGGGAAAAACGAGTTTGGCGTGAAGGTGCGGAATGTGGCGTAGTTGATGTTGAGAGTTGCAGGAAGCGCAGCGACTCCACCTCCGAGAAGATCGATCTCGAGTCCGTTCACCGCAGCTTGCAGCGTCTCTGTATCGATCGAAGCTGTAAAGCCGCCCGACGGGTTCGAGTTGATATCGCCATCAAGTGCAAACGATGCCGTATACGGAATGGGCTGGTTTCCGCTGCCACCGAAGAGGCCGGGGCGTGTCTGCGTGCCTGTTGGGTTCGTCTTCGCGTTGTAATCGCCGATGAGCGTTCCAGCGAATGGCGCCGTGATCGACGTGCCCTGCACAACCGAGCTTGCCTTCGCGTCGAGTGTGCAGTCGTACACAACCTCATTCGCACCCGCAGGGAAATTCACCGCAACAAGCGGCAGGATGACGAGAAGACGAGATGCGCCGATGAGGGCGCTGGAGATTCGGTGCGACATTGAGGAACTCGTGTGCTGGAATCAGATGCGCTTCGGCGGCGGTCGCGCCCTAGAGGAAGACGAAACTGTGAGATTTGAACGAGAACGTTCAACCCGGGGAAGGTACAACCGAAGCGACTTCTTCCAAAGCGTTCTCTGCCGATTTACCGGGGATACTCGGCCTTGCAGCCCGCCGAGGCGCTATTTCTCGGCACCGTCTGGCAATTCGACGGGCGGCGCAGCGCGCAAGAGTTCGTCAACCCGTTCCAAGCGCCGGCGATGAATCTCCCGGTCGGGCTCAAGTTGGGTGAGCGCCTCCACGTGCAGGCGAGCAATCCCGAGCTGCCCCGCTTCGACAGCGACCGCGGCGGCAAGTTCGCGCACCGAGGCGTCGAACGGATTCATGCGCACCGCGCGCTCCGCAGCGGAGATCGCAGCCGAAAAGTCGCCCGCGGCGCGCCGATTTCGCGCCATTGCGACCGCGTAGATGTTGTCTTTGTCTGCTCGGAGATCGAGTTCGCGCAGATGCCCGAACGCTGCCTCGTCGCCGCCTGAGGACAAATCTCCGGCACCCGTCGCAAGCCGCGCCCATACGCGATGCGGATACGGATCCACCGGACGCACGCGTGCATACCACTCCAGCAACTCGCGAGTCTGCGCCAGTTCGTCGGCGCTGTCGAACTTCGCGCGCCGAAGCAGCATCTCTACGAGATCTGCTTGGTCTGGATGCTGCGCCAAGAACGCACGAATCGTTGCGTCGTCGAACTGGACTGGCGGAAGCGGCGGTGCTGGCCACTCAACCGCACGCAGTGCAAAACGCTTGGAACCCGGCGCACCAATGGCATCGGCCCACGCCTGCGCAACGGCGGCAAGTCGCTTCGCGTGACCTGCCGCAAGCACCGCCTCAGCGGCTGTGTCTCCAGAAGCAAGTTGGAGTGCAAGTTCGCGCAGCGACGGTCGTGGATCAAGCCCCCACGCGCGCACTTCTTCGCCAGCCCACGCAAGGAATCCTGCGAAAAACTCAGCGCGCGAGATCGAGAACGCGCGACGCAGCGCTTCGTCTTCAGTGATCCCCTCGGCGTATGAGTTCAACAGCGCACGGATCTGATCCCATCCGAATCGCTGCTCCATGTACTCCACCATCCATCGACCCTGTGCGTATGCCTGTTGGCGATCGGTTGCCTTGCGTGGTCGGATGAATGCCCAGTTGATCTCATCGAGGTTGAAGAGTGCACCGCTCCGCCATGCCGCCGCCAACAACCCACACGTCTCGAATGTGCGCGGGGTGTCCTCAAGCGCAACGGCCACAGCTTCTGTCAGCCAATGCGGAATGCGGTTGCGCGTCATCGAAAGCGTGACCGTGTGCGTGTACTCATGCCGGAGCACCGCGAGAGGATCAAAAAGCCCAAGATGTTTCTCTCGCGCACCTTCCTTCGGTATCTCAATTGCAATGGTTGGGCCCGTGCACACGGCAATTGTGTGGATACGCGGCAAACCCGTCACGCGCACGCCGAAGCTGCGATGGTCGGGCATCACGTCAATGATCGTCTTGCGCGAGGGCTCGTGCTGAAGGCGCGCACAGATCTCAGTGTGCATCGCGTCGAGCGTTCCCGCAAGAAGCTTTGCAACAAGCGCGGCGTCACCATCGGGATGGCGAATGATGAAGTGCTCAGTTTCGATGCGATTCCATGATGCAAGTTGCTCGGCGATTCGAAGCGTGAAGAGGGTGCGCTCATCGTGTGGATCAAGCGTGGTGGCGAGGCGCAGATCTTCAAGTGCGCGCTCCTCACGGCCGTCTTGCATGGAAAGAAGGCCAAGTTCCGCGCGTGGCGCAGCCCACGCCGGCTCGCGCAAGGCGGCACGCTCAAGCGTGGCACGCGCCTCTTCATACTGCCGATCAAACACAAGTTGTCGCCCAGCAATCAGCAGTGCTTCGGCAGATCCTGGTACCTGTGCTTCGAACTCCGCAAGTGTCGCCTGCATGGCGGCGAAGTCGTAGCGCGCAGCCTCGCATGCAGCGCGCCACGCAAGCGTCTCGCGGGGCCGATCCGCGCGCGCAAGAACCGGCGCAAGCGCCTCGGCGGCACCCGCGGCATCATCTGAAAGAAGCCGCGCTTGCACGTCGAGAAAGGCAGCGCTCGGATGGGTGGGATCGATGCGACGGAGCGCGGCAGCGGCTCGGCCTGCGCCGACGAAGTCGAATCCGCCGAGTGCCAGTTGTCCAAGGAGATACCAAGCCTCCGCGCTCCGAGGTGCGAACGCGAGCGTCTCTTGCAGCGCGGCCGCGGCTTCGACTCGCTTGTTGCGGGCGAAGAGAAGACGCGCCTCAAGCAGGCGCACGCGTGGATCGAGCCGATCGATCGTGTCGCGCGCACGACCGAGCGCACGGATGAGCGACGCGTACTCACCCGCAGCGGTCGCATCGAGTCGGATGCGGAGATCACCAAGTTGCACCGCAGCGAGCACCTCTTCAACGGAGGTCGACTGCACAAGTGCCGCGCGCACTGCAGGCGACTGCGCAATCGCGAGCGCCTCAGGCCCTCGACCGAGGCGCGCCAAACTTGTCGCGCGAAGTGCCAAGAGCGCGAGCGAGTCTGTGCCCTCCGTTGCGCGGAGCACCGCCTCATCGTTTCCGAGCCGAGCGAGCGCCTCAACGCGAATCGACGCCGGCACACCATCGCCCGGAGCCTCCGCGGCGCCTTCCTCGAAGACAGCGTCGCGCAGTTGCCCGCGCTCAAGCGCCACAATCGCCCGTCGCCTTGCGGACGCGAGATCAAGGTCGTCATAGAGACCGTGGCGAACCCGAAGGTCGCTCCGCTCTTCGCTCGTCAGGTACTCGGCCGACACCGCTTCGAGCACCGCCGGAGACGGTGCAATCGACTCAGGAATGCCGGAATCCTGCGCAAATCCGGGCTGCGCGACCCACAGTGTGGTTGCGAGCGCGACAGACATCGCGCGGCGGAAGGCAATGCGTTTGGTTCGCACAAGGTGAGGGTAGCACGGCTCCGAAGCATCCGCGCGGAATGTGCGCCGGTCGGCTACCGTCCTCCCGCTATGACCTTGGTTCTTGCAGCTGTCGGACTTGTCCTCGCACTCGCGGTCGATTCCCAACACGATTCGCCGCCTTCATCGAACCCAGATCCGGCACCAAAGCCTGCGGTCGAAGCTCCGCCAACGCCGCCGAGCACTCCGGTAAGCGCCGCGCGCGAGCGAATCGAAGCATTCCTTGAAGACCTCGAGCGCAGCGGCGGAACCACCAGAAGCCTCAGCGGGAACGTGGCCATCGAAACCAATGACCTCTTCAAGGAGACCAGTGAGTTTCGCGCCGGTCGGCTTGTGATTGAGGGCACTGGGTCAACACGCCGCATTGCCCTTCACCTTGATGAACTGATCATCGATGGCCACACGTCAAAGTCGATTGACCACTACATCTTCGCCGACGGCTGGTACTGCAGACTCGATCACAAAAATCGATCATTCACCAAGCGCAGTATTGCGAAGCAGGGTGAAGATCCTCTCCAGTCCATCGGCGGGCAGATTCCCATTCCGATCGGGTTGAAGAAGGCCGATGTGCTCGCGCGCTTTGAAGTGTCGGAAACACAAGTTCCGATTGACATCCCGATTCTCGGGAGCATGCAGAACGTCGCTGGACTTCGCCTTGTTCCCAAGCCTGGGACTGAGGTTGAGAAGGAAACCGAAGTGCTCGAGTTGTTCTTCGATCGCGTAAGCCTCGTGCCGGTTGGCGTGGTGTTGCGTGCAAAGGTCGCGAACCCCGCGCACGCGCGTTGGACCGCGGCGCGCCTCAACGCTGCTGTTGTCAACGGCGATGTTCGCGACAGCGATCGCGCCCTGCTCAAGGTTCCCGAAGCGGCGCCTGAGGGATGGGCGACGGTCGACGACACGCGGTAGTCCGACGGCCGCGGCCGCAGCCGCGACCGTAGATCGTCGCTGCGATACTGCTCTCGCCGAAGCGCGCGGCCGCAGCCGCGACCGTAGATCGTCGCTGCGATACTGCTCTCGCCAGAGGGAGCGGCCGCAGCCGCGACCGCTCAAACAAGCGCGACTTGCTCAACGATCTCCAAGCCGAAACCGTGGAGTCCGGGCATGGCACGGCGCGGATGATTCGTGAGAACGCGAAGGCGCGAGAGGCCAAGATCGCGCAGGATCTGGCCGCCCACGCCGAACTCGCGGCTATCCATCGGCTGCGCGCGCGTCCCGACGCCTTCGGTGCGCGTGAGGTCGGGCGCATTGACATCATCGGCGGGGCGACGAATCTGCTGGAGCCGCGCGAAGAAGTCCTCGCCTGAACCCTCGGGGCGCAGGTACACGATCGCACCGCGGCCTTCGCGGCGAATGGCGCGCATCGCGGCGCGTAGGTCGTCTCCCGATGACGCGCGGCCCGCGGTGTGCGCCACGCCAAAGATGTCGCCGAGAAGATCGCGGCGATGCATACGAACGAGCACGGGATCGACGATCTCGGGCACCGTTCCGTTCGCATCGGGTAGTCCGACGCCGCCGTACGAGAGCACGAGATGCGGCACGGGATCGACCGCGCTCTCGAACGCAAGCAGCGTGAACTCGCCTTCAGGCGTGTCGATGCGCGCGCCCGACATCGGCGCGACGCGCTTCACGAGCGTTTCACGCGCCAGGCGATGCTCGATGATCTGCTCGACCGAGCACATCTTCACGCCGTGCTGCGCGCAGATCTTCTCGAGGTCGGGAACGCGCGCCATTTCGCCGCTTTCCAGCACGATTTCGATAATCGCTGCCGCAGGGCGCATGCCGGCAAGGCGGCAAAGATCGACCGAACCCTCAGTCTGCCCCGTGCGAACAAGCACGCCTCCCGAGCGCGCGCGCAGCGGATTGATGTGCCCCGGGCGTACGAAGTCATCAACAGTCGAGTGCGGGTCGGCGAGCAACTGGATCGACTTCGCGCGGTCGCGCGCACTAATTCCAGTGCCGACGCCGTGCTTCGGATGACCGTCGACCGTGACTGTGAACGCTGTGCCGCGCACGCTCGTGTTGACGCCCGTCTGGGGCCCGAGGTCGAGCCGCTCGCAGTCCTCGGGCGTCATCGCGACGCAGAGGTAGCCGGCACCCACGCGCGTGAGGAAGTTGATCATCTCGACGGTCATCTTCTCGGCCGCGACGACGAAATCGCCTTCATTCTCGCGGCTTTCGTCGTCTACAAGCACGATCGCCTTGCCGGCGCGTAGGTCGTCGAGGATCTCAGGAATCGATGCAAACGCCATCACGCGCCTCCCACGATTGCCGCGTGCCGCGACCAGAGCGTCTCCATCAGCGCACGGTGGCCCACAACGATCTTCTCGTCATCGAGCCGCCGCGCCACGACCTCGAGCAATTCGACCAGCCAGTGGTAGTCGTTCGCTGAGATGAACTCTCGGCCAACGCGCGCCTTCTTCGTACCCGCGAGCACAGCGTCGATCTCCTCCATGTTGTGGTAGTTTCCGAGCGGCAGGCACACGCAGGTCGACGCGATGCCGTACGACGCAAACGCCGTCGCCTCGCACGCGCCGCCAGGCATCAGTTTGCGCTGGAACTTGAACGCGGGGTTGTCCTTCGCGTGCGCCGCTGCGATGTCGCCGATACGGTTTGTGAGCTCAGGTGTGAACACACTGAGCCGGTCGCCCACGCGCACAATCGGGCCGGCGCCAATCGGTGAATCATGCGGGAAACTCCGGGAATTCTCAAGACAAATAAGCCGAGCACCCTTCGGCACCGTGCCATCGCGCGCGGCGCCGATCGCACCAATGAAGCCGATTTCTTCGCTACGCGTGAACAGCAGTGCCACGTGTGCAAGCGCCGCGTCGCGCGAAACGTGATCGAACGCAGCAAGTGCCGCGGCAACCGCCGAAAGGTCGTCGCACGCATGCGTGTACACAACGCCCTTTTTCACCTGCGCCTTCGGGAACTTCCAACGCGCGATCGAGCCAGTGGCAATCGACTTCGCCGCGGATGACTTCACGAGCTTCGCGACCACGGTCTTGAACGGCTTCGTCGCAGGATCGGTCTTCGCGTCGAGCGAGATGATCTTGGCGTCGAACGACTTCTTCGTGTCGCGGTCGAATACTTCGAGCATTGCGCCGTTGAAGTATGGGTCATGGACGCCACCGCGGAACTCAAGGTCGAGTTCGACGGACTTGCCATTCGTGCGCACCGCCGTCACCACGAACGCGGGATGATCGAGGTGCGCGGTGATCATCACCGGCTTCGCACCCCGGGCGCACGCGGCCAAGAATCCGTGCTGCGCGATCGTGAGATTGCCATAGCGGTCGCGCGCCAGTACCACGCGTTTCGTGCGCGCCGCCACCCAACGCTCGATCGCAGCAATCACGCGGTCTTCGCGCCCCGCCGCCGTCGGCAGCGAGGTGACTTCGAGCAAGAGCTTCTCGCGCGCTTTGCGCATCGAGGCGGAAACCGTGTGCTTTTTCGCGGCCATGGTGTGTTCTCGGAAGGCGCGGATCGTAGTCGTTCACCGCACACGCTGCGCGGCTCCGATACCATCCGCGCCCCATGGCCGACGCCGCTTCCACGGTTCTCCGACCTGCATCCGACCCCGCCACCGAGCTCGACGCGCGCTTCCGCGCCGCGATCCGCGCAGCGATGGGCGTCGATGCCGACCCCGTGATCCGCGCGAGCGGTAACGCGAAGTTCGGCGACTACCAGGTGAACGCGGCGATGGCGCTTGCGAAGGAGTTCGGCAAGAACCCGCGCGAAGTGGCGGACGCCGTGCTGAAGGCTGCCGATCTCGAGGGCGTCGCCACAAAGTGCGAGGTTGCGGGCCCTGGCTTCATCAATGTCACGCTCGAGCGCGCGTTCGTCGAGAACCGCCTCGCAGCGCTCGAGGCGTCGGACTCGTTCGGCATTCCCCCCGCGACCGATCCGCACGCCGTCGTGATCGATCTCTGCGGCGTGAATGTCGCGAAGCAGATGCATGTCGGCCACCTGCGCGCGACGATCATCGGCGACTCGCTCGCGCGCGTCTTTGAGCGGCTCGGCCGAAAGGTCTGGCGCGAGAACCACCTCGGCGACTGGGGCCTTCCCATCGCGATGACGCTCGCGAAGCTCGTACGCGAGAAGCGCGACTTCGCGCGCCTGACGCTCGACGACCTCAACGCCGCATACCGCGGCGCGCAGAAGGAGACAGCGACCGACGACCTCGATGCGGCGTACGAGTTCCGCTGCGGCCCGCATCGCATCGCGGAACTCGAGCTCCAGTACGAGCCCGCGCGCGCGGCGATGGACGACGCGAAGAAGACGCTCGTGCGCCTTCAGTCGGGCGACGCCGAAATCGTGGGTCTGTGGGAGCGCCTCATCGAAGTCACGATGGAGCAGGTCTACGAGGCCGCGCGCACGCTGAACGCGAAGCTCGGCCCTGAGAACAACCGCGGCGAGAGCTTCTTCCGCGACCGGCTCGCGGGCGTCGTCGACGCGTTCAAGTCGTCGGGCCTCGCGAAGAGCGACAAGGGCGCGATGGTGGTGCCGTTCGCAGACCGCGAGCGACCGCTTCTCATCCAGAAGTCGGACGGCGGATTCCTCTACGCCACCACCGATCTCGCGGCCGTGCGCTTCCGCACCTACGAACTCGATGGCGACCTCGTCGTCT
>JBILDS010000048.1:0-14678 GCA_044352505.1 Phycisphaerales bacterium
GATTCGCCGCTATTTCCGCTGGGTCGAGCGCATCTACGTTCCGCTCGGGAGTCCCGTCTTGGAGCGTTTCGTCTGCAATGCGTCCGCCATCGTGATCGGGCGGTTTCCGGGTCTCTTCGTCTCGCAGCCAGATTACGACCGACTCGTTGGCCCGAACAAGCAGATTCTTTTGATCGCCCAAACGATGACGTGGGCAACTCGGGGTCTTCTTTTTTTGCTGCCGACGCTGGTTGCCCTGAAGCTTGGCTTCATCGTGCGAGCCCGGTGGAAAGGGTCGGCGACGCCATCGGTTGTGCCAGATCTTGGTGGGGATCGAGGCATCTTCACCGCTGCGCGGCCGTATCGTGATGCGGATTCGCCCTAAGCTCCGGTTCGAACCCATCACGAGATTGCCACCTCATGTTCATCACCTCGCTCTTCGTCTGTTTGGCTGCAACCCAGACGATCGATCGCGCTGACGCCGCGCGTCGACCCGACCCCACAACACTTGCGGCGCTCCACGAAGTACTCGCGAGCGAGCCACACGTGGCCGGTACTCCGGGCGACGCGCGCACCATCGAGCGACTTCGCGCGGCATTCGCGGCAATGGGCGAAGGAACCCCGGGATGGTCGGTCGAGGTTCAGGAGATCTTTCCGCTGCTTGCCCGACCCACGCGCGCACGGCTTGAGATCGTCAGCGCCGCTCCAGCGCGCGAAGCGACGCACGAGCGCGCTGACACAAGCGATGGCAACCCGTCCGACCGCGTGCACCCATCGGCCGGTCCGCTCACACTCTCGATCACTGAGCCGAGTCTTGCGGTTGATCCTTCCACCGCGCATCCAGATCTGGACATCGCATGGAACGCATGGAGCGGTTCTGGACTTGTCGAGGCGGGGGTTGTGTACGTGAACTATGGCCGACGCGAGGATTTCGAGCGGCTCACCGCGCTCGGCATTGATCCGCGCGGCAAGATTGCGCTGGCGCGGTACGGCGGGAATTACCGCGGTTTCAAAGCGAAGTTTGCAGAAGCCGCAGGTTGTGTCGGACTTGTGATGTTCACCGATCCCGCCGACAGTGGCTTTGTGAAAGGAAAGACGTGGCCAGATGGCGGAGGTTGGGCGAGTGCTGCAAGCGTGCAGCGTGGATCCATTCTGACGCTTCCGTATGTGGGTGATCCGCTCACACCACATCGTGAGGCCACGCGAGACGCCGAGCGATTGCCGACTGAGTCGGTGGCGCTGCCCACGATCCCGGTTCAACCAATCGGTTACGGCGCTGCGCAAGAGATCATTTCACGTATGAGCGGCGCTGAGAGTCCGAAGGAGTGGCGCGGAGGACTTCCCTGCGAGTATCGCCTCGATGACGCCAATCTCACGCTCAGACTCGAAGTCGAGCAGGTTCGCGCTGTGACACCAACTGCAAACGTCATCGCGCGACTTGAGGGGGCTGTACGTCCGGAGGAGAGCGTGATCATCGGCTCGCACCACGACGCGTGGTGCGCGGGCGCCGCCGACCCGCTTGCGGGCACGATCTGCATGATGGAAGCCGCACGCACGTTTGCGAAACTCGCGCGCGAAGGAAAGCGACCTGATCGCACCCTCATCTTCGCAGCGTGGGGCGCCGAGGAGTACGGAATCATCGGATCAACCGAATTTGTGGAGCGCGACGCAGCTCGACTTTCGCGCGGAGTTGTTGCGTATATCAATCTCGATATGTCGGCCATGGGCCTTCGCCCCGGCGCGGCGGTATCACCCACGCTGCGACCGTTGGTTGCGCGTGCGCTTGCGTCTGCGCCCGATGCATCAGGCAGCGCAACGGCACTTGATGTGTGGAGCAAGAATGACGCGGGTGCGTTCCAGTTCGGTGATCTCGGCGGTGGCAGCGATCATGTTGCATTCTGGTGCCACGCGGGTGTCCCTTCCATCGCGCTTTTCGCAAGCGGAAGCGAGGGCGCGGTGTACCACTCCAACTACGACACGCTCGCGTGGTACCGAGCGAACGTTGGCGATGACTATCGCTCCGCGCAACTCGTCAGCGGGATCACCAACGCACTCGTCGCCACGCTTGCAGATGTGCGCGAACCGCATATCTCGGTGACGGCACTTGTCGATGACGGCGTTGTCCAGGTCACGCGGTTACAAGAGCTCGCCCGTGCCCGTGCCGCTCTACTTGGTGAGGCAGTGCCCATCACGGAGACGCTTCTTGACACGATTCTGAAGACATTCGGCTCCATGCGGCGCTTTGCCGCCCGTGCAGACGCGCGCGTGGCAAACGCGCCTCGCCCCGGTGATGCAGCGCTTTTGTGGTCGTTGCGCAGCGCGTGGATGACGCCTGACGGCCTTGAGGATCGCCCGTGGTTTCGAAACCTCCTCGCAGCGACCGATCGCGACTCAGGCTACGCAACCGCAACGTGGCCGCTTCTGCGCGAGGCGATCCTTGACGCCAGCCTCGAGGACCCGCGTTCCCGTGACCGCATCATGGCTGCGGCCGATCCCTATCTTGAGGCGCTTGCAGACACCTACGGAATCCTCGAGCAACTGCTCGACGACGAAGGTTCCGCCGGGAACCCTCTCGGCGGGCAACCAGAGTCCGCGCCAACCGTCGAGTAGGTGCGCGCGAATCGCGCGCATTCCCGGACGTCTATGGTCCGAGAGAGTCTTCGTGCGAGGGCACCCAACTTCTGGCTGACGGGTTTCCGAAGACCAAAGATCCGCGCGAATGGACGTCCGGCGATTTCCGAGACGAATTAGGCGCCGCAGACCTCTGCGGAGACGCAGGTGCAATGCCCTGCGCCTGCAACAGCGGGCGCAAGTCGCCCTTTCCACCAAATTCACGCAGCATTTCTGCACGCCAGAGCGGGCTGAGGCCGTATCTTCCGTGCAATCGGTTTTGGCGCCCAGCAAGGGCACCGAAGCTCAAGGTCGGTGTCAAGAGCCGGGTACAGGCGTTCGATGGATCGCCCGTGCGTGTGTGACGGATATCGAGAACGTTTCGCGCAGTTTCGGCCCCTCTTTCGCTCTTGTCCCTGCGAGTTTGCTCGCGAGTCAATCTGAGACATGCACATGAAGACCACAGCATTGATGAAGTCCGCTCTCTCCGTTCTTGCCGTTGCTGCCACCTTGGGGGTCGCGCCATCGGTCGACGCGCAAGTTGTGAACATCCGCACCGATCGCATCGCGACGGGTCTGAACTACCCGGTGTTCGTTACCCACGCGCCTGGCGATACCACGCGCCTCTTCATTCTGCAGAAGACGGGGCAGATTCGAATCTTCGATTTGAATACGAACACTCTGATCACAACGCCGTTCCTCAGCGTTGGGGTCACAGGCGGAACTTCGGCGAGTGATGAGCGTGGCCTGCTCGGTCTCGCCTTCGACCCGGGTTACCAGAAGAATGGTCAGTTCTACGTGTACTACACGGGTTCTGGCACGAACGTGCTTTCGCGCTACACGCGCTCGGCGAACGATCCCAACATCGCGAACGCTTCAGGGCAGATCATGATGTCTTGGGCCGACTTCGCTTCCAACCACAACGGTGGCTGGATCGGCTTCGGACCCGATGGCAACCTCTACATGGCGGTTGGCGACGGTGGCGGTGCAAACGACCCGAACGCCACTGGGCAGAACCTTCAGTCTCAGCTTGGCAAGATTCATCGCATCAAGCCAACAGTGGGCGGCGCAGCACCCTACTACACGATTCCTGCTGGAAATTCCTTCGCCGGGGGCTCATCCACCATCGATGACACGATCTGGGCGTATGGCATGCGCAACCCATGGCGCTGCTCGTTCGATCGCGCGACGGGTGACTTTTGGATCGCAGACGTCGGACAGAATGCGATTGAAGAGATCAACTTCCAAGCCGCAGGCGCTGCGGGTGGCTTGAACTACGGTTGGCGCTGCATGGAAGGCCTGAGCTGCACCGGGCTCAGCGGCTGCACCTGCAACGCTGCGTCACTGATCAAGCCCATTCGCCAGTATTCGCACGTCTCCGGCACAAACGGAGGTTTCTCAATCACCGGCGGATATGTCTATCGCGGCTGCCGGATGCCTGAACTGCAGGGAACCTACTTCTACGCCGACTACGTCAGCAACAACGTGTGGAGCTTCCGCTACAACTCTGCCACGAACACGCAGACCGAGTTCACGCTGCGCAACTCGCAGGTTTCTCCGTCCATCGACGGATTTACGGTGAGCCAGATCTCATCGTTTGGTGAAGATGCCAACGGCGAGCTGTACATCGTGCGCCAAGGCTCTTCCGCGAACACGGGTCAGATCTTCAAGATCGTTCCAACCACTGGCGACGGAACCTGCGCGCCGCCATGCGCGCCAGCTGATATTGACTGCAACGGTGTTGTCGACTCGGCGGACCTTGCGGCGCTCCTCAGCAACTGGGGCGGCAAGGGTGCGGGCGACGTGGATGGCAATGGCACGGTCGACTCCGCCGACCTCGCGCTTGTCTTGAACGCGTGGGGCTGATCCGAACGGGCGGGAAGGTTCCCGCAACCACAGCGCAGACTTCTTCCACGGGGCTCCGCAGGCGCGGAGCCCCGTTTCACGTACACGAGGGCTTCGTTTCACGTGCGCGAGAGCTTCGTTTCGCGTGCGCGAGGGCTTCGAACGTCTCCGCTCCCGTCGAGTGCTCCGCTATCGTGTCACACCTGGACTTGCTGTGGGCAAAGTCCAACGAGGTTGTTGTTGTAGTCGAGACGCGAACATGCATGCACGCGACAAGATCGTCACCCTTCGGGTCTTCCGGGATCGCAGTCTGGTTGCGTATGTGCTCGCGATCGCATGCGTGGCAACCACGTGTGCAACCCGCGACGCCGTGGCAACACAGGCTGCGGCGCCGCAATCTGCACGTCCGCAGACTCCATCGCAGCAACCTTCGACGATCGCGCTCGCGCCACCAGTGGTCGACCTCGGCGTGGTCAAGCCTGGCTCAACAACTCCCGCTACGTTCACGCTCATCAACACGGGTAAGACGCCGGTGACCGTCCGAGCTGCGGTGCCGAACTGTACGTGCACCAACATCACACCCGTACAGGGCAAGGTCATCGCGCCAGGCGGAACGCTTGAGATTGGTGCGTCGCTTGCAGCGCCGTTGATTCCTGGCGAAAAGGAGGCAACCGTCTCGATCGCGTTCGACGGCGCAGTGTCGGTGCAAGCGAAGATCAAGGGAGAAGTGCGATTGCCACTCCTTGCAACGCCGCCCTTTGTCGATGCACTGCGCGACGTCACTAGCGGAACGATTGCCATCAAGTCTCTTGACGGAGCACCGTTCACCATTCTCGAAAGCGGCGGCGTTGCGCCGGTGTATGTCGGGTTCGACCCGGCGAAGGATGCGCCGCGCGCTGAATACACCATCCGGTGGAATCTCGCAGGGCGCACGCCGAGTGAAATGCCACTGTGGTGGTTCGTGCGGACCGACCGACCCGACTGCGACACGATTCCACTTCGCGTGCGCGACGAGGCAACTGGTAGCAAGCACGATCAGGATCGCTTCAAGCGCTTCTGGATTGTGAAAGAGTCGCTCGTCATGGGCGGACGCGGTTCTGTCGGTGTTCCTGCGAAGGCCCAGATCGAACTCGAGCACTACAACCCGCCCAAACGCGGAGCGGTTGAGAATCCGACTTGGCGTCTGGTGCGTTCGGTGCGATCGCTCCACGCCGATGTTGAGGCCCGCTACGTTTCCAAGCGCGACGTCGGTGTCGATGGCGCAATGGTCGAGATCGAGTTCATCGCTCGGCGCCCCGGGCCGTTTGAAGGCCTCCTCGAAATCGAGACGGCAACGGGGAAGGGCACAGTTCCCTTCGCGTTCTTCGCAGTGAAGTAACTCGCCTCGATCGTCAACAGGACTCGAACGCTCTCATGCAACGATGGGCCACCAGCGCTTCCGCCTTCGCGGATCTTCTCGAAGCCGCAGCAGAGGCCATGCGCGCGTCGCCCTTGCGTGAACACTGCACCGTGCGACTCCCTCGGCGCGGTGTCGTGTTGGCAACAGGCGACATCCACGACAATCAACTCCATCTCGATGCAGTCATACGCGCGGCAGCGCTGCGGCGCACGAGCGACCAGCATGTTGTGCTGCACGAACTCATCCACGGCGAACGACTTGTGAGTGGCATGGATATGAGTCATCGCATGCTCGCTCGAGTGGCGGAGTTGGTGCTTGCGCATCCGCTGCAAGTACACCCGATGCTTGCGAATCACGAGATCGCGCAGTTCCGGCGGCAGCGAATCTCAAAGGGTGCTGGAGACAATCTCGCGCTCTTCGATGCTGGTCTGGAGTGGGTCTTTGGTGAGGAAGCCGAAGTCGCCGCAGATGCGATCGGTTCGTTTGTGCGTGCGATGCCGCTTGCGGTGCGCTGCGACAACGGCGTGATGCTTTCGCACTCGCTGCCATCGGCGGCGCAGATGCAACACTTCGATCTTGGAGTCCTTGCGCGCGACCTCGTCGATGCCGATTTCGACAGCCCGTTTGGCTCAGCCTATCTCATGACATGGGGGCGCAATCATCCCGCTGAACATCTCGCCGCGTTGGCCGAGGCTTGGAACGTGCGCGTGTTCATCGTTGGCCACGCCCACGCGAGTGCAGGGGTGGAGTTTCACCCGCCAAATCAAGTAATTCTCAACACAGACCACGCACAGGGTCGTGTGCTCGAGATCAACCTCGCGTGCGATGCGCCGGATCCGGCGTCACTTCCGGATCGTGCGATGCCAGTACAGTCGTACTTCGATCTCGACCAACTCGCGAGCGGCGAAGGGCGTTTGGCGTGACGGCAGCAGGCGCGTTGCCAATGCTGCTGATCGACTGCTCGCAGCACGAGTCTGTTCTCGGGCTCGTCCGCGCAGCTGATTCCGTTCGAACAGACGTGACAACCCGCACCTATGCGTCATCGATGCATGCTGCGCGCGAGCCGTTTTGGGACGAACTCCGAGCGCTGACAGCGGAGGCGGGCGTTGCGCCCGGTGCAATCGGGAGCGTTGCGGTGGCCGTTGGACCGGGCGGGTTCACAGGACTTCGCGTGTCGGTTGCATTCGCCCAAGCGTTGGCAATGGCCAATCAGATTCCGATTGTTGCGGTTCCGTCGGCAGCGATTTTCTCGGTGTCAGATCGCGCGCGCGGCGGACGCGGTCCGTGGCTCGTGGCGCTTGCTGCGAAGGAACGCACCGCCTGGGTTGCGCTTGTGGCGCACCCAGACAAGTTGGACTCTGGCGTGGTCGCCGACGAGGGCAGCGTGGTTGATCTCGACGCTTTTTCAGCGCTGATTGCAGAGGTCGCGCGTCTGGGAGGGGTGCTGCTCGCAGACGACCATCTCGCCCCCGAACTTGCTGCGTGCGCGCAGAAAGCGGAGATTTCGACGCGCGCACTCGAAGTGGAACCCATGGCATTCGCGGCGCTTGCATCCGAGATTCTCGCAGCACGAGGCGGTGTTGCGCCCGCGCTCCTGCGCCCGATCTATGCACGCGAACCCGAGGCTGTCACCAAGTGGCGGCAGCGCGAGACGGCGCGCTGACAACTCGTTCGCAGACGTCGCGCGCGCAGTTCTTGCGCGGTTCTTCGGGCGCATGGTCGACCGTATTGCGACACTCGGTATAGCCGGTACGGCCTCCCCGCGCGCATTCCTGAAAGCGCGACCTGGCGTCGATCCGCGATGCAATTGCTCCGATCAAAGGTCGGGCGCCACCGGGCGCCAAACTGGATACGCACCGCTTGGTTTCGTTGCGCGAGTTGCGCGGCGGAGCTTTCGGGGCAGAAGGATGCGTGCCGCGCGCGACGTTGTCGCGTTGTGTGTGCGCGAACGTGGCGACGCGTGGCGTTGCCCGGGGGATCGCCGTCGCCGCAAGGTGCCGGCTACGAGGAGGAGACACCGTGCAGCCAGGTTCAAGCGATTCATCGGGTGATTCAAAGCGCGCCGCGCATGATGAGGTCCCTGTCGGGCGACCGTCCGATCCGGGTGTGCTTCATGCGCTCTGCGTGGCGCTCGATTGCGTGCAGGACGCCAGGCTCTGTAGCGCACTCGACGAGGCGGGAATTCGCCACGAGAGCGTTGCCCAGATGGCCGACGCGCTCGGGCAGATCGTCGCAAACCGAACCGATTTTGTGTTTATCGCATCGTCGGTGCCGTCGAGCGAAGTCGCGCCAATCGCGGCACAAGCACGGCGTATCTCGGCAAGCACCAAGCTCGTCGTCACAGGGTCGCAGCCGTCGGCCGACGAGCTGTTGGCTGCGGTGCGTGCGGGTGCAAGTGACTGGATCGACCCGACCGACGACACTGAATCTGTGCTTTGCCGCATTCGCGCGCTCACCGACGCGATCGGAGACGAGCGTCGTCGTGAAGAGCGCATCACGCGTCTCAAGGGGATCTGCCAGAAACTCGTCGTGAATCGAGACGAGTTCACCCGTCAAGTCGATGCGCTGAGCGAAGGTCTCCAGCACGCGATGCACGACGCACAGGAGCGTGTCGACGAAGCGGAGATCGCCGGTGAGTTCCGCGGGCTTCTCTCGCAGGAACTCGACGTGGAAGACTTGCTCCGCACCGCACTGCAGTACCTTCTTACGAAGACGGGCGCAACGAACGCAGCGGTCTATCTTCCCGGTTCAAAGCGCCATCAGTTTGGGCTTGGCGCGTACGTGCACTACGACTGCCCACGGACGACCGCGCAGCCCCTTCTTGATCGCCTTGGCAGCGATATCTGCGAGCGGCTCTCGGATCGTGAAGACATCATTCGCTTCACCGATACGCGCGACTTCGTACACGCGATCGGCATGGCGGGGGCCGTACTCGAAGACGCGGAGCTTGTGGCGTGGAGTGCGCAGCACGAGAACGAGTGCATGGCGGTGTTCTTCCTGTTCCGCAACAAGGCGGAACCGTTCAAGGAAGAACTCGCGATCTTGATCGACGTCCTGCGGCCGGTGTTTGCCGCGCAAATGGCGAAGGTCGTCCGCATCCATCATCGCTCAAGTTTCCAGTTCCCGAAGTTGCAGTCGGAGCACGACGGCGAGGACGATGGCGACTCAGACCAGTCGGACGACGAGTGGCGGGGCGAAGACTGGCGCGACGCAGCGTGACCGCAGGGGAGAGGGTTGGGTGCGCCTCCGTCATTCCGGATTCAACGCGCTCGGGTTCGTTCGACGAGACTCGGGCAGCGCAGCGCCCACGCACCACGCGTGGGCGCTTTACCATTGGGGCTATGCCACGACGAACCATTGCAGAGTTTCGCGCCGAACGCGCCAAGGGCCAAGACGCGCTGCTCGCGTCGGATCATCTCGGTCTGAAGCGCTTTCTACGTCTTGACGCAGCCACGTATGAGCCCGGCGCCCTCGATGGCCGCACGAAGGAGCTGCTCGGCCTCGTCGCGAGCGCCGTGCTCCGCTGTAATGACTGCATTGACTACCACCTTGAGCAGTGCGTGAAGGCAGGCTTCACGCGCGAAGAGATCGTTGATGCGCTCAACGTCGCGCTTGTGGTCGGTGGCTCGATCGTGATTCCTCACGCGCGCCACGCCATGCTCTCGCTCGACGAGTTGCTCGCAGAGAAAGCAGCGGGCGCGCTTCCCCCGTGAGTGCTTCCCAACTTGAACTTGCTGCGCGTCAGATTCGGCGGGTGCGAACGAGAATGGTCACGCCGCCCGAGACGCGATCGCCCTTGGCAACGCAAATCTTCTCGACGTCTGCGCTGGGCACGATGAGTTCGGTGGTGGATCCGAACTTGATCATCCCGAAGCGCTCGCCGCGGGCGAAGCGCTGCCCCGCAGCGATGGGGCAAACAATGTGCCGCGCGACCTTCCCGGAAATCTGCTTGACGCCGAGCAAGAGTCCGCCCGCCGTTCGGAGCCGAGTGACCATCGACTCGTTCACTTTGGCGCTCTCTTCGATCCGGACGTCGAGGTACTTCCCCGGCGTGTGGATCGTTCCGAGCACCTCGACCTCAGCGGGCATGCGGTTGAGGTGCACATCGAACACAGAGAGGTAGATGCGAACGATGGTCGCGGGCGCACCGTCGGTCGCAACGTGCTCGGGAACTTCGAGGATCGCACTCACGAGGCCGTCGGCAGGGCTCACAAGGTCGCGCAGTTCCACGCTGGCGGGGCGGCGTCCCAGCGGATCGCGGAAGAACGAGACAAGAGCGATCCAGACGACGAACGCCGCGACGGCAAGCCACCACCAGCCAAAGAACACACCCGCCGCTGCGAGCGTCGCAGCGGCGAGGGTGATGATCAACCATTCACGAAAGCCGTAGCGCGTGAGCAGCATCGTGGTGTGTCACTCGGACGCACGGCCCACGAAGAATCCGACGAGTCCGAAGGCCGCAGCGATACCGGCGAGGCTACCGCCCCAGAGGAGCATGTTTCCAGCGAAGCTGGCCGCGATGCCTGAGCCAGCGCCGAAGGCCATGCCAAGCGCGATCAGGAACGTCACCACAAGTCCGATCGCGGCAGCGGTCATCAGACCGATGCCAACACCAGACCACGAGCCGTCGTACGCCTCAGACACCATCATGCCGGTGGTGGGCACGGGCGGCGCGCCATAGCCAGGTGCTGTGTTCACGGCCTCGAAGAGGCCGCTCGCGCCTGCGCCCATATCTCCGCCTTCGCTTGAGTAGACCTGATCGATGAGCTCAGCTCCAAGCGCAGTTTCCTCGCTCTCGCGCGTCAGATCGAGAAGCCCCGAGCCGGAACCCACGGTTTCCAATCCGATTTCGACCGCGTCACCGCCGCCGCGATTGTTGAAGGCGGACACGCCGGTGCGCTCAGCGCTGTCGATGAGCGACGGCACCTTGCCGGCACCCGTGTCGGCGAGTCCAAGCATCGAGTCTTCGTTCGAAGCCGGGCGACGGGCCGGAGTCGACCCAAATGCAGAGCCGCCCGCGGAGTCGGCGAGGCCGATCGGGCCCTGCGAATCGTCGAGACGGGGACCGGCGTCGCTTGAGAAGCTCGCCAAGAGATCGACCTGCTCGACTCGGAACTTCTGCTGTCCCTCGTGCATGACTCGCTGGAGGCGACCGGTGTCTGCGATCGCATTCACTTCTGCCGCGCTCTTATTCAACTTGGCGGCTGCTTCCTCGAGGGTATAGAACGACTTGGCCATGCGTGGTCTCCATTCGGGGCGGATCTCGCGCCCGAGTCCCGTACGCTACCCCACGGCGGCGGATGCCGCAAGGACGCGGGTGACACGTGTCCACCGGTCTCTACTCTACGCAGCAAACCATGCCTTCTCGACAACATTCGGCCAACAAAGGGCTTGCGACCGGGAACGGCGATCTGCCGACATCGGTGCCACAGCGGGCGGCGGACGCGATCGGGCGCTGGTTCGGGCGGAACGCGCGCGAACTCCCGTGGCGCACGCGTCGGAACGGCTACCACGCGCTCGTCAGCGAGCTCATGCTGCAACAGACCCAGGTGGCGCGGGTCGTCGAGAAGTTCGGCCCTTTCGTGCGGCGCTTTCCATCTGTCGCCGCGCTGGCGCAGGCGCACGAGGATGAGGTTCTCGCCGCTTGGCAGGGACTTGGCTACTACCGGCGTGCGCGGCTTCTCCACGCCGCCGCGAAGGCAGCGGTCGAGCACCATCGCGGGCGGGTTCCGGTTGACGACATCGACGCCCTCCGTGCCCTCCCCGGAGTCGGCCGCTACACCGCGGGCGCGATCGCGTCGATCGTGGGGGGCGCTCGCGCCCCGATTGTGGACGGGAACGTGACTCGGGTCTTCCAACGGATCGCGGGTCAAGAGGGCTCGGCCAGCGACCAGAGCATCGTTGCGTGGGCGTGGCGCGAGGCCGAGCGGTTCGTCGCAAACGCACGCGACCCATCCGCCGCCAACGAGGGGCTCATGGAGCTCGGGGCGACGATCTGCACTCCAGCGGCGCCCAGATGCCATGCCTGTCCCGTTTCGCGTTGGTGTCGCGCCGCGCGCGAGCACCGGGTCGACGAGATTCCTGCGCCGAAAGTGCGACCAACTCGGCGCGAACTTGTGCTTGTCACGGCGCGACTCGTTCGCGCCTCAGACGAAGCGGTGCTTCTCGAGCAGCGCCCCCGTGAAGGGCTGTGGGGAGGGCTTTGGCAACCGCCTTCTGTGGCATGCGCCGACGGGCGCGAGATCGCTGCAGTTGCCGCTCGGGATTTGCTCGGCCTGCCTGCAACCGTCACGCTGCGCGCAACGGGCGAGGTTCCATTCAAGACCACGCATCGCGCGGTGGTATTCGTGGTGTTTGCGGCAAGGCTCCGCGGCACGGGCGCAGCGCTTGCGCGCGAAGGTCGACGCTGGGTCACACGCGAGCAGCTGGCGGGGTTCGCACTGTCAAACGCAGCGAAGAGGGTGCTTCAGATATCGTGAGCGTTCACGCGGGTGAACCTCGCGGCACGTTCCCGCACTTCTCGCTCAAACAGCGCGTTCGAACATCGCCGCGGCACGCAGGAGCGTCTCTTCTGCAAACGCGGGCGCTTGCAATTGAATTCCCACGGGCAGGCGCTTGCCACCTTCATGCGCAAACCCTGCGTTGATCGAGATTCCTGGAATTCCTGCGATGTTCGTGTTCACCGTATAGACATCGCAGAGGTACATCGAAAGAGGGTCCTTCTTGCCGCCAAACGGAAACGCAGGTACCGGCGATGTCGGGCCAAGCACCACGTCGCACTTCGTAAACGCGCGATCAAACTCGTCGCGAATGAGCCGTCGCGCCTGCAGTGCCCGCTTGTAAAACGCGTCGTAGTAGCCGGAACTCAAGACATACGTTCCGAGCATGATTCGGCGCTGTACTTCGGGTCCGAAACCCTCCGCGCGCGACTTGGAGTAGAGGTCTTCGAGATCTTCACCCGCCTCAAGTTTCGCGCGATGTCCGTAGCGAATGCCGTCGTAGCGCGCGAGATTGCTCGACGCCTCGGCAGGGGCAATGACGTAGTACGTCGAGATTCCTACGTCTGTGAGCGGAAGATCAATGTCAACAATCTCCGCGCCGAACGCGCGCGCAGCGGCGATCGACTTCTCAAGCACCTCTGCGACAGCGGGCGCGTTGGCGTCACTTCGGTATTGCCGCGGAACACCCACCCTGAGTTTGGCCAGCGGCTCGCGCGTCTTCGTGGCGAGTGGCTCGCTCGGCATCTCTGCCGTCGTCGAATCACTCTCGTCGCGTCCGGCGATGGCGTCGTACACCATCGCAGCATCCTCAACAGAGTGCGCGAACGGGCCAATCT
Organism: Phycisphaerales bacterium; assembly: GCA_044352505.1. Classification (GTDB taxonomy): domain Bacteria; phylum Planctomycetota; class Phycisphaerae; order Phycisphaerales; family SM1A02; genus QWPT01. Next base: position 13,170 of record JBILDS010000048.1, read on the forward strand.
GGTCGAGACTCGAACCGAACGCCACAAGCCCGTAGCGCGACACGCGTCCGTAGGTCGGCTTGAAGCCCACGCAGCCACACAGCGCGGCAGGTTGGCGAATGGAACCCCCGGTGTCGGAGCCGAGCGCTGCGTCGCAAAAGCGCGCGGCCACCGCAGCGGCGCTTCCGCCAGAACTGCCGCCGGGAACACGCGCGGTGTCCCACGGGTTGCGCGTCGCGCCAAAGGCGCTGTTCTCGGTGGAGGAACCCATGGCGAATTCGTCGAGATTCGTCTTGCCGATGAAGATGGCACCTGCTGCGGCAAGGCGCTCAATCACGGTCGCATCGAATGGCGAGCGATAGTTCGCAAGCATCTTCGATGAGCACGTCGTTTTCCCCTCGCGCATCACAATGTTGTCCTTGACCGCGATCACAGCGCCTGCGAGTGGCCCAGGGTTGAAACCAGCCTTCACAGCGGCGTCGATTGCGTCGGCACGGGCGCGCGCGGCGTCGGCGTGGACTTCGTTGAACGCGTGAATATCACTATCTTTCTCGGCGATTGCTTCGAGAAAGTCATCCACGCGTGCTCGCGCCGATGCGTGTCCCCGGCGAACGTCGGCACAGATTTCGCGCAGTGGATGGATCGCGGCGGGGGAGTTGGCGGTCACGCGCCACCTCCTTCACCAAGCACCTTCGGAACCGCGAGATACCGTCCCTCGACTGCCGGCGCGTTCTTCAGGAGCTCCTCGACCGGCATGCACGCCTTCGGCTCATCGGCGCCGAGGCGGTTGACGATCTTCATCGGATGCGTCATCGGCTCGACGCCCTCGGTGGGCAGGGCCTGGAGCTTCGCGATGTGGCCGAGGATCGAGGAAAGCTGCGTGCGGACCGCTCCGACTTTCGACTCGGGCAGGTCCAGGCGCGACAGTCGCGCAATCTTGAGGATGTCGGCGTCGGTCAGCGCCTCGCTCGTCGTGTCAGCCATGTTCGAGAGGGTATCAGACGACGCTTCGGGCGGGCGGGATTCGCCGCGGCGGCCGTGTCGCACAGCGAACGACCTATAGTGCAACTTTCCCTTCATTTGCTCGAAGCCGACCACCCCGATGCCTGACTCGCCCTCCCAAGATCTCAAGCGCCCCCACGCGAGGCTTCCGCTCTACGCGATCGTCTTCCGATCCGTCGTCTGCCTCGTGTTGCTCGCCGCGGGTGGCGGAGTGATCGCCGCGCTGGTCGCGAGCAAGCCCGAAGCTGCGCGCAATCCGCAGGCGGCAGCGCCGCAGCGCGTGGCCGTTCTCGAGATCCGTCCGCTCGAGATCGAGCGCTTCGTGCGTGGCTACGGCACCGCCCGCGCGCTCGACAGCGCCGATGTGCCTGCGCGCGTGGGCGCCGTGGTCGAGTCGATCTCACCGAGCTTCGCCCCCGGCGCCCGCGTGGCGAAGGGCGACACGCTCATCACGCTCGACCGAAGCGACTTCCTCGAGCAGGTCACGATGGCCGAGCAGGCGATTCGCGCGCTCGATTCGCAGGCCGC
>JBILDS010000245.1:0-4310 GCA_044352505.1 Phycisphaerales bacterium
GCGAGGCGGATGAGGCCTTCGCCCGCAATTCCGCGGCCGGACTCGCGGTAGTCGCACGCAAGGCCCGCGGCCTTGAACGTCTCGTAGCGCGCGTGCGCGTCGCGTGCGATGAGAAGCGACAGCTGTGCGCCGCGTGCGTGCGATGCGTGCGGCGTGATGATGTCGAGCCCTTCTGTCCTCTGGCCATCAATCCCGCGCAGGCGGAACTCGAGAAGTGCCGTCATCAGCGTGCTCTTGGCCCGAAGCCGCGCGATGCCCGCAGCGTCGAACTCCGCGAGGCTCGCGATGAGCGGCGCGACCGCGAGGATCGGCGGGTTCGACAGGCTCCACGCGTCGGCGTGCTGCGTGGCAACGAAGCGGTCCTCCATGCGGAAGCGCGTCTTCGGGTCGTTGCCCCACCAGCCCGCGTGGCGCGGCAGCGTGGTGTCGCGCACATGGCGCTCGTGGATGAATGCGCCCGCGACCGCGCCGGGGCCCGAGTTCAGGTACTTGTACGAGCACCACGCCGCGAAGTCGGCGTTCGAGTCGTGAAGCGAAAGCGCGAGGTTTCCCGCGGCGTGCGCGAGGTCCCAGCCACAGCGCGCGCCGACCGCGTGCGCCGCGCGCGTGAGGCGCGCGATGTCGAGCGCCTGGCCCGTGCGGTACTGGACGCCGGGCAAGAGCGCGAGCGCGAGCGTCTCGCCGAGTTCGGCGATCGTCCGCTCGATGTCCTCCTCGCGCAGCGTCCACTCGCCGGCGCGCGGCGCGATCTCGACGACTTCGGCGTTCGCGTCGAGCCCGCGCGCTGCGACATGGGACATGACGGCGTAGGTGTCGCTCGGGAACGCGCCCTTCTCGATCAACAGCTTCGTGCGCCGCCCGCGTCCATTCAACTCGGGGCGATAGAAGGTCGTCATGAGGAAGTGCAGGTTCGCGGTGAGCGAGTTCATCGCGACGACCTCGTGCTCGAGCGCGCCGACCAAGCGCGCGAGCGCTCCGCGGAGCTCTTCGTGGTAGCTGAACCACGGGCGGCGGGCGCCGAGATGGCCGGCGACGCCGAGGCGCGACCAGTCGTCGAGCTCCTCATTCACGAGCGCACGCGCGGCGAGCGGCATGGGGCCAAGGGAGTTGCCGACGAAGTAGATGTCGTCGGGCCGCTTGAGCGGAAGCGCGAAGCGGGCGCGGAAGCCGGCCAGCTCGTCCTGCGCGTCGAGGGCGCGGGCGAAGTCGCGGTCGTGGGAGAGGTCGGCTGCGGTGAGCGTGGCCATGGGCGGAGGCTAGCGGGTTTAGCGGGTGAGATTCACGGCGAAGGCGGTAGCCGACGCTCGCGGAAACGGTGCCTGGCACGTGCCGTCTGGTGCCTGGCACCTCCCGGCACGTGCCAGGCACCCTTTCCCGTCGGGTCTTTACCATGCGACCGTGTCCCCAGGCCGTGTTCTCATCGTCGGTGCCGGCCTCGCCGGCAGCCTCCTCGCCGTCTATCTCGCCCGCGCGGGGTGGACCGTCGAGCTCGTCGAGCGCCGCAGCGACCCGCGCGCGCGCCGATTCGCCGCCGGCCGATCGATCAACCTCGCCATCAGCGCCCGTGGCATCAAGGCCCTCCGCCGCGCCGGCCTCGAAGACGCCGTCATGAAGGACGCGATCCGCATGGGCGGCCGCATGGTCCACCCGGTCGAGGGCGCCGCGGGCTACCAGCCCTACTCCGCCGATCCGACGCGCGCGATCAACTCCGTCTCGCGCAGCGCGCTCAACCTCGCGCTGCTCGACGCGGCCGCCGCCGAGGCGAATGTCACCGTGCGCTTCGACGAGCGCTGCGCATCGGTCGACTTCGCGAAGGGCGAAGTCACCTTCGTGAACGACGCGACGGGCGCCTCGCGAACCGCGACCGCCGACCTCGTCGTCGGCGCCGACGGCGCCTACTCCGCCGTGCGCGGCGCCTTGCAGAAGACCGAGCGCTTCAACTACTCGCAGGACTTCCTCGGCCACGGCTACAAGGAGCTCCACATCCCGCCCGTCGCAAACGGCCCGCACGCGCCGTTCGCGATTGCGCCGAACGCGCTCCACATCTGGCCGCGCGGCGAAAGCATGATGATCGCGCTGCCGAACCCGGACGGCTCGTTCACCTGCACGCTCTTCTGGCGCCACGACGGCGCGGGCTCGAGCTTCGCGGCCGTGAAGACCGGAGCCGACGCGCTCGCGCATTTCCGCGCGGTCTACCCCGACGCCGTGCCGCTCATGCCGACGCTTGCAGAGGATTTCGCGAAGAACCCCGTCGGCGTGATGGTGACGGTGCGCTGCAGCCCGTGGACGCGCGGCCGCGTCACGCTCCTCGGCGACGCAGCGCACGCGATCGTGCCGTTCTACGGCCAGGGCGCGAACGCGAGCTTCGAGGACTGCGAGGCGCTCGTCGACGCGCTCGCCGCGGCACCGACGGTCGAGGACGCGCTCAAGGCCTACGAGACCGCGCGCATTGCGAACGCGAACGCGATCGCCGACATGGCGCTGCGCAACTTCATCGAGATGCGCGACCTCACCGGCCGCGCGAGCTTCAAGTGGAAGAAGAAGATCGAGCACGCGCTCAACCGCATCATGCCCGCGACGTTCGTACCGCTCTACGACCTCGTGAGCTTCTCGACCGTGCCCTACAGCGAGGCGAAGGCGCGCGGTGCTGCGAACGACCGCGCGATCAAGTGGATCGTGGGCGCGGTGGGAACGCTCGTCGTCACGGCGGCTGCGATCTCGACGATCCTGCTTATGCGTAGCGGTGCCACCACATGAGCAACCAGCACGCGACCGAACTTCCGAAGCCCTACTGCGCGGCGTGCGGACATGACCTTACGGGCGCGACCGCCGCGAACGCCTGCCCCGAATGCGGGCGCCCGCTCGTCGAGGTGCTCACGCGCGCGACGCTCGGCGCGGGCGGACGCATGGGCGGACGCCCGACACGCCGCTATACCTCGAAGCGCCGCATCTTCGGCATGCCGCTCGTCGCGATCGCCTACGGGCCCGATGAGAAGGGCAAGCTCGGGCACGCGAAGGGCTACTTTGCGTTCGGCGACATCGCGACGGGAGTGTTCGCGTTCGGCGGCTTCGCGCGCGGCCTCGTGGCGTTCGGCGGCATGTCGATCGGCGGCGTCACCTTCGGCGGACTTTCGCTCGGCACCTTCGCTGCGTTCGGCGGAGGCGCTGTCGCGTGGCTCGGAAGCGCCGTCGGCGGCATGGCCATCGGATTGCTCGCAAACGGCGGCAGCGCGATCGGCGCGATCGCGCAGGGCGGTCTTGCAGTCGGCTGGCTTGCGCGCGGCGCCGCTGCGAAGGGCGTGCACACCTGGGGCCAAGGCAGTCCGCCCACCGACGAGACGCGCGCGCTCTTCGACCAATTCGCGTGGCTTGTTGGACCGGCGGGACCGATGCCGCAGATCCACTACGGACTTCTCGCGACGGTGGTCATCGCGATCGTGATCGCCCTTCTCGCGGCGTTGCCGGCTCTCGTCGCGAGCGACCGCGCCGACCGCGTCGAGGAAGAGCTGCGTCGAACGCCGCAGGATTGACGACTTTCATGACCGCACGCGGCCCCATCATCGACATCTCCCCCGCGCTCACGCCCGACATCGCCGTGTGGCCGGGCGACACGCCGCTTTCGCGCGAGGTCCTCTGCACGATCGAGGGCGGCGCGAGCGTCACGCTGTCGACCTTGCGCGCGACGGTGCACCTCGGCGCGCACGCCGACGGCGTCAACCACTACGGCGGCGGAGATGCGGGTATCGACGCCTTCCCGCTCGAGCGCTACCTCGGCGCCTGCCATGTCGTGCGCGCGCGCGCTGAGCGCCGCGCGGGCGGTATGCGCGTGGGCATCGCGGATCTCGAGATCGATCTCACCGCAATCCGCCACCCGCGCGTCCTCATCCACACGGGCACCTTCCCCGACTTCACCAACTGGAACACCGACTTCGCGGGACTCGACCCGGCGCTCGTCGACCTGCTCGCCGACCGTGGCGTCACGCTCGTCGGCGTCGACACGCCGAGCGTCGATGTGCAGGAATCGAAGGATCTCCCTGCGCACAAGCGGTTTCTCGCGCGCGGCGTCTCGATCCTCGAAGGCCTGCGGCTCGCGCATGTCGCGCCCGGCGAGTACGAGCTGATCGCGCTGCCCCTGCCGCTCGTCGGCTTCGATGCAAGCCCCGTGCGCGCCGTGCTACGCTCCTTCGCATGAGCGACATCGTGTCATCGCGCGCGCCCGAACCCGTCGGCGCCTACCCGCACGCCAAGCGCGTCGGGAACCTGCTGTTTCTCTCGGGCGTCGGCCCGCGCAAGAAGGGCTCGAAGGAGAT
>JBILDS010000049.1:0-14594 GCA_044352505.1 Phycisphaerales bacterium
AAGTGCTTGCGCCGCACCTTGTTCCAACGATTGACATCCTTATTGAGATCGATCGGAGACTCGCGGCGCAGGGCGCAGCGCTTGAGGCAATCGCGCAAGGTCATGCGCACCCGGCGACCTACGCAAATGCAGCCAGGCTTTACATGAACGCTGCCCTCGCATGCGCTGAGATACCGATCGCGGCTCAAAACGCAATCGAGGAATTCCGGACTGCAGCGCCGGACTCTCCGTCGGCGCGAACCTACGTTGCGCGCACTGCAATCGATATGCATCGCGCACAAGTCATCGAGCCACTGCTTGATGCTGTCCATGCTGCGCATTGCGCGTTCCCAACGTATCCAAGCGAAGCCGCAGGCGGTGGGCTCATACGTGCGGCAACAATCGGCATCAACGGCGCAGTACGGATGTTGCTTGCCGACGCCTTCGGCAACGGCGCGCCGATCGATCCGGATGCCCGCGAGAAAGCGCTCGTGGCAGCGCTCGCGGTAGTTCGCCATCTTGCATCGGGGCAGTCATACGCACACACGCTCGCCGCACAGCAGGTCTTGCGCGATCTCACCGCGCCGCTTGATGCAATGTTGGATGACAGCGCATTCGACACCATTCCACGCGCGCGACTCGTGCACCTGATTGATGGTCTGCAGCACGAAGATCCGCTTGGGTTCCGCCGCGCCTTCGCGGCAGAGTGCGCGTGGCTCGCGTCGCAGACGTTCGTGCATCAGGGAAGTGCGGCCGCCGCGTTTGATCGCGTGGAACTCGAGGCGCTGCAACCGAATCAGCTCGCGTTCCTCCTCGCGAGTTTGACCCCACAGACGCTGGTGCCATTCGATCTGCCGCCCCGAAGCCCACTCGAAGGTGCACTTGTCGATATTCGACCGTGGTTTGATATCGACGCGTTCCGCAGGGCCACGCGGCAGGTTGAGTCGCTCCGCCGACGCGCACTGCGCCAATCCGATTCAAACGCGCGTGCAGGGCATGCTCTTGCAGAAGACGCTTCCCCGCTTGCATGGCTCGATGTGACCACACCGGTTGATATCGCAGCGAAGACTGCGGAAGCCGATGCGGAAGTGGCACGATTGCGCGAGATTCTTCATCGCTTGGCGCGTGGACCCGAGGCTGAACACCAACCCGTCCACGAACCGGCGCACGTTGACACTCCAGCGAAGGCCGACACACAGGCCACCGTCGGCAAACCAGGCGTGGAGTGACAAGCTCAGTCGCAGCGGAGCGCGATTCGTAGCGCGAGTGAACGCACCTCGCGACCATGTCGGATGAGTACACGCCGGCGCACCGCACGAAGACCGGGCACGGTCATGGTGTTTTGCTGGATTCCAGCGAAGAGCGAAAAGTCGAGCGCCGCAGAACGCACCCAGTCAATGTCCTTCTCATAGCCGCTCACCGCGAGTGCGCCCGTCTCCTTGATAAATCGATTGAGCCGGCGCTGACTGACCCGCAGTGTCTGACAGCAGCCAAAGTGAATCACGCGACCGGCGCACTTTCCGCGGAGCGCTTCTTCAAGCATGTCAAGCGATGCGCGGGCAGAGCGCCTGCGAAGATCGCCGAACTGCACTTCACCGCGAACACCATGAAACGCGAGATACAGAATCGGGTAATCGTCGTGGGTTCGTTGCGCCCACTTCTTGAGGTAGTACTCAAGCGCGTCAAACGTCACCACGTTGCGGTGGACGAACGGGATCGCCAGCGGCGAACTCTTGAGCAGCGCAAGCATCGGCTCGACGCTCGGTGAGCGCCGCATCTCGCTCGACCAGTCGGTCTCAAGACAGAAGATTCCGCGAACCTTGGTTCGGGAGTGGGCAAGCGTGTAGTCGCGGAGCAGCATGGCTTGAATCCTCTGCGTTTCCTTCCACAAGTATCGAATTGACTGTGCGGCGTATTGTTGGCTTGGTCAGCGAGTTCCAGCGGCATTCCGGCAAAAACTCGCTGAAACTCCGCGGATTCCCAACCAGACCAACGTCTGACTGACCCTTGGTCGGCACGAACCGGAACAGCCAACCCACTCCCTGGCGCTCAGAACCGCGGCCACCTCGTTGCGCCGTCCGGGAACGCGGCTGTTCGGCCATCGCGCCGCCCCGCGACGAGGGTCCCATACCAATGCACGCGCGGTTTCCGCCAGAAGCCCACAAGTCGTCCAGAACCTAGACCGCGCGTGCGTTCCAAACGCGAATGACGCGGGTTTCGCGCTCGAACCCAAGAACCGAGATCGTGCCCGTTTCAAGAGCAAATCGCTCGGCGTCCTCTGGCGCAAGAGTCAACCACGCAGCCGCGAGAACCCGAAGTGCGTGCCCGTGCCCGAACACGGCAACATCGCCGTGCGCCGCGAGGGCTCTTGCCAGAACCCGTTGCGCACGAACCGCAACTTCCTCGGCGTTCTCTCCGCCGGGCGCGCCGTCGTGGAAGAGGTTCCACGCAGGCCGCTCAGCTCGGATCTCCGCTGTCGTCTTTCCCTCGTAGTCGCCGTAATCCCACTCCCGGAGTTCATCCATGCACTCGGCCTTGGACAAAAGCCCGGCCAACTCGCACGTTCGCACCGCGCGCCGCATCGGGCTTGTGAGAACCAACGCGAAGGGCTGCTGACGAAACACCGGCGCCAACAACTCGCCGCGACGCTCACCCTCCGCCGTCAGCGGGAGGTCGGTGCGAGATGTGTGCTTCCCGCTGAGACTCCATTCAGTTTCGCCGTGGCGGACAAGAAAGACCCGCTGCGCCACCGCACTCGGCAATGGGATTGGGGAATCGTGCTGCGGGGAAGGACGCGTGGAAGCGGAATCTTGCACGATCTGAGGATACCCGCGATCGGAGTGAAAGCCGTATGATCGCTGCGATGTCGGTGTCGGCGCCAACTCCGTTTGAGACAACTCGCACAGCCCGGCTTGAGGTTCGCGCAGCGACCGTCGTGTTCCGGGTCGTGCGAGGCCAACTGTCGGTCGGGCTTCCGATTCGGCGCACACCCGATGGGCGCGCTGTTCGCGTTGTGCCAACCGTGGCTCCCAATGAGGGCGCAGAGGGGTTTGGACTTCTCGCTTCGTCGCAGTTGGCTGCGTCGCACGCTGTCGCAGCGCGCGAACTGGTTCGCTTGGAGCACGCAGGCGTGCGCGTCGTGCGTATCGCGGAAGGCGCAGCCAGCGCTGACACCCAGTGTCTGCACCTCGTTTCGTGGGCGATCGCGCGCCCCGTCTCTTCGGCGTCGGGCGTCGCGCAATCGGTTGAGGCTGAGGAGGTCTTCGTACCAATCGCATCGCTCGCTGGCGATGCATCGGTCGACCACGCCGCGCGTGCGCTGATTGGCTGCGCGTTCGACGCATTCCTCGACGCAACGCTCGCCGATGCACTCACGCGACGACTCCTCCCTCGCCACGTTCTATTCCGGAAGACCGACGGCTTCAGCGGCCGGAGCCCGTTCGAGGCTGCGCTTGCCATCAATGGCACCGAGCGGGTCACGCGCGATGGTGCCGCAGGCGACACGCCGATCCCGATCTTCGTCGGACTCCTTCCTGATCCGTTCCCACTTTCGGCTCTGCGTGAGTTCTACGAGCATCTGCTCGGCGCGGCGCTCGACCGAGGCAACTTCCGCCGCCAATTCCAAGAAGTCATCAGTGCAGGGCCGATCACGGCGCTGCCGATCTTTGAGCGCGGTGTGCCGCATCGCGCGGGTCAGCTCTTCACGTTCGATCGCGCCGCTTGGGAGCGATTCGCAACGAAGGCGTAGGTTCTGACGGACGGCTCTGCGGACGTCGTCCGCTCGACATCCCACTCGTCATCCCACTCGACATCCCTGCTGACATCCCGGTCGGGTCGGTCGCCTTCGGCTTTGAAACATCGTCGTTCCTGTCACAGCACACGCGCGGCGGGCGCTTGTCGCGTGAAAGTCACCTGAAAGCCGCTTGATCTACACGCCCGATGCTTTGCCGGGCAATCCGCGGCAAAAAGAAAAGGGACCCAGCAGATGGCGCTGAGGAGTGCGCCGGAACCCTCCTGGATCAACTCCTGCAGCGAACCGCGAAGTCAATTCCAGTCGTCTCGAGGTGCCGCACGCGATGCGCGCGACGTGTTCCCTTCTGCTGGGTCCCCCCGATGGTGGCCAAAGGAGTCGGACCTGAAGAAAGATATGACGTGTCAACTGGGTGTATGCATCAGCGTGACGGAACTTGTGCCGCGATGCATGTCATGCATGAGATAGATCGCTGTTCTGTATCGCTGTTCTGTCTCGGTGTTCTGTCTCGGTGTTCTGTGTCGGTGTTCTGTGTCGGTGTTCTGGGCCGTTCACGCATGCTTGCAACGATTCGTTCGCGGCGAAATGACGGCGGGTTCCATCGAACTGATCCGCTGATCAGAACTCCCGTGAATACTGCCGACGCAGACGAATCGCTGCGTACTCGTCGGATCCGATACCCCGACTTCTCTCTCGACTGGCTTCCCGTGTGGCGCGCCGTCTGTCTTCTCGCTGTCTTCTCGCTGGCTTCTCGCTGGCCTCTCGAACGCGTGCGCCTTTCCGCTGGCGTACGCGCGCGACGACCCTGCAGCAACCACGACCCCGTCAGAGTTCAACAAACTGTGCAAGAGCACATGCAGAACCCCCGGAATCTCCTGCACCGTCTTGCTCCAACCGCAGTCCGTACGTCTCTCAGACGCGAGGGTTCCGTTCCTCGGCGCAATTTCCGTTTGAACCATGACTTAGGTTCTGACTCGCAGATGTCAGAACCGACCCATGACCCTGCGCGGCTTTCGGAGTTGCAGGATACCCCGCATCCCCGGGTCGTCGACGGATCATCGCGTTTCGCGGCAGAATGCCCGCGCCGCCATGGCAGCTGAGAGCGCGACATCCCCAATCCTCGTCCGAGAGTCACGCGTGGGTCGAATCGTGCTGCGCGATCCCAAGCGGCGCAACGCCCTCGATGCGGCCGCTCTCGCCAAGCTTGAGGAACTCATCGGCTCGGTCGCCCGGGATTCCACGTGCGACGTGTTGGTAATCGCCGGCGAAGGCACAGCGTTCTGCGCTGGGTTCGACCTCGCCGCCTGCGCTGAAGAGCCGCGCACAGCGTCCACCCTGCTCGCCAGATTGAGTGCCTGCGTTGCCGCACTCCGTGCACTCGACATTCCCGTCGTTGCACGCGTGCAAGGCGCCGCGCTCGCAGGCGGCTGCGCACTGCTGACGGGTTGTGATTTCGTGGTTGTCGCGCGCGACGCGCAACTCGGATACCCCGTCCATCGGCTCGGAATCTCGCCGGCCGTCAGCGCGCCTTCGCTCCTCTCTCGAATGGGTAGCGGCGCGCGTGCACTCTTAATGTCGAACGATCTCATCACTGGCGAACTGGCGCTCGCACACGGACTCGCAACCGATTGCGTGGACTGCGACCAACTCGATGCCGCAATCAACGCGCTCGTGGCGCGGCTGTTGGCGAAAGGTCCGCTTGCGCTGCGTGAGACCAAACGTTGGATTCGAGCAATTGAGGCAATCATGCCGGGAGACCTCGGTGCCACGCCCCCGCGCGATGAGACGGCCATGGCGCGCGCACGCGATGCAAGTATGGAACTTGCGCAAGGCGAAGAATTCGCGGTGCGCGTGCGCGAGTTCTGGGCTGCGCGCGCGGCGCGCGAATCAACCTGACGCGCTGTGCGAAGTCGCTCGCCGTCCACTGAGACCACATTTCCCGTCGCAGCGCAACGCATCCCTCACGGTTCACGGATCCCACCCTCTCACGCATCACCCCGCATGCCGTTCCGCCCGCTCAAGGCCAAACTCCGCGAAATCAAGCGCAATTCACGGCGTGTCGAACGCGATGGCTTTGATCGCGCGCAAGGGATCGCGTTTGTTCTCGCGGCGATCATCGCGCCAGTCGCTGTGATGAAACTCGACACGTCGTACACGCGGTCAACAAACGAGGTGATTGCGGCGGGATACGCGTTTCAAAATCCCGACTCGAACAAGCTCTTCGCAATCGAGGTTCCCGTCGAAGCGAAACTCCGGCCACCCATCGGCACGCTTCCGCTTGCGGAACTCCGATTGGTCGAAACACACACGTGGCATGGTTGGCCGCTGTCGACGCGCGTTGTGACAAGCGCGGCGCGCATCGAGTCAACGCTGCTTGCGACGTGTCCCGAGGAACTCCGTGCTGAGATTCTCTCGGCAGGATCCGCACTCTTCACTTCGAAGAGCAAGCTTCCATCACCCGGGACGACCACGACCTACTTCGGCGGGTGGATCTTTTCGATCGGCGCTTGGTGGGTGTTGCTGACCGTTGCGGCGGCTTTGGTGCTCATGCCCGCGCGCGCGGCGTGGCGCGTGCGGAAAGCAGTGCGCAACGCTGTCCGCCAAGGTCGCATCGATCGCTGTCACTGCCCAAACTGCGGCTACGACGCGCGTGGCTCGATCCTTATAGGTCGATGTCCTGAATGCGGGCACGAGTTGTACGAGCGCCCAGACTGGTAGCGCGTCACAACGGAGATCCACGCCGCACCCGTTGGCGCCACAAGAGGTTTCCGCAACACAGCGCGCGCCATCCGACACGTATGTGCCTTTCTGAGGGGTGTTTGCGCACACTCACGTGGGTTCTCAGACGACTGCGACGGACGCAGCGTCCCGGAACAGGGTGAATGCACGGAATTCCGCGCTCTGTCCGCGATTGGGTGACACGCGGTGTCCCCGCTTTCCGTCCTCAGTGATGGATGCGCGTGTCGCGCGTCAATTTGATTCCGGCGGACCAAGGAACAAGTGTCGCCCGAGCAATCGGCGCTGGTTTCTGTCCGTCGCAGCGATCGGCTGGTGGATGGCGTGCTCGCGAACCTGAAGTCGGAACCATCGGTCAGAACCACGAAGACAGACCTCATAGGAAACACCCCAAAGGAAAGATCATGCAGATTCGCACCCTCCTCCTCGCAGCTTCGAGCCTTGCAGTCGCCGCCTCCGCCGATGCGAACTTCTGGCGCTACAGCTACACCAACGCAAACAGCACGTGGCACTCATCGATCACCACTGAGTTCCAGCCAAACAACAACCGCTTCAAGTGGGACTTCACCGCTGGCTCGAACGTCAACGGCTTCTGGCTCGTCGTGTCGCCAGGCCCGAATCCGAAGGGTCATCCCGGTGAACTTGCGATCCTGTACCTCGACGCGAAGACGCTCACCGCGAACAGCACCATCACGCCCACGCTCACGGTCTACAACTACAACGGCCTGAACGGAATCAACAGCTACGTCGACGGCAACGGCCAAGTCGCGGGCAACCAAGCGCCGGACCGCATCTTCAGCTCGCTCAACGCCAACGCAAGTTCGGTGGTCATGCAACTGTCAGCCACCGACAACGGCACGAACACCAACACGAGCCGCCGATTCACGGTCGAACTCGACGCGAACATCATCCAGAATCACACGCCGCTCTACCCGGCCACCAACGGCGATCCGTGGACCGGCGTTGCCTTCGGTTCGAAGATCGGCACCTGGTTCCATCCCACCTCGGGAACGACGTCGGCATACGGCAGCGATCCTGCGAATCCGAACTTCAACTACCTCACGAGTTTCGGCTACGCCTCGCAGTCGTCGTTTGACACGGCGAATCTCAACGCGCAGTGGGTGCCGTCACCTGGCGCACTCGCGCTTGTCGGACTCGCGGGCGTTGTGGGTATTCGCCGCCGCCGCTGAAGTGCGCGCCGCAACAACGCCATCACACAACACAGACCAATCAAGGTTCATCCCAAATTTCTAGGAGAAAACGATGTCTCTCTCCCTCACAACTTCACTGCTCAAATCCTCGGTGCTGAAGAGCGCCCTCACCGCAGCCGTCGCGTCATGCGCGCTCACGAGTTCGGCAGACGCGTACTTCTATCGCTGGACGTGGGGTTCGCAGCCCCAGAACTCCGTGGTGGCCGAGTACTCGCCGCTCACCAAGCGCTTCAAGTGGGAGTTCGGCGCCGGTACCAACGTGAATGGGTTCTGGCTCTCGGTGTCGCCCGGCCCGAATCCGCGCGGCGACCCAGGTGAATTCGCGGCGCTCTTCCTTGATGCAACCGCGCTGACGGCAAACACAACCGTGACGCCGGTGCTCACCGCATACGCGTACAACGGGATCTCCGGCAGCAACCCCGCCACGTTCACCAGCAGCTGGAACGATGGCACACCTGCGGCCGGCATCCAGACACCCGATCGCATCTGGAGTTCGCTGAACCCAGACACCACCAACACCGTCATGCAGTTGTCGGCAACCGATCACGGCACCTATCGCCGCTTCGTGGTCGAGATCGATGCCACGGTGATCCAAGACCACACGCCGCTCTATCCCGACGCTCAAGGTCAGCCGTGGACCGGTGTTTCCTTCGGCTCGCTGCTCGGTCACTGGTTCCACCCGGTGATCGGCCTCAACACGTCGTACGGCACCGATCCGAATGCGGCCGACTACAACTTCCTCACCAGCTTCAACTTCACCAGCTGGACCTTCAGCGACATGGCGAATCAGCCCACGCAGCTGATTCCAGCACCAGGCGCGCTCGCGCTCCTCGGTCTTGCTGGCCTCGCCGGCGCGCGTCGCCGCCGCCGCGCGGGCTGAGTACGCCGCCGTACGTCTGTCACGTTCACCCACAACACGCAACGCTCGCGGCGGGGATCCGTTCGTCCGGATGCCCGCCGCGCTGCGTCTCGCACACACGAGAAATCCATGCGACGCACAACACTCTCCACCTTCGCCGCCATCTCTGTCTCCGCAGTCGCCGCCTCCGCAGACGCCAACTTCTGGCGCTACAGCCTGACGTCGACCAATCCTTGGACCACCTCGCTTACTGCGGAGTTCGATCCGGTTTCGCATCGCTTCCGCTGGGAGTTCACCGCCACGAACAACACAAACGGATATTGGTTGTGCGTGTCGCCCGGACAGAACCCGCAGGGAAATCCCGGCGAATTTGCAGCGATCTACTTCGACGCCTCAAACCTCGGCGAAGACATGACCGTGACTCCGAAGGTCACCGTCTACGGCTACAGCGCTGTGGGACTCAATAGCTGGAACGACGGCTCAAACGCCGCTGGCATCCAAACACCTGATCGCATCTTCAGTTCGCTTGATCCGGCTTCGGCGAGCGCGATCACGGCGCTCTCAGCCACCGACTCAGGCTCAACCCGAACATTCGTGCTGGAGATGGATGCAAGCGTGATTCAAGAGCACACGCCACTGTACCCCGCAGCAAATGGCGATCCGTGGACCGGCGTCGGGTTCGGCTCGCTCATTGGACATTGGTTCCACCCCGTCACCGGCTTCAACGGAACGTATGGCACCGATCCGACTGCTGCGAACTACAACTACCTCACGAGTTGGAGCTACACGCAGTGGGGCTTCGGTGACTTGGCCAATCGCCCGACGCAGTGGGTGATTCCTGCGCCCGGCGCACTGGCGCTCCTCGGTGTGGCTGGCCTCGTGGGCGCGCGTCGCCGCCGCCGTGTGGGCTGAGTACGCCGCTGCGCGTCTGCGCAGACCATTCAACCGCTACAACCGTCTCGCACGGCTGGCATCTAGAACTCCCGATGGAGCTTCCGATGCCCGCCGTGCGTTCGTTTGTACCGGTTGATTCAGTTGAAGCGGCGCCGCGCGCGTGATGTCACTCGAACATGGTTCAACGTGGTTGCACGGCCTCAGAGTTGCGGCAGATTCCGTTCAACCGAAGGCGACCCACACATCGTCGCCGAACGTCGAGCAAGAAGCCGACGCCACAGGCAGACGTCCGAACGAAACCACAGAGGAGGAAAAGATGAACCGCACACTCGCAGCCGCGATCCCCGCTTCCGCAATCCTTGCATCCGCCGTGCTCACAAGCGCCGCCGACGCAGGCTTCTGGCGCTACACCTACAGCAGCCCGTCGAGCACGTGGTTCTCATCGATCACTGCTGAGTACGACCCCGATGACCACCGCTTCAAGTGGGAGTTCACGTCTGCAACCACCGTGAACGGCGCATGGCTCGTCGTGTCGCCAGGCCCGAATCCGAAGGGAAACGCCGGTGAACTCGCGATTCTCTTCCTCGATGCGCGCAATCTCACCTCGAACACGTCGGTCACGCCCACGCTCACCGCGTACAACTACAACGGCTTCAACGGTGTCACGAGTTACATGGATGGTTCACCTGACGCCGGAAATCAAACGCCCGATCGCATCTTCAGTTCGCGCAACAACGATGACCTCGGCGTCGTCACCAATCTCTCGGCCACCGACACCGGCACCATGCGTCGCTTCGTGATTGAGCTCGACGCCAGCATTCTGCAGAATCACACACCGCTCTATCCCGCCGCCAACGGCGATCCGTGGACTGGCGTTGCGTTCGGACAGCGGCTCGGCGCGTGGTTCCACCCCACCACTGGCCTCAACGCCGCGTACGGCACCGATCCGACCAATCCAAACTTCAACTATCTCACAACCTTCACCTACACCGGCCAAGGTGCGTTCGACACCACGAATCTCTTGACCCAGTGGGTGCCCGCACCGGGCGCATTGGCTCTGTGCGGCCTGGCAGGCCTCGTCGGCTCCCGTCGCCGACGCTCGTAATCTTCATCCGGATCGTTCCGGTTTCCATCACACGACAGGCGCACCCAACTCGGTGCGCCTGTTGTGTTTTTCCCATGTGCTGCACGCGCGTGCGGAGCGTGTTTGCGGACGTGGGCAGGGGTTTCCAACGCGCTTCGGCACATTCCGAGCGGTTTGCACCGGAATTCCGCAGTGGTGCTGAGACAACGGCGGCGACCGCGCAGAAGCCTGACAGAGAGCGCTGTACCGACCGACGTCCAACCGACGTTCGACCGAACCGCGCAGACCCAAGTCAACACAAGCTTCCACGCAACCCTCCCACGAAAGGACACCGTCATGAAGAACCAATCCTCACAACTCCTCGCCACCCTCGTCACCGCCATCGCTGCATCGTCGGCGCAAGGCGCCATCACATCGGTCTCTGGACAGGTGACGCAGATCGCGCCGCCGACGAACGCGACGTACGGCGCACTTCCCGGCCCGCCCGCATTCGCCTGGAACGAGGCGAGCGGCGTCGCATCAACCGCGCTCCTCGTCAACACGCTCGGAAACGGCACCTTCACGGGCGGCTCCTACGGACCGACCTTCTACGCGGGCACCGTCGATTCGCACATGCTCCACTTCGATGCGTCAACGGGCGTTGCAGTTGTGCAGGGCGCTATCACCTTCTCAGGCAACATCGTTGCGGTGATCTATGAGAACAACCTTCTCGACCTCAGCGACGGCCCGCTTGGTGCTGTGGGAACCGTGTACGCAACGGGCGACCCGTTCCGTAGCCACTCGAGCATGCTCGGCACGAGCGTCTACACCGTCTCCGGCAACACCCTCGCATTCACGCTCTGGGCGAACAGTTCTGCTGCATGGCCGAACAAGATGGCGCAACTGCGGATTCTCACCGACGCAGTACCCGGGCCGGGTGCAGCAGCCCTGCTCGGACTTGCTGGACTGGCGGGGCGCCGAACCCGCCGACGCTGAGCGAATGGACGCAACAGCACACGATGCGCCCGAAGTGAACGCTCGCGTGGTCTGAGCCCTTCCGGGACATTCGGACGCATCACCTCCGCCCCGTCGCCGTTTGTTTGGCGCGGGGCGCGTTTCTTTCTGGATTGATGGCCCACGCGACGTCAGCCGACATCATGCATTCGCAAGGTTCGGTATTGTTCCGCCCCGATGGATCTCTCGGCTGTCTCGATTAGCCCCCCCGTCCTCTTCTTCGTGCTGGGGGCCGTGGCCGCGCTCGTGAAGTCGAATCTGCGCGTGCCGCGCGCGGTGACCAAACTGATGTCGCTCTACCTCTTGTGGGCGATCGGTTTCACAGGTGGCGTGAAGATCGCGCAAAGCGGCGTCACGCAAGATGCTGTCGTCGCAACCACGCTCGGCATCGCGCTCTCAGCGGTCATGCCGTTCGGCGTGTTCGCACTCCTGCGTCGGAAGATCGGTATCCACAACGCCGCCGCTGCTGCTGCGTGCTTCGGTTCTGTCAGCGCCGTCACCTTCCTGACCGCCTCAAGCATGTTGGATGCCGCGGGCGTCGCGTATGGCGGGCACATGGTTGCGGTGATGGCGCTGATGGAGTCGCCCGCGATCGTCGTGAGCATCATCTTGCTGCGGAGGGCTGAGCGAGCAGAGGCGGCCGCCGGCAGCGATCAAGCGAAGCAGCCGATGGGCTGGGGGCATCTCCTCCATGAAGCATTCTTGAACGGACCGGTGCTTCTCCTCCTTGGAAGCCTCGTGATCGGCCTCGTGACGCGCGAGCGCGGCTTCGAGGCGTTCAAGCCGCTGTGCAAGGATCTCTTCAACGGCGTCCTTGTGTTCTTCCTGCTCGATCTCGGCATTCTCGCGGCGCGGCGCTTCCGCAACTTCATCGAACGCGGCTGGTCGCTGGTTGTGTTTGGGCTGGTGTTCCCGCCTGTCGGCGCAGCAATCGCGCTTGTACTTGCGAAAGTCTGCGGCCTCTCGGTCGGTGACGCAACGCTGCTTGCGGTTCTTTCTGCCAGCGCAAGCTACATCGCTGTACCCGCCGCAGTGCGCATCGCCATTCCAAAGGCAGAGCCGTCGATCTACATCGGCCTCGCGCTTGCGGTCACGTTCCCGTTCAACATCGTCGTCGGCATTCCACTCTATCTTGCCGCGGCGAAACTCTTGATCGGGGAGTGAGTGCGTTGAAGCGGCGCGGCTTGGGATCACCGGACCACAAGTCGCGTTTGGTCTACCGACACACCATCGAAGCAAGCAGCGACTGCACCTCGTAGACATTCACCTGCTTTGTGAATTGACGTGCGATCGGCTCTGCCGTGCTTGAGAGCCAGATCTTGAGTTCTGCATCGAGATCGAAACTTCCGGCAGTCTCTACGCTGAAGCGAACGATCGATCGATAGGGCACCGATTGGTACTCGACCTTCTTGCCGGTCAATCCCTGCTTGTCGATGAGAATCAGGCGCTTATCCGTGAAGATGAACACATCACGAATGAGCATGAAACCCTTCGCAACCTGCTCGCCAGGAACCAAGAGCGTGGCATAGTCCGCCTGCAACTTCGCCGCGGGGACCTCTGACGAATTGCCCATAAGTTTGTCAATAAATCCCATTACAGAAATCCTTTGCCAGCTTTGGCTGTCGTGAGAGGTCCGAACCAGACATATTCATCCCGGAGAGTCCGCCGAGTGTCAGAGATGCGGCGTATTGATCGACTTCATTGAAAGCCGCATTCAATGTCCACGATACAGCACGCCCCGGACCGAGGCTTTCACGATTCCTTCGTCCGCGCTGACCGCTTGAAAGTCCACCGTCGAAGACCGTCGTACCCCTGGCGTTTCGGACGCCGAAGCCTCGGACTTCCTTGATGGTTCGGGCGATCATCGGGTGCGCAGAATGCAAAAAGACTTGACATCTGGTCGGACCAAATGCCAAGTCTGGCTGCTCTGTTCTTGTTGACCGCTTCGACGGTTGAGTGATCTCGCGTGGCGGTTAGTCGATCTTCCGCGCATCAAGGCGGTCGGTGCTCGGAACGCGAACCTTCTTCGCCAGGCCGAGCTTCTCGAGCGTGCGGATGACCACCCAACTCGAGTCAAACTGCCACCACTTGAGGCCGTGGCGTGCGCTTGCCGGGAAGGCGTGGTGGTTGTTGTGCCAACCTTCGCCGAACGCAAGGATTCCCATCACGGGGTTGTTGCGGCTCTGGTCGCCTGATGCGTACTCCTGCTTGCCCCAGATGTGGCACACGCTGTTGACGCTCCAGGTGACATGGTGGAGCACGCAGAGTCGAACGATGCCTCCCCAGAGGAAGCCGAGGAAAGCACCCATCCAAGTCATCGTGACAAGGCCACCGATGACCGCTGGAATCACGAGCCCAAGCGCGACCCACAGCGGGAAGAGGCTATTGATGCGCACGGTGGTCTTCTCGGCGAGGAGGTCGGGCACATAGCGCTTCATGTCTGCGCAGAGGTCGGCGAAGAGCCAGCCCATGTGTGCATGCATGAACCCGCGGATGAAGCCCACGAAGCCGGGCTTGCGGCCCGCGTGCGGCGAGTGCGGGTCATGTTCGTGATCCGAGTGTTGGTGATGGCTGCGGTGCGTCGCGGCCCACCAGATCACGGGGCCTTGCGCAGCCATGCCACCGAAGATTGCGAAGAGCGCCGCCACGGGTCCGCGAGTTGCGAATGACTTATGCGTGTAGAGGCGGTGGTAGCCGACCGTGATCCCGAGGCCCGTCACGATGTACATCGCGAGGAAGAGTCCGAGATGGATCCAGTCGAAGTAACCGCCCCACGCGAGAACCATGGCTGCGACCACCGCGATCGGCGGTACCACGACGGCAATCATCGTGGCCAGGCGCAGGTACAGCGGAGCCGGCTGGGCCGCGCGCTCTGCGGTTTCGGTGGCTTCGTCAACAGGCTGCGCAAGGCGGCGCGCGGGGGCTGGAGCGTCCGATGGCGACGCGATGTCGAGTTCTGCGAGGATCGAAGTGTTGAGAACCAGCGAGGGCTGATCAGAGGGGGCGTCTTGCAATCGAACTCCTTGGCGGCGATGCAGGGCTACGCGATGTTGCGTGGCAGGACAGAGAATAGAGAGGATGCTGGAT
>JBILDS010000246.1:0-4288 GCA_044352505.1 Phycisphaerales bacterium
GCGGTTTGCTCGTGATCCGCAAGCCGTGGCCGAGCATGCTGCGCGGGATCCACGGCGACCGCCAGCGCTTCATCGACACCTACTGGTCGCGCGTGAAGGGCATGTATCTCGCAGGCGACGGCGCGCGGCGCGACGACCGCGGGTACTTCTGGATCATGGGGCGCATCGACGATGTCATCAATGTGTCGGGCCATCGCCTCGGCACGATGGAGGTCGAGAGCGCGCTCGTGTCGCACGACGCGGTGGTCGAGGCCGCGGTCGTCGGCATGCCGCACGACATCAAGGGAACGGGCATCGCTGCGTTCGTGTCGCTCGGGCCAGGCCACGTGCCGAGCGACGCGCTGAAGGCGCTGCTCCGCGAGCATGTCTCGGGTTTCCTCGGTCCGATCGCGAAGCCCGACATGATCCGCTTCACGCAGTCGCTGCCGAAGACGCGCTCGGGGAAGATCATGCGGCGTCTGTTGCGCGATGTCGCCGCGGGCCGCGATTCGAAGCAGGACACGACGACGCTCGAGGACTTCAATGTGCTCGCTGCGCTTCGGGGGAACGACGAGTGAAACCGCGCGGAAAGGCACCGGCTGCCGCGAAGAGTGCGTCGAAGCACGCGCAGTTGAAGCAAAAAACGTTGAAGCAAAAGACGTTGAAGCAAAGAACGTCGAAGCGAAAGACATCGAAGCCCGCGCAGTCGAAACACGTTCGGTCGATCGAAGCCCCCTCGAACGCCCGCACGCTTCCGATGTCAACCGCGGAGCACCACCGAGCGATTCGTAAGCAGCACGAAGCTGAGGCCGCGCAGGACTACTGCGAAGTGATCGCGGAACTCCTCGACTCGGGCGTTGAGGCGCGCGTAGGGCGCATCGCTGCGCGCTTCGGGCTGTCGCACGTCACGGTGCGCCGCGTGGTGCGGCGACTCGCACGCGCCGGCTACGTCGGGGCGCCCGCGCGGGCGCCGCTCGGACTCACCGCGCGCGGCCGAGCGCTTGCAACCGAGGCGCGGGCGCGACACGAAATCGTGGTCGAGTTTCTCCGCGCGATTGGCGTCGACGAGGCGACTGCGCAGGCCGACGCAGAAGGTATCGAGCACCACGTTTCACCTGCGACCCTGCGCGCGATGTCGCACGTGGCGCACGCGAACCGCCGTTGATAGAACCCACATGGATCAAACCCACCTTCAACCGCGCGCTACATCAAATCGATCGCGCGTGGTGACATAAGCGGAGCCGCCCAATCGGCCAACAGCCGCCAGCGTCGCGGGGTCGACGTGCATGCGCTCATTCGCAAGTCCGTCGTCGACGCGCACGTGCACCACGCGCCCGAATACGCAATTTCCCGCGTTTGGCGTACCAATCGGCGCGAATCGTCGCACTTCGATCGTCTCGCACTCAAAGTGCAGTGGGCTCTCGGCAAGCGCGGGTGCCGCGATCCTCGCACACGCGCGCGGTGTCAGGCCGGCGTAAACAAACTCGCTTTCGCCGTGCGCAAGTTCAGCCGCGCACTTCACAACGGCAGCGATGTTCGCTTCCGTTGCAATCGATACCGAGAAACACCCCGTGCCACCCTCGGCAACCGGTTTCGCGTTTGCGAGCGAATCGTTCTCGCTTCCGTCACGCTTGTTGACAGGCGCGAACATCACCACCATCGGTTCGGCCGACACGCCGTTGAAGAACGAGAACGGCGCGAGATTGTGCTCTCCGCGCGCATTCACTGTGCCAACGACCGCAATCGGACGCGGCACAATCGCGCCGACCATCAGGTTGTAGCGCAGCGCGTGCGGCAGGCTTGCGATCTCAATCTCCATGTCAGCGCTCCTTTCGCGCGGCAACTTCAGCCTCGACGTGCGCGAGTAGTCCGTCCATCGCGCGCTCAATCATGGCCAGCATTTCATCGAATCCCTCCGCGCCACCGTAGTAGGGATCAGGGAGATCGGTGGCGGCGCCTGATCGCGCGTGCGTTCCATCAAACGCCCGCAAAAGCATCACCCTGTCGCGCGGCGCCCCCGCCGCCAGCACATGGCGCTCGTGCGAGCGGTCCATGCAGACATACAGGTCGTGCACCGCAGCGCCACCGAAGTCGCTTGGGCGCAATCTCCGCGCCCGCCCCTCAACGGGGTAGCCGCCACGCAACAGGACGCGCACCGACCGCGGGTCGGGCGGGTCGCCTTCGTGAAGGCCATGTGTGCCAGCAGAGTCGACCGCGATGCGCTCGAGGAGCCCCGCGCGTGCCGCCCGCGCCCGAAAAACGCATTCCGCAGCAGGGCTTCTGCAAATATTCCCAGAGCAGACAAAGATCACGCGGTACAGAGCCGACTGAAGGGGCATGCTTCGAGTGTATCGCGGCAGATCCGATAGTCTTCCCGTCACGCTGCGCGCGCAGCGTCGGTTCCTCCTGCGCCTCTGACCGCGATCACCGCGATGGCCTACGACTTCGACCTCCTCGTCATCGGCAGCGGCCCGGCGGGCCAGCGTGCTGCCGTACAGGCTGCGAAGGTCGGCAAGCGCGTGGCAATCGTCGAGCGGCAGCGCATGGTGGGTGGCGTGTGCCTCCACACGGGGACCGTGCCGAGCAAGACCTTCCGCGAGGCTGTGCTCCAGCTCACGCGCGTGCCCACGATCGCGGATGGCACGCCGGTCGAGCGCCCGCGCCCAACGATCACCGATCTCATCCACCGCGTGAACGAGGTCGTCGACCGCGAACTTGAGGTTGTCGCACGGCAGCTTGCGCGCAACCAAATCGAACTCGTCAGCGGCTGCGCCGCGTTCGTCGACCCACACACGGTGCTTGTCGATTCTGGCTCGGGCGCGCGCCAAGTGAGTGCTGAGTTCATCCTCATCGCCTGCGGCAGCCGCCCCGCCCCGCCACCGATCCAGGCCGACCACCGCACGGTTCTCACAAGCGACGACATCATCTGTTTGCCGAAACTTCCGCGCTCACTCGCCGTGATCGGCGCGGGCGTCATCGGCATCGAGTATGCATCGATGTTCGCAGAGCTCGGCGTCGAGGTCACGCTCATCGACCGCCACACGCGACCGCTCGACTTTTGCGACGCCGAGATCGTCGACGAACTCATCCACCAGATGCGCCAAAAGCGCGTGACGTTCCGCCTAGGCGAAGCGGTGAAGCATATTGACAGTGGCCGCGGCGTCGGCTGCGCTGCGATCGAGCTCGAGAGCGGCAAGCGCATCGTGGTCGATGCGGTGCTCTTCTCGATCGGCCGCGTCGGTGCGACGGACGAACTCGCGCTCGAGATGGCGGGCCTCACGGCCGACGAGCGCGGCCGCCTCGCGGTCAACGAGCGCTTCCAGACGGCTGTCCCCCACATCTCGGCTGCGGGCGACGTGATCGGCTTCCCCGCACTTGCTTCGACAAGCTCTGAGCAAGGGCGCCTCGCCGTGTGTGCCATGTTCGACATCGAGGCGCGCCCGACCTCCATCGGCTTCCCCTACGGGATCTACGCGATCCCCGAGATCTCGATGGTCGGCGCAACCGAGGCGCAGCTCACGGAGAGGAAAGTCCCCTACGAGGTCGGCGTGGCGCGCTACGCCGAGATCGCGCGCGGGCAGATCTTGGGCGACGAGAGCGGCCTCTTTAAGATGATCTTCCACCGCGAGACGCGCGCCTTGCTCGGCGTCCACTGCATGGGCACGCAGGCGACCGAGCTCATCCACATCGGCCAAGCTGTGCTCACGCTCGGCGGCGGGCTCGACTACTTCCTCGACACGGTGTTCAACTACCCGACGCTCGCGGAGTGCTACAAGGTGGCCGCGTACAACGCCGCGAACCACCTGCGCGCCGCGAAGGCCATCGCGGAACCTGTCTGAAGTCGCGGGATTTTGCGATGGAGGCTCGACTTCGTTCGAGTCGCATCTACACTCACGGCGTCTTTCACAACCGGGGCCGAATAGCTTCGACCGGACGAACCCTGTCCATCGTTGCGAGCCGTGGAGCATCCAGGCCACGTAAAAAGGATGCAAAACAACAACTGCCAACACGCAGTACGCTCTCGCTGCCTAATACCAGCGACGTGGAGTGGACCCGACGCCCGATGAGGTCCGCCCGCGCAAAAAATCGGGCTGGTTCCAAAGCGCCGCCTGGCCGCCGAGGAACGAGACAACAGTCAGGCTGGTCTGGGGTTGGCGCCCGCCGCGAGCGGATGCCCCGGACGAGATTGAAATCGCGGACACGCTCGTAGACGCGGTGGAGAGGACGTATCGGCACGGGGGTGCGAATCCCCCCGGCTCCATTCAAAGAAAAAGCCCCCGCAGCTGCGGGGGCTTTTTCTTTGAATGGA
>JBILDS010000247.1:0-4285 GCA_044352505.1 Phycisphaerales bacterium
CCGCGGCCCCTGGTAGTACTCGTTGCGGGCGAGCACGAGGTCGCGCCCAGGCGTCCACTGCTCGCTCGGGTCGAGCCGCTCGATGCGGAACGGCCCCGAACCCATGAGAAGCCCCGTCGAGCTGTTGATCTGCGACGGCTCGAACTTCGAGTAGAAGTGCTTCGGCAGCACGTAGATGCCGAGCGCGTACGGCAGGTTGAAGCTGAGCGACTGCGAGAACTTGATCTCGAAGGTGAGCGGGTCGATCACCTCGACGCCCGTGATCTGCTCGAGCGTCGAGCGGGAGCGCTCGGCCTCGATCGAGGGGTTGAAGATGAAGTCCATGAAGGTCCAGCGGACATCCTCGGCCGTGAGCGGCTCGCCGTCGGAGAACCTGATTCCATCTCGCAGGCGCACGCGGATCCAGAAACCCTCTGGATCCTGCTGCCACGCCTCAGCGAGGACGCCACGGAACTTCAGCGTCTTCGGGTCATACGCGCCGAGGGAATCGCACACGCGGTCGGTGACACGGCGGCCGTAGACATCGCTCGAGAGGTACGGCGTCACCTTCGCGGGCTGGCCCTCGAAGATCTCCGTGAACTCGCCGCCCGCCGCGTAGCCAGGCTCTGTGCGCGGGTCGGTCGCGAAGTCCCACGGCTCCTGCCATTCGATCTCGACGCCTGCACGCGCCCACGAGGTGTCGCGGCCGCCGCCCGTTCCACCCGCAATCACCACCCCAGACGCAAGGCGCTCTTCGAGCTTCTCCAGCTTTGCGAGCAATTCCGAGCCGCCGCCGGCCTGTGCGGTCGCCACGCGCCGGTCGAGGTCGGCGAGACGCGATTCGATTCCCTGCTGCAACTTGAACGCGCGATCTTGCTGGAGCATCTGCATCCAGCCCAGAATCAGCACGCCCGCGAGCAAGACAATCTGAACGAAATCCTTGAAGCCAAATCGGTTGGTCATAGGGCACCTTCCCCGAAGGGGGCGGGCATCCTACCCGCTCAACGCGCCCCTGCCCCGCGACCTGCAAGACTCCGCAAAGATAAAAGGACGCGTCCCGCGCCCGCCGCGCGGCCGTCACGCCACCCTGCGGCCGCGCATCGGGTCGAAGCGCTCGCGCAGTTCGTCCCCGAGGAAGTTCAGCGACATCAGCGTGAGCGCGATGGCAATGCACGGCGCCGCCAGCAGCCACCAGCGGCTCTCGACCGTGTTGAGTTCGCCAAGCCCCTCCGCCGCGAGGTTCCCCCAGCTCGGGAGCGGCTCGCGCACGCCGATCCCAAGGAACGAGAGGAAACTCTCAGAGAGAATCGCTGCTGGCACCGCGAGTGCTGCATAGACCGCGATCGGCCCGACGAGGTTCGGCAAGAGGTGCACCGTGAACTGCCGCGCGGGACTCACACCGATTGCGCGGCACGCCTCCATGAACGGCTTCGCCTTCAGCGACAGCACCTGCCCGCGGATCACGCGCGCCATCGTCAGCCAACTGACGCCGCCGATCGCGATGAGGAGCGTGGCGATGTTGATCGCCTGCCGCGCAAACGCTGAAAGATCTGCGCCGCGGCGCTCGAGCACACCATCAACCGCGACTGCGAGCAACACGACAAGCAAGATCGAGGGCAGACCGAAGAGGATGTCGACGATGCGCATGAGAACCGCGTCGACGCGACCGCCCGCTGCGCCCGCGATGGTGCCGTAGAGCGTGCCCACAATCACGGCGATCGCGGCCGCGGAAAGCCCCACCAGAAGGCTGATCGAGCCACCCGCCAGGACGCGCGCGAAGACGTCGCGACCAAGCCGATCGGTGCCGAGCACGCGCGACGGAACATACTGCTCCGCCTCGCGCGCGGCGGCGATGCGCGCGGCGTCGATCTCGCCCAACCCGTGCCAGAGAGGGGGCAGCAGATTCAGCGTGAGGTTCGACGCCTCGTAGCGCGCGAGTTGCGTTGCGCCCGTCTCAACCTTTCCCATCGACCACGGAATCGTGGCGACACACGCGAGAATCATGGCAATGAGAAGGCCAAGACCAGTGCGACCGGCCACACCAAGGGGCGCGCGGGAAACCGGGCGTTGCGCGGGTGTTGTCATACCGACACCCCTCGCGCGCAGCGCATCGACTGGACGTGCGGGTTGATCGCACGCGATGCAAATCCGCAGGCATCCGCATCGATAGACGAAGGCTGCGAAGTGAGCCGCACGCGATTCGCGCGCTGCGAACGCGCGTCGCGCGCATCGCGCCCCATCAAGATCTCGCGCACAGGAAAGCCCGGTGCCATCGCCAACAGGCGCCGAGGCCTGTTGCAAGAAAGCGCTCCCGACGAAGCGGCGAGAATTACTGCGAGCATCTTGGCATCGTACTCATCGCCGACCAGGTCGCGGCCCGGTTGGCTCGGCACCCTCGCGCCTCCCACCAGCGCCGAGACCCTCGGACCCGCGCGGTCGACGCTCGCCGCGTGCACGAGCGCGCTCTGCCAGCTCGGCCGCGAGGCCATCTGCGTTGTCAGTATCGCGGTTGAGTTCCTCGCGCATGCGCCGCAGATGCGACTCGAGCGCCTCAAGTTCGGCCTCGCGCGCCGCGATGGTGGCGACAACTTCCTTCGCCGCCTGTGCGTCGAGCGCCGCGCGCGCCTCTGCACGAGCCTCTTCCGCCGCGTCGGGATCCGACTCAAGCTGTTCGAGTGCATTCGCCGCGCGCACGGTCTCACCCTGCGCGCGCAATTCAATCACCTTCAACTCGAAGACCTTCGGGGCGCGCTGCTTGAGCACCGCAAGCGCCAGCAAACGCCGTGCGCCACCGCGGAGTGCCACCTTCATCTGTTCCGGATTCTCCCGGGCACGCGCTGCAATCACGTCGCCCCACTCGGGCGAAACCTCGCGTGCGACCTCAACAGCCCGCTGGAGGTCCTCGTCTGTCAACTCGCGACGACCGAACTCATCGCCCACCAGCGATTCCATCATGAGCCCTTCGCCCATCGACCGCCCGGGGCCGAAGCCACCGGCGCGGGGCCAATCGGGCGCTGGGGGGTTGGGGCGCCCGCGGCGCGTTTCGGGGTCGCGGCGCGTTTCGGGGTCGCGGCGCGTTTCGGTTTCGCGGCGCGTTTCGGTTTCGCGGCGCTCGGGTGCAGTCTGCGATGTGGCTTCAACCGGAAACGCGAAGGCATTCGATGCGCACAACACCACAGCGCACAAGCCGCTGAGCATGAAGTTCCGTGTACTCATGAGAGAAACCCTCCACCATGCGAAAGAAGGGGCGTGACCGACTGGCCTAGAAACGTGAAACGCACGCATCGTGGTTCGCATCGTGGTTCGCATCGTGGTTCGCATCGTGGTTCGCTGCACAGTACACGTCGCAGAACCGATCATCGAGCACCGCTCCCAGCTGCGCCCATCGCAAGCGCAGCGAGCTCGTCGGAGAGATCGCCGTAACTCATTCGTGCGCCTTGAAGCTCGCCACTGGACGCGAACAGCGTTGAAACATCCGACGCAAACACGTCATCGCCTCCCACGAAACCAGCAAGCACGAAACCAACACGCGCGATTGCGCCCGCGCCGCCCTCTGCAAGCGCTGCGATCGCGCGCTCCCCAGGACGCTGCGCGTTGAGCTCGTGGTCATTGCCTTCGAGGACGGCATCGAAATGCTCGAACGCGCCCTGCCGAGCGGCGGCCAAGCCCTGCGGAGCGGCGGCCAAGCCCTGCGGAGCGGCCAAAACTTGACCGGAGACGTTTGCTATTGCCGTCGGTGCGGCGGTCGAACGGTCTTCTCCGTGCGACGCGCCGTCTTTGGTTGCCTCAACAAGCGTGTTCGAAGGCTCAGTCGCGCCCCGCTCAACCGAAACCGCAACCACAATCACGGCGCCGAGTCCGACCAGCGCAGCGATCGCCGCCGCAAGCCGCAAGAGCGGCGCACGCGAGGGGGAAACACGCAAAGAGGAAACACGCGAGGGCGAAACCCGCGAGGTTCGAGCCAGACCAATCCGACCCGCAACCGGGCGCACCTCATCGAGAGAGAGCGGCCGTTGGAACTCACTTGCAGCCAGAATCCGCTCCAGCGCGTCCGCACGGAGTTGGCCGCGGGCGCGGGCACCGCGCTCATCGAGCAACCGACCCACACCGCGCAGTTCATTCGGCAGCGCACCGCTCTCCGCGGACGCATCTCCCGCGGAACGGCCGTTGGCACCGTTCGCTGCATTCGCGCCGGTGGCCCCAGTGGCGTCGTCTGGGGCGTCGTCAGGGGGCTTGAAGTTGTTCGTGCGGTCTTCGCTCATCGTGCCACTCCATCGCGATCAATCTGCGACAGAAGGTTGTCTTG
>JBILDS010000248.1:0-4276 GCA_044352505.1 Phycisphaerales bacterium
CGTCAGGAGTCGGGTCATATGGCATCACAAGATGAGCACGGAACTCGCCTACTCCCCTCAATTCAAGCAGCCGATACGCAGTCCACTGCATCAAGGTGTCGTTGAACTTGACGCCGCTCCCTGCGTTGACCTGGACGGTCTTGATGTCGACTGCGAACTCCGTCGCGCCCTTCTGGAAGCAAAGGTCGACGCCGCTGCCTTTGGTGAGCGTCTGCCATGCCGATGGCGCTGGGAACTCGCCCTTGCGGATTCGGCGGCTCAGGGCTTCGCGGAAGTCCGCGAGCGTGAAGCGCTCGCGCCCACGCGCCCGCGCCTGAATGCGCTCGTTCAGGTAGTTCCTGAAGCTCTGTAGCTCGCCATCGGGCTGCCGCACCGTCTCTTTCGGCTTGATCGTGATGTTGTTACGAGCCGCAAGAGCTCTTGCGAGCTGCTCCCACAAGCCAGTGCCAAGGCTGGTCTCAAGGCTACCGATTGCGGAACGGATCTTCGACTCCGTTGGAAACAGCCGGCTAAGCAGGAGATGCTGTGTATCAACCAGCTTCCTGCGAAGGAAGTAGGAGAACAGCGCCCTGTGGAGCGTCATCGATACGACGCTTCGGATGTCCTGATCGGAGAGAGCCATTCTGCAAACCCCCAATAAAGATTCAATTGGCGCGCATGATGGTACACGAACCCTGCTGGTGAGTTGATGCCGCCTAAAGCTCGTTCGCTTTCGGGCGGCAAGCTACCGCACCAGTTCGCGGCGGTTGGCGCGAAGCAACCCGCCGCGCCCCTCACCCCACCGACCCGCGGCGGCCGCCGTCGCTCTCGCCGTCCTCCGCGTCGATCGCCGCGACGATCTGCTCGAGCTCTTCTCGGGTGACCACGCCCTTTGTGGCGAGGAGTCGCATCAGCGCGGTGAGATAGAGGCGGAGCTCGTCGTTCTCGGCGCGAAGCTCGGCGAGGGTGGTGGTGTTGGCGTCCGACCTTCGCATGCGGCGGAGCTCGTCGCGCAGGTCGTCCATCTCGCGTTGCTGGTCGGAGAGGTCGAGTTGCTGTCCGAGGTTTCCGAGTAGGAGGAAGCGGCCCCAGCCCATGTGGATCTCCTTCTGCCGTCGTGTGTGCGGCGGATGCGTGCGTGGCCCGGGCCGCGGGGCGGCGTGGGGTTGGTGGACTGTACGCGCGTGCGGGGGCACCCCCCGCTGCCAGGGTTCGCTAGCTCGCCGAGTTGCTACTCGGCATGGCGCTTCTGTGTTCGGCAACGCTCGCGGTGGACTCCGCTTCGTGCGCCATCCTCGAGGTCGAGACGAAGAAGTGAGCCAAGGGGATGATCTGTGCAACGGCGAGCGTGACGAGCAGGCTCGGGAGTTGAAAGATGGAAGTCTCGCCGCGCAGCGTCGCGACGGCGTCTGCTGCGTGGACAACTCCGAGCGGGATCAGGCTGATGAAGACGACGAGCTGCGTGGTGACCTTCCAGCTTCGATCGGAGCGCTCGAGGCCGGCAGTCGCGCTGAGGCGGCGCATCGCCATGCAGAAGACGACGGTGGCGATCAAGCCGACGACAGGAGCCAACCGCAGCGCGACCGAGACCCACTGCGGCTGGTCGTAAACGAAATGGTCGTGGACCGCAACGAGGACGGTGACGGATGCGACCGCAAGCACGAGAGTCATGGCGGTGCGATACCAGCCCTCGACGCGCAGCATTGACAGCCTGAACACGCCCCACGCGATTCCGAGGGCGCCGATCGCGTCGCTGATGAAGTCGATCTTCCAGACCTGACCGTCGATGTTCCAGTTGGAGTGAACATCGATGAGGCAGAGCAAGCCGCCCCAGAAGACGAGGCGGAGGGGCGTAATGGCGGCCGAAATGTCGCGGGCGGAGATGCTCATGGACGGTCCTTTCAGGTGGGCAGGCAGAGCTGTCATGCCAGACTCTTCGGAAACGGTACCGGCGGTTCCGGACGCGCCGCGAGTGGTGTCCTAAACACGCGGAACGGACAGTTGGACTCCGGGCGGATGCGCGCGGAGTGCAGGGCTGCCGCTGCGGAGTGCAGAACCGCCGCTGCGGGGCGCGACGCGCTGTCGACGGTCGAAAAGTTCAGCTCGCACTGCTTGCTTCGCAAGACATGTGGCACCCGGCCACCACGGGCGGCCGGCGGCCTCGGTAGGTTCGACGGCTTGTGCCGCGCGGTCACGCCTCGTGCTTACGACGGGTGGCTCGCGTCGTCCGGATGTGGGTGGACTTGCGCGCAGGTGCGTTCGCCGGCGCGTGATCGAGCCCGGGCACTCGCAACCTCGGGTCGAACGAGAACGGGCGGTTCTCGATCACCTTCACGCGCTTCATGTCGGGGTGTCGGGGGTTGAGGAGGAGGTTTCGCTCGGTCTCGATGATGGCCGATGGGACGAGGAGTCCCGCCGATCGCTCGGAGCGGAGCCACGCGGTGCCACGGGATTGGAGCACTTCGGGGGCCGGGAGCGCGCGCCAGTCCTTGGGGAGCGACTTGTTGTCGAGAGACTCGATTTTAATGTCGTCGGGGACTTCGATCGCGAGGAGTCGGAGATCGTCGGGCGCCGTCAGGGGGTCGGCGTGCACGAGGACCTCGAGCGCCGCCAGCGACGCGTGGGTCGAGGTGTAGACGATCGGGTGGCCCATGCTGTGCCAGCGGCCCGAGACATGGACGCCACCCGTGCCTTCGAGCGCGTCGGCGACGAAGCGCTGCTGGCAGATTCTCCAGACCCGCATCAGCTGAAGATTCCGTAGGCGACTCGAAGCAGCACGGCCTCGACCTGGCGTGCGCCGATGTCGGTGTCGAGGAGGTCGAACGGCACCTCGCCGCCGAGCGCGCGGTTCGGGGCCTTGAGCCAGTTGCGAGCCTTTTCGTCGCTGCCGAGCACATCAAGCGCAAGCTGGACGGTGCGCGCGAGGCGGTAGATGCGGTCGGACTCCTCGGGCGTGAACTGCTTGGCCGCCTTGCGCCGTGCGAAGGTGCGCGGCGGGATGCCGAGCACC
Organism: Phycisphaerales bacterium; assembly: GCA_044352505.1. GTDB lineage: Bacteria > Planctomycetota > Phycisphaerae > Phycisphaerales > SM1A02 > QWPT01. Next base: position 2,990 of record JBILDS010000248.1, read on the forward strand.
GCGTTGATCTCATGGCTTGGGCGCGCGAGGCGCTTCGACACCTCGTCGAGCGCGCGGAACGGGTAGCCCTTGCGGACGGCGCCGCGCGCCTCGGCGTCGGTGGCGTGGCGCATGCCGAGGACGGCGCGCGGATCACCGCAGCCGACGGCGCGGGCGGGCTTGGAGGATTTGCGCGTGATTGCCATGTGGCAAGTATACGTATGCCATGTGGCGAGACAAGGAGATTAGGTGGGTTCGGGGGGATTTGGGGGTGGGACCGCCGCGGAGCGGCGGCGGCCCGTGACGGTTGATGCGGGGCGCGTCTACGTGGCGCTGGCTCAGCGGGGCTTCTTTCGCACGGCGCGGCGCGGGCGTGCGGGGTGCTCCCCCGCTGCTCGCAGGGGCTCGAGCTCGACTCGGGTGACCAGGCGCACGCCGAGAGCTTCAAGCACCTTGCGGGCCCGGTCGACGGTGATGCCGTGGTACTCGTTGCGCTCGTCGCGAGAGACGGCGGTCTCGTCGACCTCGAGCCTGCGCGCGAGCTCGCGCTGGGTCATGCCGCGGGCGATGCGGAGGCCGATCAGGGTCTGCCCGAGGCCGAGCAGATTCTCGAACTCGCCGAACTGGCCGCGCGAGAGGTGCCGAGCGATGCCAGTTTGAGCGAGTTTAGATGAGTTTATCGATCTATCGCGACCTTAGACCGATGGCGACGGTCATTGCCGCGCTGGAGTCTGACTGTGGCAGATCAAGCGCGCACAAGCGTCGGTCGATCATTTGCGTGAGCCGACGGGGCTGAGTTCGAGTTCCCAGTCCCACCAATCGGGCCGGTTTCGACGAGACACGGGGCGGCCTCCCGCATCACGAGGTTACCACGGCGGGCTGGACCGCCGCGACCCGTGCGCCTCAGCCCAACCATGCCTCGACGGGCTTCAGCAGGAACTCGTCGATCCCCACGCCATCTGCGCCGACGAGCAAGGGCCGCGCCTTCGGATATGACTTCAGGAACGCGCCGATCCCCACGAGCCCGTCTCTTCGACGCCCGCTCTTGACCTCGATCGCGAGGAGCTTGCCCTCGCGCTCGACCACGAAGTCGACCTCGAGGTTTCGCTCGCGCCAGTAGAACAGCCTGCATCGGCCCGTGGCGGCGGCGTTCGCAAGGTGGGCGCCGACCGCGCTCTCGACCAGCCGGCCCTTCTGGTCGGGCGACGCGAGAAGGCTTCGCGGATCATCTCCCGCGAGGGCGCCCGTGAGCGCGGTGTTGAGCACCTGCAGCTTCGGACTCGAGGCCCGCTGGCGGATCATGTCGCC
>JBILDS010000050.1:0-14377 GCA_044352505.1 Phycisphaerales bacterium
GATCACGCCCGCCGCGAGGCCGTTGAAGCCGAGCGTCGTCACATCCGCCTGCGTGATCGCCTTGCCGCTGACATCGATGATGCTGATCGACCCCTCTGGATCGACCGAGTAGGTGTCGTTCGGCTCGCCCTCGTTCGCCGTGATCGCCTTCGTGCCGTCTGGCGTGAAGGTCACCATGTCGGGCAGCGCGCCCACCGTGACGGACGCGATGAAGTTCAGGTTGAGGTCGAAGAAGACGACGACGCCTGGGTCGGTCTTCACCGCAGCCGACATGGCGCACGCGACCTTGCCGTTTCCGATCGCCACGCTCTGGACGCCGCCACCGTAGGGAAGCAGCGAGAAGCTGCCAGCCGCGACCGGCGCAGCGGGGTTCGAGAGGTCGAAGACATCGATCGCGTTCGCGAAGCCGTTCACGACGAACGCGCGCTTCGACGCTGCGTCGAAGGCGACGATCTCGGCGCCCGCGACATCGAAGCCGACGCGCGGGGTGCTCGCGAGATAGCTGAGCGAGATCTGCGGGTCACCCGCAAGCGCGCTCGGCGCAAGCAGGACGGCGGAAACGGCGACGGACGCTGCAGCGAGCTGACGCATGGAAATCTCCTTGGTTGAGGAGCAAAGCGTCGGCGCAGCGCGTCAAGACGCTGTCACGGCAGCGTCAGCGTCGAGTCAAGATGACATGCGGCCTGGTCGCGCGTGCGATCAGCCAAGCAGGTTTCTCACGGAGGCGCGGAGGCAGACAGGCCTGGTCTTTCATCCGTCTCGCGCGGCGCGCGTCCGGACCGAAAGAGTGACCCTCTTCTCCGTGCCTCCGTGCCTCCGTGAGAGAATTCCTCATCGAACGCAGCACGACACGACGCCAGTGCGTGAGTCGTGCGCGCCGCAGTTCAAGCGGTCGACGCCACGCGCTCTCCCCTGCGCTCAGTGCCTCCGTGAGCGAATTCCTCTCGCCAGCAGCGCGCGCTCACCAGGTGTAGGTCACTGTGTAGCTGATGTCGGCCTTGCCTTCCGCGGGAATGTCGAGGTCGAACGCGATGGTGCCGGAGTCGACCTTGGTAAACCCGCGGTTCTGCATCGTGATCTTCCAGTTCGACCAGCGGTAGAGCGGCTCGATCACGCGGACCTTCTGCGCAACCGCCTTCTGGTTGCGCACCTCGATGCGGAAGGTCTCCGTCATGCGCTTCGCAGCGTTGTCGATCGAGAAGTCGGTGCGCGTGCGCTCGCCGACCACATCGAACGCCTCGCCGAGCCGCACCTTCACCGTCTCGTTGCGCGGCGTGTGCGAAATGATGTCCTCGCCGATGAACTCAAGCGTGCCGTCCGCGTCGTCCATCTTGTAGCAGCGGATCTTGCCCGCTGGCATGGGCATGCCGAGCGAGTTCTCCTCCTTGTTCTCGAAGCTGACAAAGATCGAGGGCTTCGCCTCGATGGTGTTGCCGAAGAAGTCGCGATCTGTGATCGGTGCGCCTGCGCCGCCGATACCCGAGAGGAAATTGAAGACGAGCTCGCGCTTGAGCGTGAAGCGGTCGACCGACGGGAAGAGCGCGATCTGCTGCGTGGAGTTCTGCGCCACATCGGTGCGGCGCGGCAGCGTGTAGAGGTGGAAGTCAGCGAAGGCCTTCGATTCGAAGCCTCCCGCGTCGGCCATCGCCATCGCCTCGCGCCGGCCGGCGTTTCCAATCATCCCGCCGCGACGCGACTCGACCTTCTGCACATCGCCAGCAACGAGTTTGAGCTCCGCATTCGGATACGACGCGCCCGAGAGGTTCATGAGCGTGACCCATGCGGAGATGCTTCCTGCGGTGTCGCTCTCGTCGATCACGATGTTGTAGTCGGCGCGCCAGGTCATGCCGCTCGTCTGATAGGTGGTGCGCACGAGATGGTCGCCACCCGTGTCGCTTGCAAGCTTCCACAGAAGGGTCGGCTTCGTGAGAAGGCCGCCCGGGAGTTCACCAAGCTGCACCTGCCCGCCCTGCGGCACGATGCGCACGCCATCCTTCGTCTGAAGAACGAGCTGCCCCATGTTCGCGCTCAAGAGTTCGCCTGTGACAATCGACACCGAGTCGCCCATCGGGACAGACACGGTGATTTCGCGGCCGATGTAGCGCTCCATCAGCTTCGCAGGGCTCACGAGGTCGAACTGAAAGTTCTGCTCAAGCACAGCGGTCGACGGGTCGTCGAGATCGTTGAAGGAAACCGTGGTCGGGTCGATCCACGCGGCGACATCGGTGAAGGCGAGCGTGCCGATACCCTTCGGCACTGCGACCTTGCGCACAACCTTCACGACGCCGTAGCCGGGGACGCCCCAGATGTTGTCCATGCCGCCCATGCGCTGCTGTTGGATGAAGCGCTGTGGGTCGAAGCCAGCTGGGTCGGCCGACGAGTAGACCGTGAGCGACACGCCTTCTGCTGGCTTCGCGACGTCAGCCGACGCGCGATCAGCGGACATGGATTCAGCCGAGGTAAGCGAATGCGAGAACGCTGCAAGGCACGTTGATGCTGCGAGGCACGAGGATGCAACGGTCGCGATGAACAAGCTCATGGGTATCTCCAAATGGGTATCTCCAAGGTGAACCGTACGTCGGTCGATTTCACCTGCACGGAGCGCGGGCACAGTACATGACGGCGATCTCAGACGTTTCTGAATCCGTGGGTATTCACGCGAGATCCCACCGCAAACCGGATTTTTCCTCAGCGATTGATGGGTGTGTGAATCGCCGAACGTGGAACGTGATTCGACACGTGCGAGGTTCAGTTGGTGCCGGCGAGACGTCGCACAACCATCATGAAGCTCTTCTTCATGGCGCCGTGCATGGCGAAACAGGCTGCGCCATAGGCCACGCAGGCAACGAGTACACCCACGAACAAACTCGAGCGCGCCGCGCGCACGTCGCTCAAACTCTGTGCGATGCTCGAAGCGGGGTCGACCGTTGCAAACAGCATGTTCAGCGGACTTGCCGCGGCCGCTGCGGCGCCGACGTAGGGCACGCCATTTCCGATGGCCGCTGCGCAACCGCCAAGAACGAGACCGATCACGCCAAGCACGCCAACCGCTGCCATGACCGACCCAATCGTGCCCTTGGTGCGGAGCGACCACTGCAATCCAATCATGATGGCGAAGCTGGTGGCCGCGATCAGATCAATGAGAACAAGCACCGCGCCTTCTGGCAGGATGACCGGAAGCGTGACGGTGGCGAACCCGAGTTGCTCAATCACGGTGACGCCCTGCGCCGCGCCGAAGCCGCCCGCAAGCACATAGATCGAAACGCTGCCGAGCGTGACGAACGGAACCAGAATCATCGGTACGAGAAACTGCACGATTCCCCGCAGTTTTCCCGCGAGATATGGCCCCGGCTGAATCGGGGTCGTGAGCAGAATGTCGAGGGTTCCGTCTTCCCGCTCGCGGCTCACGGCGGTGGCGCTCAAACTCACGGCCGTGAGAAGCACCACCGCGATCTCAGCACCCACAACCCCGAGAAGCGCAAGACGTAACTCGTCAGATCCAATCGTCCCTTGACGGTGCAACCCGCACAGAACGATGCCGACGCACGCGCCCAGCGCCAGGAAGATCCAGCGCCCGAACATTCCGCCAATCGATTGCGAGCGAAGCATGTTCTCGCGCCACGCGATGGGATTTGCCCCAACGCGTCGCGATGCGCGCGTTCCCCCTGCGCCCGCGCCCGTTCCAAGAATCACGCGCCACCACGAGACGCGCGGCCCACGCGTACCGATCACACGAAGTCGCAACATCGACCAGAGGATCATCGCAAGGCTTGACGCCACGCAGATGAGACAAAATGTCGTGGCGGGCGCGGTGTACACAAACCAGAGCGGCGTGAATGGCGCCGATGAACGGGTGTAGGGCACGTAGCTGGTGGAATTCAGCGCGCTCTCAAGCGCGAGAAACGGATTGAACGCCGTGAGGAACGTGGTCTGCGTGGCGTTGGTGCCTACACCGATTCCAACCTTGGTGCGAAGATACGCATCGGCTGCGTACGTGACGAAGAGATACATCACGACCGCTGCGTAGAACACCACGACCGCGCGCTTGCCGGCGCTGCGCGTGACCGAGAGCGTGACTGCGGTCGTGGCCACGATGAGCGCGCTCGACGCCGCGATGGCGTAACTCGTGAAGATCGACTCGCCCGGTACGCCGCCAAAGAACTGGGTGAGGACGAACAGCGGAAGCGTTGAGAAGAGCAGCGCGAGAATGAAGAACAGCCGCCCGAAGAGGTTGCCGAGGACAATCTGAAGGTTTGAAAGCGGCGTGGTCAGAAGGATGTCCCACGTCCGGGGGCTCGCCTCCTGCACGATCGCGCCCGCCATGAAGATTGGGGTCAGGATGCAGATGAGCGCCACCTGGCCGAACGACACGACCGAGAACGCGCCGGCGCCGCGGGTGGCCAGCTGCTTCATGCTTCCGTCGCCCCCTAGGAGGCCAAGGAGCAGGATCGCGATCATGATCGCGAGGTACCCCGACCGGAGGAGTAGGTGGCGGGAGCGCTTCGACCCGCCCGACACGATGCGCACGGCGATCGGGTTGGTCGGGACGAGGTTGGAGAGCCAATTGAGGACGACAGGCATCGGGAACCCGAATCGTACCTTGACAGTTTCGACAGGACACCGATACTTCACGAGTCCGCGGATGCGGACCGGGCGGCGCCTTCCGTCGTCCGAACCATTCTCCGGCCCGTCGAACAGGCCAAGCCGTTCGCGACCGTTCATAGGTGCCCAGATTCCCGTTGCGGACATCTGGTCACCCTCGGGTTCGCCCTCTCCAAAGGCGCACCCGTGATAGATCGATCCAGACCAAGGCCTCCCCTTTCCGGGGTGGCACCCAGTTCCTCGTCACCGTGACCGTTTCGACCCTTCAACATCCGACCCGCCGGACGCCCGCGAGAGTTTGGGCCGTGCCGACCGCACACAACGCGGGATCGGGCATGCGAAGGCGCTGAAGACTCATTGATGCGCTGAAACGGAACCGCTGGATCATCTTCGAGCGCCGCACGCTTGGCGGGTGCATGACGCACCCGGCGGGTGTCCTTTCGTCAGGAGGCGTGTGTGTCCATTCTTCTTCAGAACTCAACCGGTGACTTTGGCGTTGCCGCAGTCTTGATCGCCGCAGGCATCGCGCTTGTGGTCGGCGCAGTTGTCGGAATTGTGATCTTCTCGATGGCCTCAGGGCGCGGACTCAAAGCCGCGCGCGCTGAAGCCGACCGGATGATCGCCGACGCCAAGGCGCAGGCAGAACTCACCGCCGATGCCATGCGCAGCGAGTCGGAGAAAAAGGCGCGCGAGATCGAGCTCGCGGCGGAGAAGCAGTCGTCCGAGAAGCGCGCGGCCCTCGACCGCGAGTCGAAGGCCAGCCAGGCCAAGCTCGACGAAAGCCTCGCCCGCGCTGCGAAGCGCGAGGAGACGCTCGACAAGAAGCTCGAGTCGATCGGCCAGCGCGAGCAGAAGATCGACTCGCGCGAGGCCGACCTCAAGCGCCAGGAGGACGACGTTCGCCGCGGCGCCGACGAGAACGAGCGCACCCGGACCGAGCTGCGCGGCGCCCTGTCGAAGGTGTCGGGGCTCTCCCGCGAAGAGGCGCGCGAGCTCTACCTCGCGGAGGTCCGCGTCGAGGCCGAGCACGACGGCTCGGCGCTTCGCCAGAAGCTTCTCGACGAGGCCGAGCGCGACGCCAAGGGCAAGGCGCGCGAGATCACGCTCATGGCAATCCAGCGCTACGCCGCCGAGAACGTCGGCGAGTCGACCGTGCGCTCGATCAAGATCACGAGCGAGGACATGAAGGGCCGCATCATCGGCCGCGAGGGCCGCAACATCCGCGCCATCGAGAAGGCGACGGGCGCAGACATCCTCGTCGACGACACCCCCGGCGTCATCAGCGTGTCGTGCTTCGACCGCGTGCGCCAGGCGATCGCGGCCGAGGCGCTGCAGCGGCTCGTGGCCGACGGCCGCATCCACCCGACGCGCATCGAGGAGCTCGTCGAGCAGACCAAGCGCGACATCGAGGAGAAGGTCGTCAAGGTCGGCAACGAAGCGGTCGTCGAGGCCGATGTCCGCGGGCTTCACCCAAAGGTCATCGAGGCGCTCGGCAAGATGCACTTCCGCACGAGCTACGGGCAGAATGTGCTGCGCCACTCGATCGAGGTCGCGTTCCTGTCGCAGATGATCGCCGACCAGCTCGGCCTGAACGGCGCGATCGCGCGGCGCGCGGGCCTGCTCCACGACATCGGCAAGGCGATGGACCACGAGATGGAGGGCGGCCATCCCGCGATCGGCATGGAGTTCCTCAAGAAGTTCGGCGAGAAGAGCGAGGCCGTGCTCAACGCCTGCGGCGGTCACCACGGCGACATTCCCGCGACGACCGCGTACACGCCGATCGTGATGGCGGCCGACGCGATCTCGGGCGCACGCCCCGGCGCGCGGCGCGAGTCGATGGAGCTGTACATCAAGCGGCTCGAGCAGCTCGAGGCGATCGCCCGCGAGCAGCCGCATGTCGACGAGGCGCACGCGATCCAAGCGGGCCGCGAGATCCGCGTCATCCTCAACGCGAAGAAGGCCGACGACGCGACCGCGTTCCAGATCGCGGAGGCGATCGCCAAGCGCGTCGAGGCCGAGATGACCTTCCCCGGCGAGATCAAGGTGACCGTGCTGCGCGAGACGCGCGCGGAGGCGATCGCGCGGTAGGGCGCGCGTGAGGTCACGATGGACGAGCAGCCGGCGAATCCATCACCCGCGCCCGCTCCGACCTGGTCGATCACCAAGTCGGAGTGGGATGGCTACCAGCGCTCGCGGCCGTTCGACACCCTCGGAAGCCGCCTCGTCATCGGGGCGATCGTCGTCCTAGGCCTCCTCGGCCTGCTGCTTCCCGTCGTCCTCCCGGAGGCGTTCGGAGGTGCCCCGCTCGCTCGAACCATCATGATCGCCGGGGCCTGCGCCCTCGCGGCCACCGCCATCAAGGTGGGCTTCTCGCTGTGGTGGGCGGCCAGGTGGGACCGCCTGCGCCCGATGATCTGGGAGGCGAACGGCTGCGTGTGCCCGTGGTGCAAGGTGCGAGCCGACACGGCGCCCTGCCCGAACCACGGGTTCACGCGTGTACAGCACCGGTTCATGCTCGACTACTGGGAGTCGCTGCCGACGCTCGCGTTCGGCGACTGCGCACGGTCGCTGCTCGCACTGCGGGATGCAGCGCCATACGGACCACTTCCGTGGCGGATCGCCGGCGTGGTGCAGCGCATGCGGCTGCACGCGGTCATCGTGGCGCACGACCCGAACTCCACGCCGCTCACGCGTGTGCGCGCTGCGATTCCGCGCGCGATCGTCACGGCGGTCTTCCTCATCGCCCTGTTTGCGGTCGCGCTCACGATCGCGCCGCGCACGATCGTGAGCGGCATGGTGCCCGCGTTCCTGCCGTGGCTCCTGGTCGGTCCGATCTTTGTCGTGATCGGACCGCTCTGGCGCTCGGGCCGACCGCGATGCGCCGCCTGCAATCACCTCTGCGCATCCGATCAGCCGAAGGTCTGCAACGAATGCGGCGCCGATCTCCTCAAGCCCGCTGCAGTCACGCGCCTCCATCGCTCAAGCCCCGCCGCGCTCTTGATCCTCGCCGTGCCGCTCGGACTCGTGATGGGGATGATGTTCTTCCAGGACGATCTCGCGGGCCTGTTGCCGCAGCCTGTGCGCAACGCGTATTGGACCAACATCCGTCCTCCGCGTTCATACTGGCGGAACCTCACGCCGCCGACCATGACGCAGGCCGAGGTCGATGAGGCCGCGGGACTCCTCGTCGAGTGCGCACGCCCCAATCGCGCGCGGCCGCTCTTCCACTTCGACTTCCTCTGCGACGCCGAGCGCGCCGGCAAGCTCACGCCTGCGATCCTCGAGGATGTCGCGCGCGCGACGGTCGAGGCCACGCTCGAGGTCGAGCAGGATGGCGATGAGGTCGTCGCCACCGTGACGCCCGCGTTCGGCGAACTCATACTCGGTGCGATGAAGACGCCACGCCTCGTGTTCGGCGGCGTGTCGCTCGACGATGGCCCGTGGACGAAGGGCGCCGACTGGTCGCTCTTCATGCACGACCTCGATTCGTTCTGGCGCACGGCCGGACAGCTGCGCGCGCTGCCGGAATCACAGCTCGTGTTCACGGGCCGCATCAAGGACGCGCCGAAAGGCACGCACGCCGTGCGCGCGCGCTGCTGGATCGTCATCCACGGCGCGCAGTGGGAACGCTACACGCCGACCTTCGACGAGAACGGCTTGCTCGTTCCCCCCGCGGGCGCGCAGGTGTATCCGCTCGACCTGAAGACGACGATCGAGATCAAGTGAGCGCTGGCAGACGCTATCGACGCAGAGCGCTCGATCGAGGGCGAAGCCCGAGCGCCACGCGCAAGGGTCGACAGCCCAGTTGGGTGCCACCACTTCCAGTGGTGGTTTCGCGCGCGTATCGCCCCGGCGTGAGGATGTGGCATGTCGAGTCCCCACCACTGGAAGTAGTCGCACCCACTTTTGGCTGTCGACTCGGACAGTTCCGCGCTCGATTCACGCAGGCTTGCGGTACGTCATGCACAACTTGTTACCTGGCGGAACAAAATCGGCCTCGGTCATATACGCGCGAATCAGCATCACGCCTCGACCAGATGGCATCTCGATGTTGAACTGATCGGTGGGATCAGGAATCGCCTTTGGGTCGAACCCGGGGCCTTGGTCTTCGACCTCGAATCGCGCGGCTTGGTCATCGACATGCACGCGGAAGAAGACGACCTTGGTTGGATCGTTGCGATTTCCGTGGCGGAATGCGTTCACCACCGCCTCTTCGATCGCCAAGCGAATGGCAAACGACGCACCTTCATCGAACGCATGCGCCGTCAACGCGGCCGCCACAGCCTCGTGAACCTCTTCGAGGCCGGCACGGAGCTCGTGCAGCGTGTAATCGCGCTCGAAGACGGTCGATGGCTCGCTCATGCGTGGATGGACGAAGACCGCGCGGCGCGCGGCGTTAGGTCATGCTCTTCACGGCAGCGTCGAAGGTGTCGTGGATCGAGAGAATACGATCAAGTTTGGTGATCGCGAAGGCTTCCCGGATACGGGGCTTGATCTCGCACAGCCGCAACTGCCCGTCTCGGCTGTCCATACGGTTCTTAAGCGCAACGAGCACACCGAACGCAGCCGATGAAAGGTGGTCCACGTTCTGGAACACAATCACCAGCCGCGGCCGAAACTCTGACTCGACCACCTTCATCAACTCGATGCTGATCTGGTGGATGTTGACCTCGTCGAGGATGTTTCGATCGACGAAGTCGATGCGATGAACGCCTTCGATCTTGCGAATACTGATGTGCGACGAACTGGCGGCCATATCGACTCCACGTCCTCTTTCGGACACGTGACACGATAGCAGACCGACGCGCGCAATCGGTGCCCGCACGGAGGCACATTCGTCGGCGGCTCAGTGGAACAAAAACACATCGACGACGGAAACCCGTCGTCGATGCGGTGAACATGCTGTGTGCGCGCTGATGAACTCAGCCGCCAAGATTGCCAAGCTGATCGACGAGACCGGGGAAGAGGAGATCCTCGTTCTCGCTCTGGATCACGATTTCCGGGCGGAGCAAGATCACCGTGGTGAGTTCCTGCTCGCTGTCGATGCGGTTCGTGAAGAAGCGGTTGACGATCGGGATCTTCGAGAGGATTGGCACACCCGACTCGATCTCGACTTCGTTGAAGATGCGCTGACCGCCGAGCAGAATCGTGCCCTTATCCGGCACGCTGACCGTGGTGCGGATGCGCTGCGTCTGCACCGTCGGGAGCTGAATCGTGGCGGTCGAATTGCCACGACCCGCGACTTCACCAGTGCCGCCGACCGCGCCCGAGACCTGGCTCTCGGTGAAGCCGAGCACCTTGCTCTCGTCGAACGAGACGGTCATGGTGACGTAGCGGCGATCTGCTGAGATCACGCCCTCGATGTCGAGCACGAAGCCATCGGCCACCTGGCCGGGAATCGACTGGAACGACGTGCTTGAGTCACCAACAACCGGAACGGCGTTCGCGATGTAGGTGATGTTCTTGGCGATGCTGATCCACGAACGCTGGCCGTTCATGAGCGTGAGCCGCGGCGATGTGAGCACCACGTTGCGCTGATCAGCCTGGGTTGCCTTGATGAGGAGGTCAACCTGGATGTCATCCATGTAGCTGAAGCCGGTGGTTGCAGCCGATGCACCGTTGAGCAAGATGCCCGCGCCGATACCGGTCACAGACGCGCCGCCGAGCGTGTCGACGATGCCAGACGAATCTTGGTTGAAGCCGATTGGGTTCCAACCCTGCTGACGTCGCACCGGCGTACCAACGGGACCGTAGATGTAGCCGATGTCCGCTCCGCCGTCGATGGGCACACCAACTGCGGCGCCAGTAGCCGGCGTGTTGCGCACGTCGCCCGTGCCGGTCGGCGAACCGAGCGGCCCGAACACCACGGCGTCCTTGTTGGTGCCGTCGGCGTTGAAGAAGTCGCTGATGTTGAAGTTCGGGTCGGCCGCGCGCGCCGAGTTCCACATGCTGTCGTTGGTGTTCAGGTAGACGTCGAGATCGACGCCGATCTGCTCGAACCAATCGCTCGAAACACCGATCACTCGGCACTCGTAGTTGATCATGAGCGCGCGAATCGCGCGCAACTGCGTCAGCAGACCTTCGATTTGACGGTGATTGCGCGCCGTGTTCGTGATGATCAGATTGCCGTTGAGTTCCGTGATGCGACCCGTGGTGTCATCGAGCCAGCTGTCGGGATCAACCTGACCTTCGATGATGTCGATGATCTGGTTGATGAGCTCTTCGCGGGTCTTGCGCGTCGGATCCTCGGAGGGGTCGCCGATGGTGCCGCCCACGATGCTGCCGCTGCTACCGCCGCCGGAGCCACCGCCGCCGCCGCCGGAGCCCCCGCCGCCGCCACCGAAGCCGCCGCCGCCACCGAAGCCACCGCCACCGCCGCCGCCGGAGCCGCCGCCACCACCACCGCCACCACCGCCACCGCCACCGCCGCCCGTGCTGAAGACCGGCGCGTTGTCAAAGTACGGCACCTCAAAGATGAGGTCGCGGATGTCGTAGACGATCGTGAGCGTCTTCTTGTCGAGCATGTCGCTTGAGCTGACGACGACCACGCCGTCCTCAATCGAATACTCAGGCCGCGACGTGTCATCACCGAGTTGTTCAAGCACGCGCTTCAGCGCGATTTCGCCGGGAACACCCTGAAGACGGATCGAGACGGTGTCGTCAGAGCGAATACCGATCGACTCAAGCGCCTTCCAGTCGGGGTAGTACTCAACGTCGGTGACTTCGTTCAAGAAGTCGAAGACCTGCGCGAGATCGTTGTTCTTGAAGTCAAGCGAGACTGGCTTCTGCAACGCAACCATCGCCTGACGGTTCACGGTGCTGTCGCGGAAGCCGCTGGCTCGGTCGCGCAGACGCATGTCAGAAAGCGCTGGCCAATCTTCGGGGTACTCCACAAGTCCGCTGAGCGATCGCGCGCCGGGGCCAGAGATGTTGACCGTGGGCGGGATCGTGTTCTTCAGAATGTCCGCGGAGAACTGCGAATACGCCTCGCTGCGCGCGCGCTCCGAGTTGCTGTACGCCACGTACAGACGGCTCGTCTTCAGCACCGCGTGAAGCGCCTGCGCTGCGGGGTTGTTCGGATCCATGAAGAGGATCTCGTCGACAACCTGAATCGCCTCGTCGTACTTCATCTCCATCTGGAGTTGACGCACGCGGACGAGCCGCTCGTTGATGGCACGAGATCGCGCCTCAAGCTCGGCCTTCTGCTTGGAGGCCGACGCTGCGGTCGCCTCGCGGCGGCTGGCGGCGTCTTGCGCGAGGGCTGCATTCGTCTTGCCGATCTCGATCTGGTCGAGGAGCGTGTCGAGTTGGCTCGTGAGGCTGGCGTACTCAGCGCCGGGGAACACGCTGCGGTCGCGGTCGAGGCGCATCTTCGCCTGCACGGCCTCGCGGTATGCGGCGGTGTAGTCGCCGGCGGCCATCAACTCGCTCGCGTTCGAGATCGACGCGGTGACCTCAACCTGGCAACGCTGCTTGCGAAGCGCAAGGTCGGTTCCGGCGTCTTCGATGAGGCTGCCCTGATCGATCATCGCGCGGGCGCGCTCGATGCCCTTCGCGGCCTCGGCGTCGCCGGGCGCTGCGGTCTGGAGGCTCGACCAAAGGTCGATTGCCTTGCGCCACTGGCTCGCCGCCATTGCCTCACGGGCTGCGGTGCGCATACCGTCGACCTGACGGGCGCGTTCGGCTTCGGCGCGCGCGGCGGCCTCGGCCTGCGCTTGAGCCTCGGCCTGCGCTTGAGCCTCGGCCTGCGCTTGAGCTTCGGCGTCGGGGCTGGTTTCAGGAGCCGCCTCCGGAGCAGGTGTCGGCTCCGCGGCGGGTGGCGTTGGCGCATCCTGCGCAAGCGTCATGTTCGACCACGATGCCATCCAGGGCGTCGTACCGACGAGAGCCACCGCCATCAGTCCAGCCACGGTTCGCGTTGATCGCGCTCCGATTTGAGTCGTGATGAAAGTCGCCTCGTTCTTCGTGCTGCGCTGCATTCTGTACTCCTGAGCCACCCAGATCGGGTGTGCGGCCACTCGAAACGCTGACGGAATTCCGTATCAGGTGCAAACCCGATCACGCGGGTTCATGCTGCTCTTCTACGGACCAACCGTCCCGTCCTTGACTTCCTCTGAAAGAAGTCGAGGCACCGGGCCGCGCAAGGTAACCCCGCTTTGAAAGTCTCGCAAGGACGCTTCCCCGATCGTGTGATGGATTCGCACCGGTTCGGTCAGACGGCTCCCGCGACGCTGCGCGTGCGCGAGTCGGCGATTGCCACCCATGCGCGCTGAATCACCGAGAAAGAGCGCAAGTTCCTCGCCGCCGTTGCGCGGGTTCGTGCTGGCGTTCGACACCAAACGGTCACGGTCGAAGGTCGTCGCGAGCCGCCGGTATCTTCCGAGAACACGCCGACCGCTCCTGCAAGGCTGCTTCCATGTGGCGCTCGGCTTAGACGTGCGCCATTGCAGCCTGTGCCGCTTCCATCTCCAGCGCACCAATAGGCTTACGCGTCTTCATCATCTCGATGAACACGTCGAAGAGGTACGCCGAGTCATGCGGCCCCGGGCTTGCCTCGGGGTGGTACTGCACGCTGAAGATCGGCTTGGCGGTGTGGCGGAAGCCCGCCAGCGTGCCGTCGTTCAGGTGGATGTGCGTCGGCTCGCCGCCTGCGGCGCGCAGGCTCGTCTCGTCGACGCAGAAGCCGTGGTTCTGGCTTGTGATCTCGACGCGGCCAGTCAACAGGTTGCGCACAGGCTGGTTGGCGCCGCGGTGGCCGAACTTCAGCTTCCAGGTGGTCGCGCCGAGCGAAAGCGCAAGCAGCTGGTGGCCGAGGCAGATGCCGAAGGTCGGCACTTCGCCCGCGATTTCACGCAAGGTGTTGATCACGGTTTCGACGACGGCCGGGTCGCCGGGGCCGTTCGAGATGAAGAGGCCGTGCGGCTTGAGCGCGCGGATTTCGGCAGCGGTCGCGGTGTGCGGCAGGAAGTGAACCTCGCAGTTCCGCTCGACGAGGTGACGGTAGATGTTGCGCTTGGCGCCGCAGTCGATGGCGACAACCTTGAACGCGCCGTTCGGCAGGTCGGCGGGCGAGGGCTTCGCTCCGACGAAGAGCCCAGCGCGCGGCGCCCACTCGCCGAGCGCCTCTTCGTAGCGGCCGGCGCAGCGTGGCGAGACTTTGGCTGCGAGATTCGCGCCCGCCATCGACGGAATCGCGCGCGCGCGCGCCACGAGCTCGAGGTCGCTCGCGTCGGCAAGCGCCGCCGAGGAAATCACGCCGCGCATGGCGCCGCCGGTGCGGAGGCGCCGCACGAGCGCGCGGGTGTCGATGCCGTGAATCGCGGGAATTCCCGCCTCTTCAAGCCAATCCGACAGCCCGCGCGTGGCGCGATGGTTCGACACGATCTGCGAAAGCTCGCGCACCACAAAGCCGGCCACGCACGGAGCCGCGCTCTCGATATCTTCAGGGGCGACGCCGTAGTTTCCGATCTCGGTGGCGGTCATCGTGAGGATCTGCCCGGTGTACGAGAGATCCGTGAGCGCCTCCTGGTAGCCGCACATCGCGGTGTTGAAGACGACCTCGCCCATCCCCTCGAGATCCCGAAGGGATCCGCCGAAGGCACGTCCGTGGAAGACCGACCCGTCCTCAAGGGCGAGGCGCGCGAGTTTCGTCATAGGCATGGCGCGCGAGTGTAGCCGAGCG
The DNA here is from genome assembly GCA_044352505.1 of Phycisphaerales bacterium. Lineage (GTDB taxonomy): Bacteria > Planctomycetota > Phycisphaerae > Phycisphaerales > SM1A02 > QWPT01. Next base: position 14,285 of record JBILDS010000050.1, read on the forward strand.
GCGCGCGGGGGGTCGCGATGTGCGAGCCCCCCGCGCTCCGCGCGATGCGCTTACTCGCACACGCCCCAGGCGCCGAGGACCAACGCGAGGTCG
>JBILDS010000249.1:0-4222 GCA_044352505.1 Phycisphaerales bacterium
GACGCTGACGACCCACTACATGAACATGACCGTGAATCCCGGGTTTGAAGCTGCATACTTCTCGGCGGTTCCGCCGGCGGGGTACACGCGCCGGAACACGCCATAAGTTCGTCCTGCGCTTCAATCTTCGACCAGCGCGGAGCGGACGGTGGCCTTGAATCGGCGGCGGGATCACGCGCCCGACGATCCGCCCGCGCAGGCGTTTCAGTTGACATGACGCGGTGATTGGGCGATTCTTTCCCTATGTACCGTGCACGTCCGAAACCCTGTGGTCGCAGATCCTTGGGTTTCACCCTCGTCGAACTCCTTGTTGTCATTGCAATCATTGCGTTGATTGTGTCGCTGTTGGCTGCGGTGGTGCCGCAGATCCAGCGGCAGGCGCGCAGCGGTCAGTGCCTTTCGAATCAACGGCAACTGAACGTCGCGTTCACGCAGTATTACGGCGACAATTCTGGACGCTTCATGGGAGTTGACACGGGGATCACCCAATGGGATTGGGTGCAGGGGCAGACGAACCTGAATCCACAAGGGTTTGAAACTATCAACGCGCTGAAGAAGGGTCGGATGTGGTCGTACATCGGCGAGAACCCTGAGATCTATCGAAGCCCCTTCGATCCCTTTTCGAGTTTCCAACGGTTGCGAACGTATTCATTCAACGCGTTCATCTCAACCGGTGAAGGTCCGATGTGGGGTGGCCCGCCCAACTGGCAGGTCAACACCATGGGTCGAATCCCGGTGCCTGCTGAGACGATCATTACAACGCTTGAGTACGACCACCGTGGATACAACATCAACGGCTTCGGCATCAACGTGACCGGGAACGGCATGTGGGTCGACAAAATTGGAGCGTGGCATCCATCGACGTGGAACTTCACGATGGCCGATGGATCGACCTTCTCGTATCGCCATGCCGCGCGGCAGACCGACGTTGATTACTACATGACGCTTCCGCAGAACGACATCTTCTGGCCCGGACCCGACTATGAATGGCTGCGACGGCATCTTGTGCCGGGGATGTTCCAGTGACTCGGCCGGTCTCTTGTGCAGCGCATCCGTGCGTGGCAACGTGTTTCGCTGTGCTCGCTCTCGTTGGATGTGAGGACCGCGGCTACCCGGAGGGTTTCGCCGCACAAGCGGCGCGCGATGAGGCTTCGTACACCGCGCCTGCAAGCTCGAATCAACAGTCCTCGGAGACCCTCGCAACTTCGCCCGCCGCGACAACTCCAGCTTCTGCCGCGGGCGCTTCGTCGTATGGACAGCCGGCCGCATCGGGGCAGTCGACGAACGCCTCGACGGCGACGGTCGATGGTGCAGCCGCCACGGACTTCGGCGCAATAGGTGCACCCGATCCGCGCGTTCTTGAAGACGTGATTCAAGAACTCGCGCTGCCCTCGCCGCCGCCGGTCGAGCCAACCGCGGGCGACGAGCCATACCAGAAGCTGGCGCGCGATCGAAAGTTCGACGAGTTCCGCCGCATGTCGGCGCGCTATGTCCAGTTGAAGCGGCAACTGCTCCCATTGGGGCGCAAACTTGCGGAGGGAGTTGCATCGCCCAATGAGCGCGCGCTGCACACCCGCCTTGAAGACGCAATCGCGGTCGAGTTTCCTCGGCTCAATCGCTACATCTGGGACGATCGCTGGAGCGAGCAAGACCGCGCAGCCATGGGTTGGATTTTGTTCGTCACGCCAGAGTGAGCGGCGAACGAAGTCGCAGGTTCGAATCTCCACCTACACAAGAACAACCGCCCCGCACAGAGGCGGGGCGGTGTGGTGAACATGCGAAGCAGCGACGATCTCAGCGAGGATCTCAGCGACGTCGACGCGCGACGAGGCCGGCGAGTCCGAGCAATGCGATCGCGCCTGGTGTCGGCACGAGGCTCACACCCATGCTTGATACAGAAACGCCCGATTCGAAGGCGGTTCCAGATGAGAACTGCGAGAGCAGCATCGCGCCGATCGAAATGTCAGACACGCTCCCTGCGCCGTAGCCTGCAGAGCCGTAGAGGCTGAGATTGTCGAAATCTGAGCCGACGTAGAGATTGATAAAGTCGTTGGCGTTGCCAGCAACGAGATTGATTTCCGCACGCAGCGCATAGGTTTGACCGAAGTTCAGCACGTCGGTTCCGAAGCCAAATGGGTAGCCGCTCTGGCCGTTCACGCGCGTACCAAACACGAATCCAGCACCGCTTGCCTGCGCAACCATGCGCACGTTCTGGAAGTTGCCAGACGTGCTGGTTCCGGTCGTGGTGTTCAGCGCCGCGAAGTACGAGCCGCTTGCGCCCGCGCTTGCAACAGACAGGAGAATGTCGAAGTTGAGGATGGTCGATCCGGTGAGCGGCTGCGTGATCTGCTCCGCGAAGGCGAGTATGGCGTCTTGGTTGTTCGACGACGTGTTGCCGTTGCCGGCCCACGTGACGCGACCCCCACTGACGGTGAGCGGATTTGCGGTCTGCGTGTTGTACTGAACCCAGCCGTTCTGGCCGACCAAGTTGCCATCGGCGTAGGTCGAGAAGTCGGCGGAGACAATGACCGACGCGCTCGATGCAGCAGCAACGAGGAGCGCCGATGCGGTGGCGAAGATTGCAGTGGTGCGGGACATTTGGACTACTCCGAAAGAGGTGTCGAAACTGCGGAAACTCAGGAGAAGAAGCGAAGGCTGGACGGCGCGAGAGTCACCAGTTCGGGGAAACACACAAATCCTTCACACGACTTGGTTCTGTCTACAAGCGCGGCGCCCGGAACTGCTCCGGGCGCCGCGCGCACAACGTGTAAAGCGATGGATGCGTGTGACTTAGCCGCGGCAGTCGGTGCCCATGTTCACGAGCACGAAGGTGAGATCTTCTGCGTTCGTGATGCCGTCACCATTGACATCGCCGGCGGACGTGCCCCACGCGTCGAGGAGAATGCTGAGGTCGGCCGCGTCAACCTGCGCGTCTTGATTGAGGTCGATCTGCGGGCAGATCGGCTCGAGTGCAATCGGCTGCAGATTGTCGGCCGGGCCTTCGAGGACAACCCGATTGTTGTACGGGCGCAACTCATACCCGGTGACCGTGAAGTCCGCATCGCCCGCATTCAGCGGGAAGGTGTGCCAGTTCTGGAACGTGATGCGGAATTCGCCGTTCTTCAAGCGCTCGATGTCGAACTCGAGGAAGCCGTAGTGCTTGCCACCACCGATGAGCTGGTTGCCGTTCCACGTCTCGGTCTCAGATTGATCGGCCGCCCAGCGGCTGTACGGGTTCGGTGACCAGCTTGCGCCTTCCGGATTGAGCGGGTTGTTGCGCCAGTTGGTGATGGCGGCAGCTGTTGCGCCCGCAGAGTCTTCGACGCCGCGGAGACCATCGCCGGCGGCGCCGACATCCCACAGGTGGACGCCGTAGCCATCGTTGTCGAGATCGAAGTAGCTCATCTCCGCAACTTCGCTGTGGCCGCAGAACGCACCCGCAACGCGATACTGCTCAAGCAGCGGCGCGTAGATGCGCATGGCTTCACCCGACTGCGTGCTGGTGACGCTGGTGCCGTGAATACCGCGGCTAAACGGCGTGTGGTGCCACTGAACGAAGATGATCTGACCCGCTGCGCGCGCGGACGCCAACTCCTGCATTGCCCAGTTCCACTGCGCCGTGCCGATGTTGAAGTCGGGCAGATCGCCGTAGGGGTAGCCAAGCAGCCACGCGCGATTCGTATCGCGGTTCTCAGGGAAATTAATGTTGATGAACTGGCCTTGCGGCGGCGCGACGTTGTCATTCGGGTCGAGCGCGCCAACAGAGCACAACGTGAGAATCGTGACCGGGCCGTAGTCGGTGCGGAAGTAGAGGTCCTTCGCGGCCGGATCGTTGTTCGCTGGGTAGTCGAAGTACGCCGACCACTGCTTGCGCGCATACTGAACGAGCGGGTTTGCGGTGCCATTTCCGCCGCCGTTGTAGATGCAGTTGTTTCCGATTGCGGCCACGAACGGCATACCGCTGAAGAGATCGTCGTACTCACCTGCGTTGTGGCGCCAGAACTCGTCCCAACGACGCTGGCACTCGTTGCTCGTTCCTTCGATGAGGTCACCGGGGAAGATCAACATGTCGGCGTTGCGCGCCTTCATGTTCTTAATGTTCTCCTTGTATCCCGTGGTCTCGGAGAGGAAGTACGTGCTGCGGCCACGACCGATACCAGCCGGGCGCCCCGTGCTTCCAGGAGTTTGTGGCGTGGTCGATGACCACTCGCGGAAGCGCGTG